>JBOGOU010000024.1:0-33865 GCA_050748205.1 Pyrinomonadaceae bacterium | reverse complement strand
CTTCAAAAGGAATCACTCAAGTCTGAGAGTCTCCTGTGACCCTGAGTGTCCTCCAACTTGAGGCGGGGGCAAGCCCACCTTCCCAACCTGAGAGATTGTTGGAGTTGAATGGCGTCAATTGGGAATGCGTGCCTTTCCACCTCAGTTACACAGCCTCATGCGCGCCGGTGTCTGAAAACTCCGGCGCGTGCACTCGCGCGAAGTAAACAGCCAGCAGGAATGCAAGAAACATGATTACGGAGCCGGTCCAAAAAGTAACAAACAACGACTGGTCGCTCATGTGATGCGGCATTCTGTCGGCGCCCACGTAGGCGCTGGAGCTGTGAATCAACAAGGCAGTTATTGAAGGGCCGACCGCGCGCGCAAGACTTCCTGCCGATTGAGTGACACCCAGAACACTTCCTTGCTCGGCCGGTCCTACGCTCTTTGAGGCCAGGCTCGTCAAAGCCGGAGTAGCAAGCGAGTTTCCCAGCGAAAAGATGCCGCCGCCGATGAGTAGCGCCAGCAAGCCGCCAGTTTTTGGCCCAACGAAAGGTACAGCGAACAAGCTTCCCGCAAAAAAGAGCGCGCCTACGATTACCAATCGTAGTTCTCCAAAACGCTTCACAAGTTTACCGATAAGTACGCCCTGAATGATGACGGCAATGAGTCCGACGTAGGCGAAGAAATAGCCGTTGTGCTGTGCGTCATAACCAAAGCGAAACATTGTGTACAAGGAAAAAGACGTCGTCATTATTGAGAAAGCGACGATAAACAGGAAATAAATTGTGAGCACAAAACCCAGTCGCGGGTGACTCAGCGAGGTGATCAATTGGCGCAAACCGCGTCCACGTCCAGCCGAAACACGCGCCGGGTGGTCTGGCGTGATTGTTTCAGGCAAAGTGAAATAGAGGAGGATGGCATTTGCGAAACAAAGTCCCGCAGCGAAAAGGAACGGCACTTGAATGCCCCACCGGCTCAGTATGCCGCCGATTGCCGGACCAAAAATGAAACCGAGCCCAAAAGCCGCACCGAGCAGTCCCATTCCCTTCGCGCGATCCTCCTTAGTTGTGACGTCGGCGATGTAGGCCTGGGCTGTCGAGATATTTCCTCCCGAAATGCCGTCGAGGATGCGACCCAGGAAAAGCATCCAGAGCGTGGTGGCGAAGCCAAGTATTAAGAAGCCGATTCCAGTGCCGATGATCGAGATCAGCAGTATGGGACGCCGGCCGTGCTTGTCGGAGAGGCGCCCTAACAAAGGCGAAAAGATAAGCTGCATCACCGAATAGGACGCGAAGAGTAGGCCAACCGTGCGAGGCGTGGCATTGAACCGCGTGCCTTCGGCGTAAAAGGGAAGGACTGGAATGACGATGCCGAAGCCGAGCAGGTCGATAAAGACGGTGGTGAAGATAACGACCAGTGGAGAGCGCTTCATGACAAATGGTTAATCGTAAATGGTAACGGTTTGTACCTTAAGGCGATAGCTCTTGCCATTCACTACTGACCATTTCTATTTACCTACCTCCTTCGTCCTGAGAGGGCCAGATCGACTGAAGCCATTCCGCCTCCCCAGATCAAAAGAGCAAGGCACATAGCCAGAAGTGACATCGGGTATTCCATGCCCTGGTTTGAAGCGAAGAACGCGCCCCAGTGATATCCGACAACCGCCGCCAACATTGCGCAGGCAAGAAAGAAAGCTCCTACGCGAGTCAGCAGTCCCAAAAACACCAAAACTCCCCCCACCAATTCTGAAAACGCCGCCCCCCCGAGCCAGAGCCAGGAGGGTTTCATAAATCCAAAGGGAGTGGAGGCGGCAACGAATTTACCCAAGCCTGGTCCATTGAAGCTGCCTAATACTTTTTGCGCGCCATGCGCGAAGAATACTGCTCCCAGCGCCAGGCGAAGTGGAATGGTCGCCCAGGTAGGCGAAGTGGCGATAATTCTGCGGAACATAGTGGACCACCTTTCGATTGTTTTTCGGAGCGAGCAAGATATTAGATTATTCGAAGCGAAATGTCGCCCGTGTGAGAAAGAAAAATGAGTAAAAGTACAAAAAGAGCAAGAGTGGTAATAAGGTTTTAGACTCGATTTGCTCCTTCGTAGTAACATCGCCGCTCAACAACATTCGCTCCAAGGGGCCTTTAAGATGCTTACAAGAAACTCTGCCTGGAGACTGACGGCTCTGATCATCGCTTGCTCGATTTGTGCTGTCGCTCAACAGACGAAAGCGCCGGCACCGGAGATTGCATTCACTGTCTCAATGTCGAAACCACACACCCACATGCTCGAGGTCGAGATTCATGTGAAACGCGGCTCTTCAGTTCAGGTGCCCGCGGAGGAAACGCTTGTAATGCCAGTGTGGACGCCGGGCTCATACATGATTCGTGAGTTTGAGCGTCACGTGCAGGATTTTGCCGCAGCCGATTCATCGGGCCGTGCTCTCGAATGGGAAAAAACGAACAAGAATTCCTGGCGAGTGATAACGAATGGCGCTCGTGACTGGCGCGCAAACTACCGGGTTTATGCGAACGAGCTTTCGGTTAGAACCAACCAACTGAACTCAGACCATGCCTTTTGGAATAATGCCGCGCTCTTGATGTATCTCGAAGGCTACCTCAACTCGCCTTCCACCCTGCAGGTTCTTGCTCCTCAACCGTGGAGGGTGGCAACAGGGCTGCCTGCTACACCAGGACCGAAGAATACTTTTCGCGCCGAGAACTTCGATGTGCTCTACGATTCACCGGTCGAGGTGAGTAGCTTCAAAACTCTCTCCTTTGACGTGAAGGGGGTTCCGCACCGGATCGTTGTCGACGGCGAGGGCAATTATGACCCTGAAAGAATGCGGCGCGATGTGCAGAAGATTGTCGAAGCTTCAATTGAGTTGATGGGAGGGGAAATCCCGTATCGCGATTACACCTTTATCCTACACCTCAGAGCGAACACCGGGGGCGGACTCGAGCACCTGAACTCAACGGCCCTTGGTTTTCGCCGTTTCAATTTCAAGCCTGAGTCAGCCTACCGGAGCTTCTTGACATTGGTGTCGCACGAGTTTTTTCACCTTTGGAATGTCAAACGCATCCGGCCAGATGCTCTGGGACCGTTCGATTACAACAAAGAGGACTATACAAAACTGCTTTGGGTGGCGGAAGGCGTCACCAGTTATTACGAAAACGTCATCCTTCGTCGAGCAGGCCTGATCTCCGACCGAGAGTTTCTCGCGACTGCGGCCGGATCGTTTCTGGGTTTGCAACGTGTGCCGGGGCGTCGCGCAATGAGCGTGGAAGAGGCGAGTTTCGATAGCTGGATCAAGTATTACCGGCAGGATGAGAACTCGGTAAACTCACAGGTGGACTACTACGACAAGGGCTCGATCCTTGGCTTCCTGCTCGATCTGGAGATTCGCCGGCGAAGCAATGGCGCCAAATCGCTGGACGACGTAATGCGTCATCTCTACAACGAGTTTTACAAGAAAGACCGCAACTACACACCAGCGGATTTTCAGAAAGCCAGTGAGCTGATGGCCGGATCGAGCCTCGAAGAGTTTTTTGCGAAATATGTCCGTGGGCGCGAAGAGCTTGATTACAATGCATCGCTCAGCGCCGCCGGTCTGCGACTGGATACGACGGGCGCGCCAGTTGGTGGTAAGCCGGCAGAGAAGGCTTACCTTGGGGCGGAACTGGTTCAGGAAGGTGACCGGCTCATGGTGAATCGTGTGTTTGCCGGATCACCGGCCTACGAACAGGGGTTGAATACAGGCGATCAGATCGTTGCGCTCGACAACAGGCGGGTCACCAAAGAGTTTTTTGATGCTCGTCTGGCTGAGAAACGGCCGGGCGAGCTCGCGAATCTCACCATATTTCGCTTCGATGATCTCAGTTACCTCCCAATCAAACTCGGAAGCTGGAACGATGGGCCGTATCGAATCGTAAGTCTCGAGAATCCCACTGACGAACAGAAGCGGATCTATCAGTCGTGGCTGGGGGTACCACTTGCCAAGTGACCGCAAGCGACTTTACTTGCTCGGATAACTCGTTTCCCGGGTTACAATGCTGCGCCGGTATGCGACCCTGATTAGGTTCACGACACTTCAATGGTCAGTAACTACCAAAACATAAGATTCAATATTGACGATCGTGTGGCACGCATCACGTTTGCGCGTCCGCCGCTAAATATCTTCAACATTGCGATGATGCAGGAGATTGGCAAGGCGCTTGCGCAGTGTTCGACCGAGCGCGGTCTGGTGGCGATCCTCTTTGACGCTGACAAAGAGTGTCGCGCTTTCAGTGCGGGAGTGGCGGTAGAAGAGCACGTGGAAGAGACTGTTTACCAGATGCTCGATTCCTTTCACCTGATTTTTCGTGTGCTCGAGCAAATCGCCAAGCCCACAATAGCGGTCGTTGAAGGGTCGGCACTCGGTGGCGGCTGCGAGCTTGTCGCGGCTTGTGACATCGTGATCGCCAGCGACAGGGCTCGCTTTGGTCAGCCGGAAATCAAGCTGGGTGTGTTTCCGCCCGTCGCAGCCCTGTTTCTGCCTCGCATCATCGGCGAGAAACGCGCACGCGAACTCATCCTGACCGGAGATCTGATTGAATCCACTGAAGCCGCGCGGATCGGGCTTGTCAATCATGTTGTACCTGCCAGTCATCTCGAGCAGAAAACACTAGAGGTGCTTTCAAAGCTGCGCGAGCATTCGGCCATCGCCCTGGAGTTAACCAGAAAGGCTATCGATCTGGGCCGGGGCCGGTCCACTGATGCCGCTCTTCAGGAGATCGAAAATGTTTATTTGCTTGAATTGATGAAAACCAATGATGCCAAAGAAGGCATCAAAGCATTCCTGGAAAAGCGCAAACCTGTGTGGCGTGATCGTTAGCGTACACTGTAGGAGCGCCACTCCGTGGGCGCCCCACCTTCGAAAGAGACAAGTGGGAGTTAGAAAATGACGAATGGGCAATATAGGATGTCGAGACGAGACGATTCTGGTGAGAAGAAATCGCTCCACCACCGCCAGCCTCCCTGTCTCCACACCTTTCGATCTTCCCGTCGTGTTATTGCTCTTGCGGTCGCTCTACTAGCCCTCGTCTCAGTGTTCGTAGTCGCCGTCTCGTTCGCTCAGGGAAAGCGCTCGACAAGGAAGGGCTCACACTCGAGGTCTTTGCCCGCGGGTATGCCAAAGGAAGCCCGTGAGCTGGTGGAACGGGCGATCGGCGTCATCTGTACTGAGAGGAAGAACGATCCCAAAGGCAGCCTTCCTATCGACGACATGCAGGGTCGCCCTTCGCTTCCCATCTATAGTGCGGAAGCGGTAGCCGGGGCCCGCCGGGCGCAACGCCTGCTGCCAGTGGCCAAAGATCTCGTGATTGGCGCGTTGCTGGAACTCTCCACGAATTATGAATTACAAAAGAAGCGAGGCTACCAGCTAAATTTGCGGCGGGCGATCGCGCGGGTGAAGCTGGTCAGGCGAGTGAAGCCGGACATGGACTCACGCGACAACGCTTCTGTCTTTCTCAAGAGACCGCATACCATTACCTTCGGCACTATATTTCTCGCTGGTTTGCCTTCAGACGAAGGCATGATCAGTGTGCTGGCCCATGAGTTGGTCCACATCGCCGATGGCGATCGCGACACCCTCAGGCCTTTGTTTCGGGTGATCGGACAACGCGCGTCAGGGTTAACCAACTTGAGAATTCACGAACAGAGGGCGGAAGAGTTGACCTGCGATCTGGTGGGGGCAATAGCTGCGCGCGGCTTCGTCTCAAATACGGCCGCTTATGATGCACTTCCAAGACGAATAGCTCGCGCAGTCGAGCACAACTGTGTTGAGGAAGACGAAGGCGACGAAGATCACCTCTCACCACGAAATACGATTCGAGCGTTGCTGGCTCTAAATCCCCGGCTTGCGGAAGAGCTTGTGTATGGCCAGACGCCTCCACCCCCCAGGCCCGACAAGTAGAGTGGAGAGTAGTTCGTTGACATCGTATTCGGGCCTCCATATCATCTCGGCTGCTTGGGCAGTTTGAAGCAGTTTGCAATTCGTTTCGACCAGAAGCTGGTGAAGCGCCGCAGGAAAGAGGATCAGACTTTCTACGCGGCATCCTTGTTTGCGGGAGGCACAAGAATCCCCAGAAGCCCCAGAAATAACGCCACGTCATCACTCACAGCTACAATAATAATGAGTCTGATTGCCGCGGTGGCGGGATGCAAGGCAATCATTGAGAGGCAGGATGTCCGGCCCCTCGTTTTGCGTGACGTTCCGGCGCAGCGCCTTGCCTACCGCTTTGAAGCCGACGTTGGTGTGCCCGCAGAAATCCAGAATGCGGACGCATTCGAAAAGTTGGCCACAATTCAAACAGACTTTGCGACAACCAGGCCAGATGACGCGCTCCTGCGCACAGTCGCTTCACCTGATGGGCAACGAGCGTTAGCGCTTTACGGTACGGAAGACGCTCCCAGCTCGGTCTTTCGCATCGACCTCTATGCTGCCGACGGAAAGTTTCTGCGTAATCTAACACCGCCTGACCTCGCCTGTGTTTTCCCCGAAACTGTTGCCTGGTCCGGCGATGGAAACTTCATAGCTTTTATCGCGCACAAGAGTGTTAAGCCAAGCCCGACTCCCACCCCGCCTCCCGATGCGGTACCGTCATCGGAGGTTGCGCCGCAGCCTTCGCCCTCGATTGCCCCAGCCTTTGCTCCGGTCGCCGCATTCAACACTGAGCAAATCTATATCTGCAACCGCGATGGCTACGACCTGAAGCCCCTGACGACTCGCGAAGGCTTGATCTATTTCTATTTCTCCTGGGCGCCTGACAATCATGCGCTCGTAGCGATGGCCTGCAAGGAAGAAGAATGGGACGCACGCGAGAAGGTTTTTAAGCTGCCCACCGGGAGGCCGCGCCTCTTGACCATCGAGGGCAACGAGCGTTTGCTCGATGATCAAGCAACCGAGTGTTTGCCTGCGTGGTCTCCGGACTCGTCAAAAGTTGCCACCGCCTTCGAAACTGACGTTGCGATCTATGACGCGGCCACAAACAAACCGACGCAGGCGCGTATTCCTCTCCGCGACGCGCTGATTGCCGCCTCTTTGGCGTACGAAGAAAAGCACTCCAGTGCCAGGAAGAAGAGCGACAACACAAACAACAAGGCAGCCGAGGCAACACCGGCCCCACAAGGCCCGCCTCCATCATTCAACCCCATCGTGCGTGTAGAGTGGCCCAGTCCCGAGAAACTCTACCTGCAGACTGCTTACGTAAGAGTCTATCCAAACGAGTCAATTAACACCTTTCAGCGTTGGCACCGTCTACTGCTCAGCCCGCAGGCTGCGGTATTGAAGTGATGTCAATTGTGGATCGTCGCAAAAGCTGTGTAGCCTGAGCGAGCTTCTTGGCTGTCCTAAGGGGCTTTGCACAAAAAGTGTCTAACAAACCTACGCCGAAGGCGTTCGCAAGTTCCAGCCCAGGGTTTCCTACCCTGGGTTTTCGGTTGGCCCAGCAGGATTGAGAACTCTGAAAGAGTTCGCCAATGTTCGCGAACTCCTTCAAAGTTAAGCTCTTGAGACTTACGTGCCGCGACCCAGGGTAGGAAACCCTGGGCTGGAATTTGCCAACTCCTTCGGAGTTAGACGCTCGCCGGCCTTTCCCCCGGGGACAAGACGGGACGCGTGTAATTGACTTCTCTTCCAATCTGGAATAGAAAGCAGGCTGCTTCGCCTACTTCCTCCGAATAGGAGCCCTCCCATCGTGGTGGACCACCTGTATGCCCACTTCCTCCGAGATTGATCAAGGAGATCGCTATGAAATATCCTGGTCGGCTTTATCCACATGCGTTGTTGATTCTAATACCAAAATCTCACAAGAGTGGCGCACATCAAATTTGCTGTTTCGAAAGGTGATGCGGGCCGTAAGCGCACGCGCCGGGGACGGTAGTGAGACGACTCAAGTGTCCAGAGTCGGTTTGCGCCCGCCTCAAGCCGCACTAGATTTAAGTCATCGGGAAGCATGCTCACAATACTGAAAACTGCATTCCTTCTCGTTCTTGGTTTACTCTTACTCGGATGTAGAAGAGAAGGTGAGCCACGCAGAGCGCAGAAGAAGGAGGTCTTACCGAACGTGAAACTGACAAGCAGCGCCTTCCAGCATGGCTCACCAATCCCGGCCATTTACACATGCGACGGTAAGGACCTCTCACCGCCATTGCTGTGGGCAGATGTGCCAGAAGGTGCTCAAAGTTTCATACTTATCTGCGATGACCCGGATGCGCCGCGTGGAACCTGGACACACTGGGTCGTATACAACATCCCGGCGGAGGTCAGAGAGCTCAATGAAGGAATGCCCACCACTGATACTTTAGCTAATGGGGCGAGCCAGGGCATGAATGATTTCAAGCGGGTCGGCTACGGCGGTCCTTGCCCGCCTTCTGGTACGCACCGTTACTTCTTCCGTCTCTATGCGCTTGATTCCCGATTGAGGCTTCAGCCAAGGGCAGAAAGAGCGGAGGTCGATCACGACATGGACGGTCATGTCTTGGCGTTGGGCGAGTTGATGGGTACGTACCGCAGAAAGTAGTGCCATGGAAAGTGGAGCAGCATGTACAGCTTTCGGGCCTTCACTTTCGATCCAACGGCGCGATGTTGCGATCAAGTTTCGCGCTAACCATTGACGATTTTCATCATGGCTTCGGTATAACGCGCGCCAACCGCTGCGTCCGGTGGCATGATTGCCTCAATCTTTTGGACATCATCGGTGTTAAGCCTGACGTCTAACGAGCCCACGTTCTCTTCCAGGTATTTCCGTCGCTTCGTACCGGGAATCGGTACAATGTCGTCTCCCTTTGCCAGTACCCAAGCCAGCGCAAACTGCGCCGGAGTGCAGCCTTTTTCCGAAGAAAGTTGCTCGATGTGCCGGACCAGTTCGATGTTCTTCTGAAAGTTCTCGCCCTGAAACCGCGGTAACCTGCGCCGCATATCGTCTTCGGGGAAATCCGCGGCACTTGTAATTTGCCCGGTGAGAAATCCGCGGCCGAGCGGGCTGAATGGTACGAAGCCGACGCCCAGCTCGCGGCACGCCGGAAGTACTTCTGCTTCCGGGTTACGTGTCCATAAACTGTACTCGCTTTGCACTGCAGTGATCGGATGTACCTTGTGAGCCCGCTGCAACGTTTGAGCAGAGACCTCTGAAAGACCGAGAAAACGCACCTTGCCTTGTGATACGAGTTGGCTCATGGCGCCGACAGACTCTTCGACGGGCACTCGACGATCAACGCGATGCAGGTAATAGAGATCGATCACTTCGATACCCAGACGACGCAAGCTCGCCTCGCAAGCTTCAAAGATATGTCGGGGGCTGCCATCAAGTCCTGTCGTTTTTCCATTCTCGTCCCAGATAAACCCACACTTGGTGGCAAGCACTACGTCATGCCGGCGTTCACCGATGGCTCGTCCGACGAACTCTTCGTTATGCCCTGTCCCATAAACATCTGCGGTATCAATAAAGTTGATTCCGATTTCGAGCGCGCGTTCGATTGTCGCCTGCGACTCCGAGTCATCGCGCGTGCCATAGGCCTGAGAGATGCCCATGCAGCCCAAGCCTATCGCCGAAACTGTGAGCCCACTCTGCCCCAACTGTCGTTTCTGCATCCGTTCTCCTTATTGTTATGAAAAAGACGAAACACAGTCATTAACTATCAGTGATCACCTTGACGTTCAATCGCGGCGGCACTTAGGTCTCCGTAGAGGCTTATCTTTACAGTATGATACCCAAGATAACAGCTCGTGATGTTGATATGGAAACGATACCCATTTCGAGTGGGTTTTAGATAATCAATTCGCCCATTTGGTGTGGGTTCCAGATGAGGCAATTCGACCTATTGACAGGCAGCCAGAGTGGGGATATTGTTCTCCCGCCCTTGCACATCATTTAGGCGTTGATAGGTTTCGCTCGGCGAGTCTCCTTGCTACATGCTTGAGCAACACGACCAAGCCACCTCTCTTCACCAGCAAACTAAGTTGAAAACAGAACTGCCTCGGTTCAAGTTTGCGGATGGAATCCGCCTTGGAGCGAGCAGGAATCTCACTCACCGTCATCGGCGCTTACCGCCGCGAAAGGAGATGCTGTGGCAACCAAAAAGCGGGAAAACCGTAAAAAAGGGACCACTCTGAGGCGTGAGGAGCGGAGGGATTTTCTCAAGAAAGTTGGATCTATTGGAGCGGTAGCCGCAATTGGAGCCTCGTTGCCATCAGAGACCGCGATGGCTCAGGAAACAAGGTCAATGGGTCAAGCCGGAGAACCGAGTGTGAAGCTTGATGCAAAGTACGGCGTTGTGGCGCTCAATCACGCCGCGGTGCGGACCATTGCCGGACGACTAAGGGACAGAATGAAAAAGGATCGCGGGCTGAAGCGCAGGTTTTTTGTGAACCCGAGAGAAGTTTTAGGTTCGGTCGGGCTCAATGAAGAGGCCCAATTAGAAATCTTGCGGGTTGACGCCGACTTCAAGATGCGAGAATCGCCGTTTGTTGATGCGGGATTTCTTGACTTTTGCATATGCACCGGATGTTGTTGCACCAGTTGCTGTCTGACGTGCTGGAGTACAGCCAAATTTGATTTTCAAAGCATAGATCAACCATAAAGTCGCCTTAGCCTCAATGGGAAGGCGTCTCTCTCTTGAATGCCTAATTCTAAAGAACCGTGAACGAGGCCATTCAACAAAGAGCCGGCCCGAGAAGCGAAGGAGACCTGACTCGCCAATACCAGGAACTTCTTGAGGAGTTCGCCACTTCTCTGGGAGAAGGGTGGGAGGTCTACGACCAACAGACTGGCGGTCTGACTTGGCGCTACTTTTCTCGGACATATAACTTGCTGCCAACGCAGGGTTGGAAGATTCACATCTCAATCGCTGCTGTGGAGGCGCTTCGTCTTTTTGAGGATATCCTTCCGCTTCTTCGCACACGCCGCGCCTCCTTCAAGCTGCCCAATGAAGTCCAAGGCATCGCCGCCATTAATTATGGGCAAGCTGGCGCAACCCAATTCGGAAAAATCGTTACCGTTTATCCTCGCACTGTCGAGGAAGCTGCGACTCTCGCGCGGGAGCTTGACCAGGTCTGTCCGAAGACGCGGGGGCCGGCAGTCATTTCCGATGTAACCCTCAGAAGGGGAGGGGCGGTCTCAATGCGTTACGGGGCCTTCGGCGGTGGGGAGATCGTTCAAGACTCCGTCGGTCGACCGTCGTTTACCTTGCGTTCACCGGATGGTTCGCTGGTTAAAGATCAGTGCACCTCAAATGGCGGGCAACCGGGCTGCGCTCCTGAGCTTCCAGTGCCATCTCTATTGCCCATACAGCCCGACGTGATGCGCGAAATCTTAATAGGTGAGAGAAGATACCTTCCACTAGCCCTGGTTCACAGCAGCGCTCTCAGCCGGATCGCCCTCGGATTGGAGATAAATAGTTGTGAGACCGTCATCCTAAAGACAGTTCGCCACGGGGTTGGAGGAGATCTTCGGGGGTTTGACGCGCGTGACAAGCTTAAGAATGAGTATTCTGTCCTTGTCGCCCTCTCCAAGTTCGACGGACCGGCGCCAAAGCCGCTGGACTTGTCGGATGATGACCCGAGCGTTCTCGTCATAGAAGATATAGATGGAGTTCCCCTTCATCAGCTACCACGTTTGGAACAAATTCGCAGTCTTCCCTTGCTCGCGCAGGCTCTCGCCCGGTTGCATGAGATAGGCTTTGCACATCGCGACGTGAAACTCTCAAATGCCCTGCTTGCTGACGGTATCGTGCGGTTGATTGATTTTGGATTAGCCGCTCGGGTAGGAAGTAAGCAAGCTTCCTTAGATGGAACCAGCGGCTATGTCCCTCCAGAGGGACCTATGGCTTCCGGCGTCACTACCGCCGGAGATGTGTACGCTCTGGGTGCTTGTGTGGCTCATACCATCCTTGGCCGGGACCCCGTCACGTTGCCCACAAATGGAGGACGCCTTGTTGGACTGTTACACTTGGCTGGCACTCATCACGCTGCGCGCCTGGTAAAAGACTTGATGGCCCCTGACCCTCAGGATAGGCCCTCAGTTTCCGCAGCGGCAACTCGGCTCACAGAGAACTGCGATCAACTCGCGCAAGAGGTTGAACAGGCACCCAGCGCAAAGCCTCCGCGGCACGATAAGCGGTGGTATAAACGGGCTGCCTGGGAGTCTGCCCTGGCTACCAGGCTTTTTATCCGGCGGGCTAGAGACCGCGGCCATTGGTGGCGAAATTCTCATTTTCAATCTGACTTCGCCTGCGAAGGCATAAATCTGGGCGCCGCTGGGATTATGTTAGGGTTGGCTTCGATCGATCATGCTTTTGGTCGGACGTCTTTCAATGCTGACATCAATGCCGGCGCAGACTGGCTGATTTCCCGCGAGCCGGTGGCCAACTCATGCGGCCTTTTTACGGGCGATGCCGGTGTTGCCCTGGCACTCGCCGTGGCCGCTAAACGCCTCTCGCGTCCAGAACTTGTCGCCGGTGCTCGAACCAGATTATTGGCCGCCGCTTCCCCCGCCCAGGAGCTGGATCTGTTTTGCGGCGCTGCCGGGGTCCTTTGGGTCGGATGCCTCTTGGCTGATATTCTCAACGAGCCGTGGCCGCTGGAGATCGTTCGGAGCAGAGCACAACTGCTGCTCGACTCGGCACAGGTTCGACAGCAGGTAGTTGTCTGGCCTCCGTCTCAAGTCCTTGAAGCGTCAGACGCACCTTACACTGGTGCGGCCCACGGCTCAGCCGGGATCGCTATGGCCTTAGCGATATGGGGCAAGCGCCTCGGTCACAAAGGAGCTACGGAGTTGGCAGAGAAGACCTTCCGTAGTTTGCGCGCCAACGCTTTTAGCCAGGGCGGTCAAACCCTTTCCCTTAAAGTCGAGGCCAACCCCGCGCCTGCGCCTGTCGTGAGCTGGTGTCACGGTACGGCGGGCTATCTTTGGTGTCTGCTTCAGGCCTTCGGCGACAATTCGGCGTTACAAGCGGAGATCGATTGGGCCGCGTACGCATTTGTCGATGCCACTACCAATCCAATCGACAACCCGACCTATTGTCACGGTCTCTCAGGCTATCTTGAGCTCTGGAGGATGCTGGCGGCGCTACCTCGCTATCGCAGCCTCGCTCTACAGCGTGCTTCGAGGGTGGCAGCCACGCTTCGACTTCTCTGTCAGCGTCTTCAGCGTCACAGTGTATGGTGTTCCGAAGAGCCGAAGGTCATCACGCCCGACCTGTGGATTGGCTTTCTCGGACCCGCGACCGCCCTAGCGCTGCACGCTGTTGGTGGCCGAGCACCTCTTCTCTCCGCATCCTGGCTGAGTAGTTGTGCCAGCCAGTAAAGATCATGAAAGCAAGTCTTCACGGTCACATCAATGGGTCACCCGCAGTGGCTGTCGTAGGCACTTGGGATCCCCTGTTGCCAATGCATCAGGAACTCTTTAGGCATCTCAGCGATTACGGTCGCCGCATCTCACGTGCTTCTTTGGTGATTATGTTACATCCGCCGCCTCCCAGCTTCATTCCTGAGTCCCCTTTGGAGTGGCCGGTTTATGATGATCCCAAGACACGTATCTCACTTATCAAAGCTTGCGGCATCAACGCGACGCTGCTGGTTCATTTCCAAAAGCAAGATTTGGACGCACCGCTGAAAGACTTTTTCGAGCTAATTCGACCACACGCTCGGCTCGACGAATTGTGGCTTGGTGCTCACCAGACGCTCGGAAGAGGGCCTGACGCTTCCAATGAGGCGCTGTCGAAGCTGGCTAAACGGCAGAAGACTCTTCTCCAACGTCTTCCGTTGATGGGTCAGCCACAGGTGGTCCAACAAGCTCGCGACCTTCTGAGACAAGGCCGCCTGGCGAGATTGATTAGTCTCGTTGGCAGGCCCCCGGTCTGGAGTCGCCCAGTTCGCCGGAAATTCCGCTTGAGCTGGCCCCCTGGTTCTTATCTTTGTTTCCGCACTGATGGGCCCGACACGGCACCGAAAGGATCTCCAATCATCGTCCAGTTCACTGGTGAGCGAGGCGGGCTCTCGAGCACCGACTGGCCGAATAAACGCATCAAGTGGTTGGCTTTTACTGCTGGCCCGGCGGATCGTTCCTAGTTCATAAACTCCTGACACCATCACCTTAACGCGTAATCGAATCGCTTTAGAGTAGATCGGAGTATGTGTTCGCCAATAATAGTGGCAAAGCGTACCTCGTGACCTCGCTTGACCATCTTCACAGCAAGCTAAGGGGCGATTTCCAGCTTCCAAAGGACTGCGTGATACACTCATTGCGACACACGTATTAAACGAGGTTCGGTGAAAGCTGGCGCAGATGCCTTCACGATCAAGAAGGTTGCGGGTCATAGTAGTGTGACGATTTCTGAACGCTACATCCACCCGACGCCGGAAGGGCAGGAACGCGCCTTCGGGCGCTTCGCTAATCTGAATAGAGAGGCGGTTGAAAAGCGGAAAACGACAAGGAGTCGCCACAATTTCCGCTACAGTCCCAAGGCGACCGCCTGTAAGTTCTTGTGCCCCTGTAGCTCAACGGTTAGAGCAGCAGACTCATAATCTGTTGGTTCGGGGTTCGAATCCCTGCGGGGGCACCAGATATCCAGTTAGTGTTCTTACATTTACGTCGCGTGAGTTTTTTATTCCTTCTTCAAACTCACGATGGCGCG
This sequence comes from Pyrinomonadaceae bacterium, assembly GCA_050748205.1. Taxonomy (GTDB): domain Bacteria; phylum Acidobacteriota; class Blastocatellia; order Pyrinomonadales; family Pyrinomonadaceae; genus PSRF01. Next base: position 19,216 of record JBOGOU010000024.1, on the reverse strand, counting down.
ATTCGAAGGAAATGAGGTCAGGTATGTCTCGGAAATTAGAGTCGCGAGATCGCTCTGATCAGCGGGGCAAACTCCGCATCGGCAACGACTGGAATGCGATCACAATCATCGCGCTGTCGCAATCGAATCCGCTGAAGGCCGTCGCCGAGTTGGTCGAGAACTCCATCGATGCGCGCGCAACGAATGTCACGATTGTTCGCGGTCGCAGCGAAGGTCGCCACTACCTGGAGGTCCGGGATAATGGGCAGGGCATCCCCCGCGATGCAGACGGCCGGCCGGACTTTCGCTATGTCGCCACACATATTTGCGACTCCGTGAAGCGACGGCTCAAGGTGGAAGGCGCCGCCGGACTTCAGGGTGAGTTCGGCATCGGTCTGCTTTCCTTTTGGACGCTTGGAGAGGAACTGACGCTGACGTCTACAGGGGCGGACAATCGTGCATGGCAAATGGTCATGCGAAAAGGCGACCCGAGCTACGCGGTCAAAGTCAAACGCGCGCTTTTTGTTGAGCCCGGAACTCAATTGCGAATAGCGAGGCTGCTCGACGGAATTCGTTCGCTCTCGGGAGAAAAGATCCAGTGGTACCTTGCGGCGGAGTTGCGCGACCGTATCCGCCACACCGGCGTGCGTATTACGGTGATCGACAAGATCGCTCGGAAGCAGTACGCAGTGGAGCCACGGCAATACGAAGGACGATTGCTGCATCAATTGCCGACCATTCGCGCTACGCTCGGGGACGTTTACGTTGAGCTTTACATGAACGAACCCAGAGAAACGAATCGAGTCGCGCTGTTTCGACACGGCACGCGTGTGTTCGAAGATATTTCCGTGGTGGACGAACTGGCGAAACCGCCGTGGACAACACGATATCTGCAAGGTCACATCGATGCTCCTTTCATCAATCTAACACCGGGCACCCGTAGCGGCATTATCCACGATGAAGCTTATGCCGCGCTTTTGGATGCGTTGCTCCCGCTGGAGGAAAAGCTGATTGAGATGCTCGAAGCACAGCGTCGAGCTGAGGAAGAGCAAACGAGCCGTGAGCTGCTGAACACAATCCAGCGCGCATTTCGCGAGGCATTGCTGGCGCTGCCGGCCGAAGAGTACGACTGGTTCGATATTCATACCCGCGCACAACGCGGTTCCGGAAACATCAATCGCGAGTTCGATTCCGGCGCAGGACTTACGGTCGGTGCTCCAGAACCTGAGACCGGCAACGCAAAGCAGCGGCAGTTTTTCGAGTTCGCCGGTCCGCTTTTCAGTGTCGCGGTCTCGCCCGCCTCGAGCGTCGTGCGGGTTGGCGAGCGAAGGTCGCTGCGTGCGTTGCCGTATGATCGATCCCGTCGCCGCGTCGAAGCCGATCTCACATTCATGTGGGAAGTGGTAGAAGGTAACGGCACTCTAGATCGTCGTCACGATCAAGCAGTGAACTTCCTTGCGCCAGCCGAGCCCGGCCTGGTACGCGTGAAGGTGTCGGTTCGTCAGGGCGACATTGAACGTTCAGGCGACGCGCTAATAACGGTGACGCACGAACTGCTGCCGCAGGCTGGAACAACACTGGTCGAATCGGCGGGTTTGCCCGGTTACACTTTCGAAAGCGCGCCCGGGGATTCGTGGCGCTCCAGATTCGATTCGACGCGGAACATAATTGTCGTCAACAACGGTCACCGCGATTTTGTGTACGCTGCCCGCAACAAGTCGCTCAAGCTTCGTTACCTGATCCGACTGTATTCCAAGGAGCTCGTGCTGAGGAACTTCGTCGGTTTACCACCAGACCAACTCCTGGAACGCATGGTCGAGCTATCGTTAAGAACCGAGGAAAATCTCTAACTTTTCAGATATTCCGAGAAGCGCTCGAGCGAATCGAGAATTACGGGCGCTGTATGGTTCCGTTCCCGAGTGCAGGGTTCCCGCAGCCTAAAGCGTCACGCAAGATTGCGATCCGAAGAGCTAAACACTTCCAGCGGTAAGGGCCGGCGCGTTGAAAAACACTTCGGAGCTGTAATCGGCGCGATTGAGCGCCCATAAATCTTAGGCAGCGCTCTTGAATTGGAGTTTCGCTTGCACCCCAAGCGAGGCCAATACTCGCAGCATGAGGTCCGTTGAAATGTCGTGGGTGTTGCGGTTCAGAATAGCGGTCACGCGAGTGCGTGACGTGTGAGCGAGCCGCGCCACGTCTGAATGTGTCAATCCCTTCTTGGCGACAACCTCAATGATTTTGTCGTTCAAGTCGCTCCGGAATGCGATCTCCATTCCTTCGGCGGGTGCCAAGCCCAACACCTTCGCGAGTTCTCTCGCATTGCGAGCCACAATTGGTTTAACTTTCTTCATCGAGCATCTCCTTAAGTCTCTTCTGCGCTAAAGCAATCTCTTGCGACGGCGTCTTCTGGGTCTTCTTTCCGAAAGCATGGAAGATCAATACTGAATCAGCCAGCTTGGTGTAATAGAAGACCCGGTATGCGCCGGAACGGTCCCTGACACGCAATTCCTCAACACCTGACGCGACCGAAGCCATCGGTCGCGACAATGGCATGGAGAGCTTCTTGCCTTTCTGTAAATCAAAAATGATCTGGCCGAATTCACGCCGCACGTCTTCGGGAAACTCTCTTATGGCGTCCCGAGCCTTTGGGTGAAATACGGCAGACTTCACTTGGGTAGTGTCTCAGATATGGGACATATTTGTCGAGGGCTCATTAGCATCTGCGAGAGACATGATTGCGGAAACGACTTGACGCAATCGGGTCAGCCGGCTACGAACCTTAGAACAGCGATGAATGGTATTGTTGCCTCCACCTTGGCTCCCGATGCTGCACTGCCAATCCAGTTTTCATGCTCGCACTCCACCCAAGAACCGAAGTTGACTGAATAGACTTTTCCGGGAGCCATCGTGAAATCCAGAGAGACTTGGTCCATCGGCGCGTCACCGTCGCCAAGTTCGTTACGCTTTGAGACCCAGCTAATCGAGTCAGAGAATGCCTGATGGCGGCGGATCCCGGGTGAGAGCAGAGTGCCATCGACCCATGCGCTCCAGTCGATTCCGCCGCGCACGTCGGCATTCGAACCAATTCCCGAGACGATCATTTGATACTGCCAGGTATATCGAATAAAAGGGCGCACCGAGACAATTGCCGGCTTATCGGTTGTCAAAATGACTCCGATCCCCGCAGCCGCTGCGGACGTGCGGTTTGAATAAGCAAAAACCCCGGCCCAGCCATATGCCGGATCCGACACCTGCAAGTTTGGATTGCCCCAATTCCACCCGAAGTCGTACGGGAGCCCGATCACATGAACGTGCTGATGCAAAGTCAGCGCGAGCAATGACTGTTGGGCCGGGCGAAGCGCTTCTTCGAATGTCCTGTCAAGACGCAGATTTAGATCGGAACCCTGTCGACGCAATTTCCCAATGGCGATTTTGGCTGCCTCATCCTGCTCGATCAGCTTTTCAATCGCGCTCTGAACGATCCTGACCTCCGCGAGTGCAGCAGCCTTCGTCTCCTCACGCTCGCGCACTCTACGCTCATTCAGTTCCGTCACTCCGGCCACGGCCCGCTTGATGGCCTGGCGAGCCTTCGCTTTGCCGACCGCAGCCGAGCCAGTTTTGATTCGAGACACGTTAGTCCGTTTCATCTGTTTAACCCTTAAACTCCATCAGATTGCCGCAGTGTCGACACCAGCAATCACGCTGCCGCCGAACTCGTTGTGGGTAGCACGTATTCCTGTATCAGCGCACAGAACGACTACAACGAACAAATTAGAGTCCTTTTCATTGGCACTCCTTGTCGGTGCGAGTGAGTGTCATGAGTGAAGCGATTGACATTCTCAAACAAGCCGATTGCCGTTAGCAGGTTATTGCCTTTAGGTCGGTCAGATTCACCTGAACTAAGGACACGCGACCCCCGTCAGCGCTATCGCCCCTAGGTTGTCAATCGAAAGCAAACGGCAGGTCGCGCCGTTCGGAGACCTCAGAATGATTCCTTGTCCCGGCGAGCCGACGAGGATGTTGCCGCCCGTCACGTCGAGCTTAGCTTTGGGCGCGCGTTCGTGCCGATGCCGACGCGCGTGTCCGCGGTCGCTCCATTGATGCCGTTGACGCTGCCGAGCACAAGCGAGTTGCTTTGCAAGACCGACGCGTTCGCGCCGATGGCGGTGGCGTTCGTGAAGTTGTCGCCAACCAATCCTTGAGCGCGGTAGCCGACGAAGGTGTTGTTGTTGCCGTTTGAGTTGGCGCGCCCGGATTCCGTGCCGATAAAGGTGTTGTTACTCCCCGTCGTATCAAACTCGCCCGTATGGGCTCCTACGTAAACGTTACTGCTGCCCGTCGTCGGGCCGTCACCGGCGCTGAAGCCGACGTAGACGTTCAGGGTGCCGCTCGACCTGAAGCCGGCGCGGTGACCGAAGGAGGAGTTGCTGCTTCCCGTGCTGTTGAACCCGGCGAGCGCTCCGAAGAAGGAATTGTTTTGCCCCGTCACGTTCGCCGACCCTGCGCCCGCGCCGAAGAAAGAATTGTTGCCGCCTTCGGTGGTGAGGAGGCCGCTGCTGACGCCGAAGAAAGCGTTACTGCCGGCGGCCGTGTTAGAGGAACCGGCATTGAAGCCGAAGAAAGCGTTATCGTTTCCGAAAGTGTTACTTCTACCTGAGCTGCTCCCGAAGAATGCGTTACGGCTGCCGTTCGTGTTGTTTTCACCGGCAGCGCTCCCAAAGAATGAATTGTTGCTGCTGGTGTTGTTGTGGCCTGCGTCGGCACCGAAAAAGGAATTGTTCGACCCGGTGATGTTTCCTCCACCTGCCGAATTGCCGAAAAAGCTGTTGTTGAATCCTTCAGTATTAGTGCCGCCCGAGGCTGTGCCAAAGAAAGAATTACAGCAAGCGGTGGTGGTGTTTTGTCCGGCGCCCCCGCCGACAAATGTGTTGCGGATTCCGGTTGGATTGCTAAGACCTGCGTTGAAGCCGACGAACGAGCCTCCCGTCGCGTCTGCGCGCAAAATGCGTTGGCCGCCGAGGTTGTACTGCGTCGTGGCATTGAAGGTGTTCGCCGTGCCGGTACCATCGATGTTGAAGTTCGCGCCTGTCTGCTGTGTCGTCTGGTTGAGGATGGAACCGCCACCTGTGGCCGCAATCGTTATTGTGTTGCCCGCGGGCGTGAGCGTAATGCCTGACCCTGCCGCCAACGTGAGATCATCTCTGAGCGTGGTGGCGCCAACAGTCAGGCTCTTAACGACCTGACTGGCGGCGATCTTCGGCGAGGTAACCGCAGAGTCTGCCAACTTGATTGTCGTCACGCCCAGATCGGCAATTGATATTGCGTCTGCGGCGACGCTGATGCCTTGGCCGGCTCCGACATCCAACGTGACATTGCCGCTGTTGCCGCCGCCGGTAAGTCCCGCTCCCGCTGTAATGCCGGTGATCGAACCTGCACCCGCCGCGGTGGTTTGAACTGTTCCGTCGGGGAACTTGACGCCGCCGGTGGTGGACTCAACCAACCCGACGACCGTCAGCTTCGAGCCTGGTGTGGAGGTGCCGATGCCGACGTTGGCGTTGTTGCCGAGCACGAGCGAATTGCTTGCGCTGACGATGGCACCCGCGCCGATGGCGGTGGCGTTCGTAAGGTCGGATGCGCCGACGTTGGCGAGCGGCCCGATGAGAGTGTTATTGCTGCCGATGGTGTTAGATAATCCGCTCTCATGCCCGACAAAAACGTTGTTGCTACCTTCCGTATTGTCAACTCCTGCTCGCATTCCGAAGAATGAGTTATTGTTCCCATTTACATTAAAGACACCTGCGGCTCTTCCGAAGAAAGAGTTGCCGCTACCTTCGGTGTTGGTAAACCCCGTGGCGATTCCAAAAAAGGAATTAGCACTGCCTGCAGTGTTGTTCACGCCAGCGCTACCTCCGAAGAAAGCATTACTATCGCCACTCTGATTTGAAAAGCCAGCTCTCGCACCGAAAAATGCGTTGTCAATGCCCCTCGTGTTGTTTTCGCCCGCGCCGAAGCCGAAGAAAGAATTGAAGCTGGCGGTGTTGGCCCGACCTGCGTTGCGTCCGAAGAAAGAGTTGCTAGTGCCCCCTCCGTTTGATTGCCCCGCGTCCACTCCCACAAACGTGTTGTCATTTCCGGTTGTATTTGAGAGTCCTGCACGTATGCATCTCGGGCCTGACGATTGCCAATGGAAACGCTCCCGACGGCAACTCCTTCCGCGGCGGTATTCTCAACAATGGCGGCACGTTGACACTCAGGGTGGCGTTGATGTTGGCATCGATAGCGAAGATGCGGAAAGCCGGTGTGCCGGATGCGGTGCTGCGCTGCACAGTCAACAGATTCGCGCCAGGGCCATTGATTGTCAGATTCTTGTTAATCAACAACTGTCCGCTCGTCAGCGTGATCGTACTGTTCGCAGGCAGCGAGAAGGTGATCGTATCACCCGACACTGCGTCGAGAATTGCCTGCCGCAACGTACCGGGCCCACTATCGGCGGTGCTCGTCACCGTGAGGGTCGCAGCTCGGCTCACAGGAGGACGGGCGAGCAGCAGCGAGAGACCCACCAAGCTCAGTCCCAACACCAGCGACAGCGTAATGGCGCGCTCTTTTCTTACTTTGATTCTTCTCATCACAATCTCCTGAATCTCACGAACACACTGCTTTCCGTTCCCACCCACCACTTGGAGCAACTCTTCGGAACCGAAATTCTTGAGGGGTGTGCGTCGTCGGTCAATGTCGATTGCGGAGCCAACGAAGGGTCGGGCAGCAGGAGGACGAGGGCGATGACGAGCAGGTGGAGTAAGCAGAAACGATTCAAGGCGGCTGTGAATCTCTTCGTCATTGGACCTCCATTTCGCGGGTTTCGGACTTCCTGTCAAAGCCATGGCGAGGGTCTGACACGCGGCGCGTCAGTGGGTTCGTCTGAACGGATGCGCTTTTTTAACATCACGCGGCGGCCGGATGTAACTACCTTGATTGGTAGGTAGTGCGGCCCGCGGATGACCTGATCAGAGTTCGATTGACTTGCTCGGAATATCCCTGACGCCATATTCTGGTTGTTCGATTGTTGCAGCCCTGCCATTGGAGAAGCATATGAGTGTCTCTCTTTCTAGCGATTTTGATAACGCGCAGGCCGTTCCTTATTTTCTGTGGGACGAGCCGATGACGGTCGCAGAGTTTAGGCGGCGATTGAGGACCGCTTCGCCAGCCGAACAAATACGCTTGCTGTCCAAATTATTGCGGGAGGCGCGGGATACGGATGTCTGGCAATTCACTTCGCCCGAAACGGTCTGGCGCCGATGGTCCGATATCTCCCGGCAACTTGGGCGGCGCCGCGACTTCTGGGAATTTCTCTTAAATCGCTGGCATCAAGAAGGTCTCATTGGAAAATAGCAAACTCAGCGCTTTGCAACAGGAACTTCTGGCGGCCTTTTTCGGGCGCGAACAGCGTTTCTTCTTAACCGGCGGAGCTGCCCTGGCGGGCTATTACCTCGGACACCGGGAAACTCACGATTTAGACCTCTTTACTCTCAGCGATGCGCTCGATGACGGACAAGCAGTGATTGGTGAAATCGCCCGACAGTGGGGAGCCTCGCTTGAATCGATCCAAACCGCGCCCGACTTCCGTCGCTTACTTTTGCGCCGCGGCTCCGAAGCCATCGTGATTGATTTGGCCCGCGAGCGCGTCGCGCAGTTGATTGTCGAAAAGCCTGTCATGAACGGCATCCGCGTTGATCCGCCAGAAGAGATTCTGGCGAACAAACTCTGCGCCTTATTGTCGAGAAGCGAAATCCGGGATGTGGTTGACGTGCGTGCGCTCGAGATGAACGGCTACCGCATTGAAGATGCGCTACCAGCCGCCGCCCTGAAAGACAGAGGGCTGACACCAGCACAACTGAGTTGGGTGCTCAGTCAAATTCTCTTAGGGGATGATTTAATGCCGCCGGGCGGCGTTTCCACTGCAGAGTTGCGGCAGTATCTTAATCATCTGATAGCCCGACTTGCGCATTGGGGCTTTCCCGCTCATCAAGGAAACGAGTGAGCTGATTTGGCCTCGTTCTTAGATCAATCGCTCGCGCAAGGCCTTCGCCACGGCCTCAGACTTCGAATGGACTTGCAGCTTGGCGTAGATGTTTCTGAGGTGGAAAGAGACCGTGTTCGTAGAGATGCCCAGCTCGTGCGCGGCGGTCTTGTAATGATGGCCGTCAACGAGCAGCCTGAGAAGCTCGGTTTCCTGAGGTGTGAGATGACATGAGGCGCGCGCGGGCGGACGGAACTCGCGAAAGAGTTTGACCACGCGGCGAGCAATCTCAGGCGACATCGGCGCGCCGCCGTTAACTGCCTCCTTCACTGCTTCCAACAAGCGCGCCGGCGGCGTGTTTTTCAATAGATATCCACTCGCGCCCGCGCAAAGCGCGTCAAACACCCTTTCCTCGTTGTCGTAAACGGTGAGCGCCAAAATCGGCACGTCGGGAAAGCGCTCACGCAGGATGCGCGTGCCTTCGATGCCGTCGATCCCCGGCAAGCCAATATCGGTGAGAATGACATCCGGCAGGGGATCGTTAATTCCGGCAAGGGCTTCTTCCATTGTGCGGTAGCTCGCAACGCACTGGAAACCTGCGGTGCCGTTAATTAGCACCGCCAATCCTTCTCTCACCTCACGCATGTCTTCGACAAGCACGACGCGGATACTCCCAGTCGCGGAAACGGGAGTCTGAGTTTCTGATCTGTTTGCAGTCAGGTTCATCTGAATGAGAGCCAAGGCGAGCCAGGCCACGCTACTCTTAAAAGGAGGTCATGTCACCCTACGAGTTCACGTAGGGTGGATTTCCCATCCGCCGCACGTCAATCCACAGATTACGCAGATTACACGGATTCAAAAAGTCCAGAATCTTGTTTTCGAAGCAAGAATGTTACGCAAAGACGCAAAGGGGCAAAGACGCAAAGAAGAATGCGTTACTAGACTTTGCGTCTTTGCGTGAAATTACCTTGGTTGCGCTCGAGCCGCGCTATTTAATCGTCGGGTTATCTTAACGACGTCGGAGGCGCCAGGCGAGCAGTGCGAGCATAAGGCACGCGGATCCGGATTCTGGTGCCGCCAGATCGCTCAGAAGTCAATTCAAGTTCGCCGCCCAACTTCTTCGCCCTCTCGCGCATGTTGGTTAAACCTTGACCGTCGTTTTCAGCCTTTGGGTCAAACGCGACCCCATTGTCATTAATCTCAAGCTCAAGACTTTGACCACTGACGGCCAGGGCGATTGCGACTCTCGAGCAGCCGGAATGGCGCACCGCGTTATTGACTGCCTCCTTGAAAACCAGAAACAGATCGCGCCGGACGTCCACGCCAAGTTTCAGATTCGGTTCGGGAGCCGCGAAATCCAGTTTGATATCGCGCGTGACGAAAACTTCCTCTGCGTGTCGTCGCATGCGACGCACGAGATCGCGCAGAGAATCGCGTTTTGGATTAACGGCCCAGACGATGTCGCTCATCGCAGCTACCGATTCGCGTGAAATACGCGCAATCGAAGAAAGTGAGTCATCCTTTTCGCCCTTGCCATGATCAAGTTGTTGTTTCACGACTTCGCTAAGGATGGCGATCTTGGTCAGGTTTGCACCGATGTCGTCGTGCAGATCAGTGGCGATGCGTGTGCGTACATTAGCAAGTTCGAGGATGCGAGCCACGCGATAACGATACAACGCAAAAGCCGCGGAAATAAGTAGCGCCCCAGTCAAGGCCAGAAACCACCAACGTTGCCAGACCGGCCGCAGGATTGTGAACGTGACGGCGGCGGGCTGCGGACTCGTGGCCCCGTCGGAGGTAATCGCGCGGACAAGGAATTTATACTTGCCCGGAGCGAGGCTGGCGAGGTTGACTGTGCGTTGCTCGGTCGGCGCTCCCCAGTCCGCGTCCGCACCTTCGAGTTTGTATTGGTAGCGGAGCGATTCGCCGGGCGCTAAGCTGAGGCCGACGAAATCTATTTGCATTTGATTCTCGCCCGAGCCGAGTTCTGGCAGTACGATTTCCGTCTCTCCCAGGGCCGAGACTTTGTGCTTCTCGCCCGCCAGCCGCAAGCCGTTAATCAGAATCGGTGGTGGCAAGGAGGGCTGTTCCGCTTCGGGCACGAAGCGCGACAAGCCTTGAGTCGTGCCGAACCAAAGCGCCCCGTGACGATCGCTGAGCGCAGTACGGATTTCGCCCGTCACTAATCCGTCGGCGGTCGTGAAGTGTTTGATGCGCCCGGTGGCCGGTATGATCCGGTCGAGGCCCCGCCCTGTGCCGACATAAATGCGCCCCTGCTGGTCTTCAGTGATCGCGTTGGTAAAGTTGCTGGACAGGCCTTGCTCAGTCGTGTAATTAATGAAGGCCAGCGTTGCGGCAGTCGGATCGTCCACTCGAGCGAGGCCGCCACGCCCCGAGGCGATCCAGAGCCGGCCTGCGCGATCTAAATACAAGTCGTTAATTCTGCCCGCAGGCAGGCCGTGATCCGTCGTAAAGACGGTAAAGCGGCCTCCTGCGTAACGCGCCAGCCCGCCATTGTTGTTGAATCCCACCCAAACGTTTCCCGCCGCGTCTTCCTGAAACGAGATGGGTAAGGTCTCCTTGAGGGCCGGCAAGCCTTCCGTGCCGGCCATGTCGCGCACGGAACGGGTCGCGCGCTCCCAGCGGGCCAGCCCGTTGCCCGTTGAATTGACAGTTGAAATCCAAACGTCGCCGCGCGAGTCTTCATAGATGCTATACACGATCGGCCTCGCCACGTCTTTGGTTGTGTAAACAGCTACGGGCCGTGCGTTTTTGAGTTCTGCAAAGTCGCGCACTCGTGGGAATAGATATCTGCCTATCCACCACTCGCCGGTGCGCGCCTGAATAACGAAAGGTTTGTCGCTCCAACTAATATCTACGCCTCTCAGCGCAGTCGGCATGAGCCACGTAAAATGCTCGCCGTCGAACCGTCCAAGACTTGACCAATACGTCTCGGAGCCGGGGTTCAGGATGTCCAGCTTCCCGCCGTCGAACACGCTGGCCTTCCGGTCGCCGAGGACGTGACCGTAGGCGTAAAGCTCGCCGCCGGATTCGAAGAGCGAATAGACCGAGTTAATGCCGTCCTGCTCGCCGAAACTGAGAAAGCCGTTTCGGGCGATCTTCATCGCGCCGTTGATTGTGCCCAACCACAGGTTGCCTTCACGGTCTTCCGTCACATTCGATATCTCGTGATAAGTGAAGCCGTGTCTCTTGGTGTAAACGCGCGACGGCCCTCCCTGTTTCTCGCCCAGGTGGAACTCAACCAGCCCTTGGTTTGTGCCGACCAGGAGTTTGCCGTCCGAAGACTCGTGCAGATCAAAGACCCAATCGGTAGTGAGGCCGTTTTTGCTATTGTAACGGTGTGAAATGACCGGAGGTTCATGGCCGACTCCGGTGGTGAGCCGGAAGAGTCCGCCGTGTCGCGTCCCAACCCACAGATGGCCCCGACGGTCTTCGAGCAGATCGTGAATGCTCTCGTCCGGCAGTCCGTCTCTTAGGCCGTAGCGCGCAGTACTCCCGTCTGGCCAGAGGCGGTAAAGGCCGCTAGCCGCGCCGATCCATAGCGTCCCGTGGCGGTCTTCCAGCAGCGCACCGATGAGGCCCGATAGCGCGTATTCGGTTGGAAGCTTGATGTCCACCGGAAGCAGCGAGGCACGCCCGTCGATTTGCGCCAGACGGAAAAGCCCTCTCCACGTTCCGCACCAGATGGTCCCGTCACGGCCTTCGACTAAGGTCGTGACGCTCCTGGTATAGCGGTCATCACTGTCTGGAGTGAAGATGGTGAACATCGGATCGCGCGGCGCGTTCGACCGCGTGCCGTTCCCATCGGCCACATGGCCGCCGGGCACGCCGTTCGGATTGAACTTGGTGAGACCACCACTAGTCGCTACCCAGTAGTCGCCCCCGCGCGTCTCCAGGATGTCGGTGACTCTGGGGTGTGGCAGGCCTTCATTTGTACCGAAGTTGGTGAAGCGGTAGCCGTCGAAGAGCGACAGCCCCTCGTCAGTGCAGATCCAGAGGAAGCCGCGCGAGTCGCGCACGATCTTGTTGATGACGTTATTCGGCAGCCCGTCGGCGAACGTGTAAGCCTTCAGCGGCAGACGTTCGGCTTGGGCCACATCGGGAAGAAGCAGTAGCAGGAGCAAACAAGCCAGGCGAGCAGGTTTGCATTCAAGGAGCCGCCGGAGGAGCAAAAAAGGGCTTATCATTTACCGTCACATCCTCGGAAATCAGTCAGGAAGGACGAGGCCTACTCTAATCGAGCAGCCGCAGCTACGCAATAATTCTGAGCAGTCGAGCTTGATAAACGTTGAATGCATCTAAGCGTGAAGCTAGACCCAAGATTAACTCGAACAGCTCAACGGCATTACCATCCGGATCTTCCACTTGGATTTGCTTACCGCCAGGGCCAGTTTCGATTTCATTCCGAAAATGGAATCCCGCTTTTTTCATCGTCACAACTAGAGACGGCAAATCATCCACTCTGAGGACGATCCGATTCCATCCGCCCGGTTCTTGTCGGCGTCCATCCGGCATTGGGCGGGAACCCGAACTCCCGGGCCACTGAGCAAAACAGTCATCCCTCCATTCGAGACACTGGCAAAGGCGAATCCTGATCGCTGTTCGAGTTTGAACCCCAGATACAGGGTGTAGAAAGCAATGGACCGTTCAACCTCCTTGACCTGATAACGCACACCCCACACAGAAATAGCAGACTTCTTCTCTCCATCCGATTTGTCCTGGTCGGTCGGGACAACAAGGTTGCGAACTGGTTCATCGTTGGCCTCAACCGCCAGGACGACGTAACAAAGCGGCAGACAACACAGCACCCAAGCAAGATGCTTCAACGTGATTCCTTTGAGCATGGCTTCCCTCCTTATTTGAAAATCCAATCGGCCACAAGTTCAATCATCAATTGCGGCGCCGTCTCGACGTCAGCCATTATCTGCCTTCCCGGCTTACCCGTATTGGAAAAAATTGACCTAAGCAGCTAGCGGCAGGTGATTGTGCTTGATGTGCACACCTTGTTGCGTGAGGTCGTTCTTATGTCTGAGGAAATCCGCTGGGCTGAAGCCCGAGAATGCCAGGAAATCTCGGATCATGTGTGACTGGTCGAAATATCCGCAGTCCATCGCCAGTTCGCCCGCCGATACGCCAAGAAATGGAAATGCGCCGCCCGGCTTGAAGTGAACGCCCATGATGGAAGCCTCCTCGGCCGTGTCGCTAACGAAGAACCCACGGTAGGTTCCCGAGACGAGCGACCCGGGAAAGCGCTTATAACTTTCGGGTTGCACCGCATCGTAGATTCGAAGCTCGTCATCACGAAGGTTGATCACCAGCTCAATCGTCCCGCTGGGCATGATTCGCTCCCTGAAATGAGGCGCCGTGTAATCGTCGTAGAGCCAAAGGTTGTCGACGAAGTCGCCAAGTGGCGGGGCTGGAGTGTACGAACGGTAGAGCATAGCAACGAACCTCGACCTAAAAATTCACGGGATCTCGACCTCTTTCAGGTATCGCTTCACCGAGAGGTCTCAAGTGAAGAGAAAATTTCTGTTCAGCATGATTAACAACTCCTGTCTTGTGGATTATGAATCCAGCTTTGGAGAGCTTCAAGTTTCCGAAAGAGTTGGGGGCGTCATCTGCCGCAAACGTCGGCAGGGAGGGGGCGTGACGACCAGCGAAATCAACAGTATTGACCGCGCAAATCGATGACCTGTATCGTTTTCGTCGTAATCCGATAAACCGAATTCGAAATACTTGTCCGAGGAGTGATGAAACTCTCTCGCCAGGACGAGGAGGGGAACCTGCCATCACAGATATGGAGGCCGAAATGGAATCGAACAACACGCGACGTGAGTTTCTTCGCACATCCACAGTAGTCGGTGCGAGCCTGTTGTTGGCTGGCTGCCGCGGTGGGCCGGGGACGACGCAGACGAACAATGAATCTGCGTCGAAAGCTGACCAGAATCAAATGGGAGGTGAGGTAACCGCCACCGAGGATCTGATGCGTGAGCACGGAGTGCTGAGACGCGCCTTGCTGGTCTACAGTGCGGCGGCCATCAAACTCCGAGGCAATCCTTCCGCAGTTGCTCCTGACGCACTTCAGAAAACTGCGAAGCTATTCAAGGCTTTTGGTGAGGAGTATCACGAGAAGAAACTGGAAGAGGCTTTCATCTTTCCGGCGGTCAAGAAAGGAGGCGGCGAAGCTGCTAGTTACCCGGATATTCTGGTCGTGCAGCACAATCGCGGGCGCGAGATCACGGATTACATCATTAGCGTGACGCAGGGCGCGAAGTTAGGCGCAAATAGTGCTGAACCACTGGCAAAAGCTCTTGAAGCCTTCGTGCTGATGTATCGCAACCACGCTGCGAGAGAAGACACGATTATCTTCCCGGCCTGGAAGCAAACCATGACGGCCAAGCAGCTCGACGAGATGAACGACAAGTTTGAGGACATCGAGCACGAACAGTTCGGTGAGGATGGCTTCGAACAGGCCGTTAAAGAAATTAGCGCGATCGAGAGCAGTCTCGGGCTTGCAGACATCGCGCAGTTCACAGCGCCGCCTCCACCAAAAGCGTAAAGCACGCGCCGGTTAGGGATAATCGTGGGTTTCAGACGCCTTGAAGGAAAGGCTCGAGGAGTTGGGTTATGGCGGAAAAGAAACCAGCGATACTGCTCGTCGCTTCTCAGTAACCAGCATTAAGGTCCGGTATCAAGGTTCGCGGGCTTGATGTCCAACGGAATAAATTGCCGATCGATCAAATCTTTCATAGCGATCGATCTGTCGAGTATTCCCGCCTTAACGGCCATGTCATTGATCTGCTGCAAGTCTTCATCCGTTGGCGTCAGCATTCGATAGCTTACGCGATCCGGCGGCTGTGTCAGCACATAGCGAATGACTTTCTCATCTTGCCGAAAATAAGGTGCGACTACCTTTGCTGCTTCCAGGCGATGGCCCTCCGCCCATTCACCGCTCTCGGCGATGCCGCGGACGAGATCGCGCACCACGGCGGGTCTTTCGCGAATCAACTTCTCGGTGACCACCAGGACGCAAGAGATGAAGTGCGGCCAGATATCTTTGGCGTGGTAGAGAACGCGACCACTACCGTCCAGTTCGGCCTTTGCAGCGTGCGGCTCGCCCACGAAGTAAGCATCGATGGCTTTTGCAGCCAGGGCTCCCGGCATGTCCGGTGGTGGCAGTTCCACGAACCGGATTTCATCGGGCTTGACCCCTTGATCCTCCATTAGCTTGCGAATCACCAGGTACTGGTTGCTGTACTTGCTGGGAATAGCGAAGGTCTTGCCGCGCAGGTCGCGCAGGCTCTGGGCCGGGATGTCTTTGCGCACGATCACAGTAGAGCCGTCACGGTGTCCCAGATAAACGATCTTAACCGGCACGCCCTGTTCGCGTAGCTTCATCGCCAGAGGTGCAATCATGAAGGTTGCATCCAAACGCCCGCCTTTGACTGATTCAACGACGGTAGGAAAATCAGTAAAACGCAGTGACTCGAACCGATTGGCGGTGCTGGTCCTGGTGGCGAAATCAGTTACCGGACAGGTTAGATGGCAGGTAACCGGCAGATACCCGACTTTCAATTCCTGGCGAGTCTGTTCTGATCTGCTGCTCACCATTTCCCTCATTGAGCCGTGATGCCAGGGTTTGAATCTTAGCAGTCCAAGCACAGCGACGAAGGCAAAGATTCCAAGCATCCAGCGAGTTATAGGTGAGCGAAGCATATGAATTTCTCCATCATGAGACCGGCGTTTGGACAATAGGGTTGTCTTTATCTTGTTCGAGGCCGAGTTCCGTCAGAACGTAATGCACTGTCTCTACGACTTCGGGATGGGTCGGCTCACGCGGACGAGGAAGAGTCACATGCAACTCGCGACAGATGCGAGCAGGGCGCTCGGAAAATACCAGAATGCGATCAGCAAGCTGAGCAGCTTCCTCGATATCGTGTGTCACTAGCACAACAGTTCGTGGCAATTCTTCGAGCATGCGCGCCAACTCTCGCCGCATTCGAAGGCGAGTTAGATAGTCGAGCGATGAAAACGGTTCGTCCAGGAGCAAAATGTCTGTGTCTCCAGCCAGTGCCCTGGCCAGCTCCACGCGTTGGCGCATGCCTCCTGAAAGTTGATGCGGATAGTGTCCGGCAAATTCTTCCAGACTGATCAGGCGCAGCATCTCTTGGAGTTGCCTCGCGCGCTCTGCCTCGCTGGTCAGATCGCGTAGTCCAAGTGCAACGTTTTGCGCTGCGGTTTGCCAGGGGAAAAGACTGTCGTGCTGGTGGACCATCCGCACACTGCCCGAGCACAACACGCGGCCCGCTGAAGGCTTGAGAAAGCCCGAAAACAGATTCAGCAGCGTTGTCTTACCACAGCCTGAAGGACCTACCACTGCAACGAATTCGCCGCGCGATATTTCCAGCGAGAGATGGCGGAAAACTTCGCAGGCGTCGAAGCTGAAGGATCCGTCTTCGATGCGCAGCGGCTTATCTTTCATATCCCCATCGGACACTGCGAATCTTCGTAAGCCTGACGAGCACCCGATCGATCACCACACCGATTACGCCGATCACGATCATTCCAGCTACGAGCAGATCCATCCGCAAGCCATTACGCGCGTCCCAGATTGCGAATCCCAGACCGTCGCGCCCAGCAATCATTTCCGCTGCTACCACGACCAGCCAGGCGAGACCGGCGGTGACACGTACCGAAGTGATAACCTGTGGCGCAATCGCAGGCAAAGTTACCCTCGTCAGTAATTCGATACCGCTAAAACCATAGTCGTACGCAACACGAAAATAGATTGATGGAATACTGGCTACGGCCGATACAGTTGCGACGACAATGGGGAAGAAACAGGCCATGAAAATCAGGAAAATTGCCGGCAGATCACCGATGCCGAACCACAGAATGGCAAACGGTATCCAGGCGAGGGGCGACAGACTGCGAAAGAAGTTAATTGCCGGCAAGAATGCAATACGCGAGCGAACATGATGACCTAACCACAGTCCGACCGGCACTCCTAAGAGCACCGCGAGCAAAAAGCCAGTTGTGACACGGAAGAGCGAAGCGACGAGATCGTCGATCAATCGTCCGCTGCGAAACTCCTCTCCCAAACCTTTGGCTGCAGCCAGCGGCGATGGGAAAACCGATTGGGGAAAAACGTCTAACTGGGACAGCAATGACCAGATGGCGATGGCAATCAACAGGACCAATAGAGGGAGAAGGCGGATCTTTAAGGGGAGCGGCTTTTCAGTCATGCAAAGCTCACGAACCAATTTCTCGCGTGAATAACGTTGATAGGTCTCTGAAGGACGCAGTCGAGAAAGGCGTATCCTTACACAGAGCTGCCGACAACCTTCATTTGCACGCTCCCTACCTGCTTCTCACTTGCCGGAGCGCGATAATATTCGCTCCTGATTGGCCAATATCCGCTCCTGGTTAGCAATGACGGTGTCAAGCTTGTCCTGATTCGAGAGGATCGCCTTTTGGTTGGAGATAATAGTCGCCTGGTTCTTTAAGGCTTCGTCCAGTTTTGCCTGGTTGGCTTCGATTCGTTGTTGGTTCGCAATGATAGTTCGCTGGTTAGCCAATATCTCGTCAGTAGACATATCAGTCTTCTCTTTTCGTTTGACAGAGCGTTTTTGGATGGTCGAGCGCCCTCATTATAGCCGCCGGTTAGATCATAACCAATTCATTTTTGAGGTTCTTCTCTACGCGGTTGCTCCGATTATTGTGGACCGATCTCATAGACGGCCGTATCTGGATGGTAGATTCGCCAGTCGAACCAATAATCTTCGAGCACCTGAATCTTCTTTAGCTGGTGTCCCGTGAGAGGACCTGCCGTGGCTTTCCCCTCGAAGTTCCACATACTTCCTGTTTCCGCGTCTACCAAGTGCCAGCCAGAACCTTCGGTCTTCTTAAAGAATTCCAATCTGCGCCCCTCCAGCGTTCTCTCATAAGCGCGCGCCGATCGATGGTCCTCGCCAAGCACGACCAGGATCGGGATTCCGCCGATGTCGTCCATGACCGGACTCTGTTTTTGTAGAGCTTTGAAGGGATAAGCTATCGACTTATTCTCCATACTAATACCGATAACCAGCGCGCGCGGCTCCAAACGATGATCCTTATCAACTCCCTTGACCACGGGTGCGCGAGCCACACGCTCTTCCCAGTCCGCTGATTCATATTTTTGCGCGGCCACGATCCGTTCGTCAGGGCGCAAGACTCGGCCTTGTGGTTTCTCGCGTTTCCATAGACCGAAGGAGAGTTCGTCATGGAAGACGCTCTTGAGCTGGTGGCCTTTCAGGGGGCCGAGGATTGCCTCTCCCGTTACCTGCTGCCACCAGGAGCCCGTCTCTTCATCACGCATGATGAAGTTCTGATTGTTGATGCCCGCGAGATGAAAATGGAGCACGCGTCCATCTACAGTTGTTTCCCACACCAGACCGGTGTGACAGAGCCTTCAATAGGTGGCAACGATAGGAGTGCCACCCACCGTGTCCTGGACCAGATGGTGATAAGCCATGAGGCGAATTGGATAAGCAACGGCCTCTCCCTGGTGTTCGACAACTAGCACCATATCGGAATCACTCACAAAATCTGCTTCGTTTGTTTTCGCGTAGGCCGCGTTGGGTAACGGGTTAAACATCCACTCGAAGTGGTTCTGTCGGGCGAACCATGCTGCCGTCATTATGGGGATTAGGGCTACTACCAGCACTGCTCTGTGCCACCAGCGTGAATTAGACCAAAGCCATACAACCAGCGCGATAGCTGCCACGGCTGCGACCAGTGTCAAGGAGGGAGACCACCGGCGCAATCCAAAAGCCAGGGCCAGTCCGCTCTGAGACTGAGGCCGAAAGGGCATGATAAGGGCGACTGGGATAATCACGGCAGGCAACACTATTAGGGCGAGAATAATCAGCACGGCCCAGGCGACTCTGCGCCGGTTCTTTGACTGATTGTTTAGCGGTAACGCGGTGACCATATTATCCATTCGGATCTTCCTCACATAAACTGATTGTATCTTTCAGAGTTAAACCAGAAAAGGAGCGCTGCGCTTCGGTAATGTCCTAATTTGAAATCATGATCAAGGTTGCGCGACTTTTGGGCGTACGAACGTTACGGAACCGGGAGCGGTAGCGACCGGATGCTAAGCTCAACTAACTAAAAGAACTGTAAGACGTACATTGAATGCCGGCATCCGGTCGCTAC
>JBOGOU010000023.1:0-34803 GCA_050748205.1 Pyrinomonadaceae bacterium | reverse complement strand
GGGCGCACTGTCTCAGGTGTCAATGTTCCGGGCCGCAATGTTTACTTAATGATTGCTGGTGGCAGCCGTGTCTCGCTGAGACAGGTTGATACATCCAATGTTTACGAGGCCGCTGACTCATCCTATCTTCAATTGATCGATAATGGCGGCAGTCTCTTGGTACGCACGACAGATGGGACGCAACTCAGCTATCAGTCATTCAACAACGAATGGCGTTGCACACAGATAAAGGATCGCAACGGCAACTACATTACTGTCACCTACGATGGGCTGGGACACATCACAACGATTATTGATACGCTCTCACGCACTATCACTTTCAACTATGACACCAACGCCAACCTCATTTCGATCACACAGAGCTGGACTGTGAATGGGGTAGCAACCCTGCATACCTGGGCTAGCTTTGGTTGGTCTACCAAAACACTTCAGCCAAGCTTCTCGGGGGCGATGGTGGTGGGCGCAAATCCCGCAATGCTTCCCGTGCTCAGTCAGGTGGGATTAGACGATGGCTCCCGTTACACCTTTGAATACAACGCTGCAGGCCAGTTGAACCCCCTAAGAAGTTACCGCTCTGATAACGTTGAGCGCGCTTATACGGCTTACGATTACGACTCGCCGGCGGATGATTGTCCGCGCTTGGTAGATACCCACGTTTGGGCCCAAAACTGGACCGGCATCAATGGTGTGCCCGAGGAAGTCGCCACGAACTACAGCGCACCCGGCGATGGTTCTCATACTGTTATCACACCGGACGGTACGCTCTACAAGGAGTTCTACGGCACGGGATGGCAGCGAGGACTGACAACGCAGACGGAAGTTTGGTCTGGCGGCGTTAAGCAGAAATGGACCACTACCAGTTGGATGCAGGACAACACTGGAGTTAATTATCAAACAAACCCGCGGGTGACAGAATCGAACATCTACGACGGGACCAATCGCCGACGCGCGACCGTCAGCTACGCAGGCTTTACCCTGCCAAGCGGCGCGAGCTGTAACTTGCCAGCGGACGTGCGGGAATATGCCGCCGACGCAACAACGGTTCTACGGCGCTCACATACCGAATACCGGATGGATCCAACCGCCGACGCGGAGTACCTAAATCGCCGCCTCATTGGACTGGCAAGAGAGCAGAGTCTTTACGAGGTCAACGCTGGAAGCGAAACGCTAATGTCTCGAGTAGGTCTTTATTATGATGAGACCGGTTCTATTCAGGGCGATGATGTTCCTGTAAGGCACGATAACGACACTTCCAACGGTTACAGGGCAAACTTTGTCATAGGCCGCGCGAATCTGAGTAGCGTGAAGCGCTATGACGTGACGGATACTTCGCAGTTTACCAGCACCAGCAGCAAGTACAATACAGCAGGTTCGGTCGTTTACACCACGGATGCTCTCTTGCACCACACCACCGTGAGTTACGCGGATTCATTCTCTGACGGTAATAACGGCCGCAATACTCTTGCTTATCCGAAAACATTCACTGACGCAGATGGTTATTCCTCGACCGTCATTTACAACTTCGACTTTGGTGCGGTGACCAGTAAACAAACGCCGCAGCCAAACACCACTCAGAACCTTCCTGGTCCGGTGCAAACATTTGCGTACGACGCGACCGGGAGAGTTGAAAAAGTGACAGCGTCGACAAATAACGCCTACACCAAGTATGTCTATGGACCGGACTACGTACTTACTCTGTCTACAGTTAACAACGTCGCCGACGAAGCTAATTCAACTGTTGTATTTGACGGTCTGGGAAGAACAGTGGTCGCCGCTAGCAATCATCCGGGAAGTCTCGGGGGCTATAGCGCACGCAATACAATTTACGACTCAATGGGCAGACCAGTGAAACAATCGAACCCTGCCGAAACGAATGGTTCATGGAATCCGTTTGGCGACGATTCAGGCGGCTGGCTATACACGCAGCAAACCTATGACTGGAAGGGCAGACCCCTGGTAACCATTAATCCGGACGGTACGACCAAAGAAGTCGGTTATACCGGGTGCGGATGCGCAGGTGGCGCTGTCGTTACACTGACGGATGAAGGAACCCTCGTTAACGGTATAATAAAGAAGCGTCAGCAGAAGATCTACAGCGACACGCTTGGCCGCAATATGAAGGCTGAAGTGCTCAATTGGGATGGCACCATCTATTCTACTGTTATCAATACTTTCAACGCGCGTGACCAGGTAACGCGAGTGCGGCAATACCAGGGTTCGGATGACAGCGGCATATATCAGGAGACTACGACGAGCTTTGACGGCTACGGGCGTGTCCAGGGCAGGCATGTGCCTGAACAAGACTCAGGTACGTCGACCTCCTATGCTTACAATCCAGACGACTCGCTCCAGTCAGTCACAGATGCGCGCGGCGCTCGCGCAACATACAGCTACAGCACCAACAACCGAGGCCTTGTCAGCAGTATTACCTATTCAGCACCAGCGGGAGTCTCTAACACGCCTAACGTCTCTTTCGGCTACGATGCAGCCGGCAACCGCATCTCAATGACTGATGGTTTGGGGTCGGCGAGTTACGCCTACGATCAGCTTTCGCAGTTAACATCTGAGTCGCGCAATCTCGACGGCCTTGGGCCATTTACCTTGAGCTATCAATATAATCTGGCGGGCGACTTGAAGCAGATCACCGACGCCACCAACATGACTATCCTTTACGGCTACGACAGTGCGGGAAGACTGAATGGAGTTACCGGTTCGGACAACCTCTTCGCCGGGGTAGCGAACTACGCGTCCAACTTTCAATACCGCGCCTGGGACGGATTGAAAACAATGACTGACGGCAGCAATCGCACCTCTTCTTTGCTGTATAACTCGAAGCTTCAGCCCACGCATTTCGAAGTCAGCGGCGGCCTCGTCAACCAGGACTACGATTACTACAACGACGGGCACATCAGATTCGTGCACAACACCACGGATGCGACCTTCGATCGTTCGTATTCTTACGATCACGTTGCGCGCTTGTCGCTGGCCACGTCCGGCGCGACCGCGCGCGGCGAGGCGAGCGGGAACACGCCTTATCATGAGACCTTTGGCTATGACCCATGGAGTAATCTGACGGGCCGGGAGACAACCACTTGGACCCTGGATCCCCTTGCTGACGGAGCCACCTATACCGACAACCGGCGTCAGGGATGGGGATATGACGCCGATGGAAGGAACACCACCATCGGCACGCGCACATACAACTACGATTCCGACGGGCAGATGACTTTGATGACGGGACAAAGGTGGTTAGTAACCCATTATGTGAACACCAGCCAGGCTATGGGCTACGATGGTGACGGTGAGGAGGTCAAGGAAGTCCTGGCCGGCCTGGTTACCTATCACCTGAGATCGAGTGTGCTTGATGATGCAATCATCGCGGAGATCAACAGCAGCGGCCAGAAGACCGTGGGCTATGTATATTCACCGGACGGCGAGCTCATAGCGCAACAATCCGGCAATCAAGTAACTTGGAAACATACAACGCCAGGCAAGACGGCACAGTACTCCACGTTGGCAGACGGTTCTTACAGTCGCGTTGAGCTGGACCCGCTGGGTGCGGACATCGGGGTTACTGCGCCGCAGCCTCCCGACACGGGTGGCGGTGAAGGAGACATCGGGGGCAATCACTTCGGCGGTATCATGGATGCGCGCTGGGCCAACCTCTTTGATGTGTCAGCAGGATGCTCGGCTAATGGTGTTGCCGCGTCCTGTAGTGGACACATGCTACAAAATAATTTTGATTCGGAGATGCGTTCGTTCTTTGGGAGTGGCTGGTACGATCTGCCGGGGAATAATAATGAGATGGCACGTGCGGAGCAGGAGTACTCACGCATGGTACAAAAAGCTTTCTCTTCGAACCCGCCAAGCAAGAAAAAGCCCAAACTCAAGAAGCGCACGAAGCCACCAAAGAAGATGACCCCGAAGCAGCGCCAGGAGGCAGAAGAGAGGCGTCGACAAGATGCGAAGAAAGGAAACAGTGAAGATTACGACTCAAACGAATCTAGTACTGATGGGCAGTTGTCGCCATGCCTCAGGAGTGTACTCCGGCCGTTTTTCCCACAACAGTCAGCACAGGGCAGAACCTACTCTCCGGTCGACGATGCGAGGTTCAAGAATTGGATACCCAGCTGGGTAAAAAATACGGTAGATCCTTACGCCACAACTCTGGGTCTGTACGATATCCACTACGAACCTAATCAAGTCAGCTTAAATGGAGGCGATCTTGAGTCACTTAAGACCATTGTCGAAGAAGTTTCTCATACAGTGCAGTTTATTCAGCTCTGGGCAGGGTTGAACCCGCGCCGAATTTTCGGGCCGAATGTTGCTGGCTATGACGCAGCCCAAGTTGCTTGGCAAAATCATTATTCTTATTATGTGGTCAAAGGGTTCGGTTACGATAACGATGTTGAAGCATGGGCGAAGAAAAATGTTGAAAACGTTCTAACAGTTTTAAGAGCCCGTGCTGCGCCAAACCAATCCGAAATATGTGGGTTCAGATTGTATTAGCCTAGTTCAGCCACGAGGAGCTGCCATGCAACATCGAACTTTAAAGGCTTTTTTACCTGAATCTCTTGCGATGCAATCGGCGAAGAGAAAGACAAAACTGAAAAGGGCAACCCTGCTTTTCGTGCTGTCTATCGCTTCAACGTTCGTGGCCTGCTCGTACATAACCGATTTCGTTGTGATCAATGAATCGGCAAGTCCAATTGAAATCCGATACAAGGTGAAGAATTTACCTGGTCCCTTTGCACCGCGCATCAGACCGGCAAAGATGACCGCGGTTCGACTGCGTGCTGGCGATCAAGCGTGGCAGGAAATGGACAGGGCGCAATACGAGCTTGATCCTGAAGATAGGACCGTGACGGTGCGGTTGATGCCCAACGAAGCTTTACGGATTG
The DNA here is from genome assembly GCA_050748205.1 of Pyrinomonadaceae bacterium. Lineage (GTDB taxonomy): Bacteria > Acidobacteriota > Blastocatellia > Pyrinomonadales > Pyrinomonadaceae > PSRF01. The sequence goes on along the minus strand of JBOGOU010000023.1, from coordinate 29,902 downwards.
AGAGGCTACAGAGAGCGGGAATGCAGGTTGATGAGGCCGAAGACGCCCAATCCTTCTCAGTCGAAGAATTAAGTATCATTGGAACGAATGGTGAAATCAAGCGTGATGGCGAGCGTGTACGCAAGAGTTTCGTATGTGAGTCAAAAAAAACCTACACCCTCACCTATCGGTGATGTGCTTGAACCGTCCATCGATGTCAATTCCTCAGAAGCTAGCCGTCGGAGTTGCCCCAAACAGCCTGGTGACCTTTTCGCAACCATTCCGTGGGATCAAACGAAAAACAGACGGTTCCCCAGTGAGTGATCCAAACGGCTCAGAGATAACAGTTTGATAATATCAGAGCCGTCCCTATCCCCAGAGCTATCATCACGCAACCTATCTTTAACGATCGCTTCTTTTGGACTTCTTGAACCGCCCTGTAACCACGATCGCACCTTCCTCAACGTAACCGTGTGAGTAATGGCAGTCCGAATTTCAACCTCAAGATTTGTAAGGTCCCCAGGCTCATAATCATGCTGCCTGAAAGCGCTCATAGCTAACACCGCAGCCTCATACAAACTCGCGGCCTCGAGCTCGACCGAAGGCCGAAACCGCTCCAAATCAACATAAGAAACCCGACATGTCGCCATTTCCGCGTGAGAAGATCATTTTCGGTTATTTTCGCCAATCGGTCGCAGCCTCCTCATCCACCCTTGTTCCCTCCAAATACGGCACTCTCGCCGCAAACGCAGACAGCTCCCTTCGCTAACTGTCCGCAACCGCGAACAGCGCGGCTTTCTCACCCAAATCCCCTCCGTCCCGCAGGCGGTTTCAGACCCACCTCTTTAGACCGTTCTCTTGGTTCTAGCTTAGCTAAGCTAGTACCCTGGCCTTCGACGAAAGTCGCGTCAACGTGTCTTCCAGTCCTGAGGAGTTGGCCCATCTCCCAATTAAACGGCGAAGCGCGAGGCGTAACACCTCGCTGAGCGGCACTCATGAACTGAGAGTAAGGGGAACTGCCACTCACTCCGTCCAAAGCAAGGAACCAAGCCGTTTCGAAACGAGCGCGCCATCCGGGATCGAGATCGACGAGACTTTGGTTAATGCCCATTGAAGCTCTGCCTCGGAAAACAGACCTTGACGAATATTCCAGAAGAAACCCGCGTCAGGCTCCCACTCGGACTCCGTCTTTTGGATGGCGTCTTCGTAGTTCATAAATGGGTCGCTTCACCACAAAGTTGTTGTACGGTCAGTTTGTTGAATATTTGATAACCGTAGGCAGCGCGCTCCGTATCGAGTTTAGCGTCAGTTTGGCTTGTGTCGCCTGTTGCGAGCACCTAGATTCTTTAGTGCATTCCACACTCCAATTAGAGGAGCACCCTCCTCTACTTCGATGGTGAACTGCTCACCGCCCATCGTGTTTATCTGAAGCTCACGCATCTGATCCTTGTGAATGCCTTTCGAAGCAAGAGCCTGAAGGTCGACTTCTACGTCGCGAATGTCCCAAACTGAGAGCGTCTGAGTCTTTCCTTCGAAATGCCAGACCACTCTCTCCGTAGTAAGAACTAGCCACTTGTGCCTACTCTCGACACTGCCGATCACAGGCAACTCATTATCGTCTAATTTGACAGCATCCTGCAGGGTACTCTTCTGGAGAGGTTCCAGATCCTCAAAGAGACGCGTATGTCGCCCAGCGCGACCCTTGCGCCTAAAAATCGATGTCAGCATAGTTTTAAGACTCTCGGCTTCACTCATAGGTCAATGCACGGCTCCCTTACTATGATAGTCGCCGAATTCACTCCGGTTACTTCAAATCCGCTTAAGCCCGCCGTCCGCAATTTCGAGAGAGTCGGCTCTTCGCCCATAACCGTCACTTGTTCGACTATTCTAGCCAACTCAACTAGATTCCCGTGATGACCAGCCGTCTAAAGGGCAATACTTGCCGGTAAAGTAATGTCCACTGTTACATCTGCAATAAGCTCTCGTCATTTGTCACTTCCGAGTGTTCCAGAAACGCAAAGGAAATAACCTCCTTGCAAAACCCTCAAAGCTTCCGGCAACGTCTTACAGTGAGTTTTCGGCTATTGCTATTGCTTTGTGTAACGCCTCCAATAGGCTTCGCCCGTCCTCAAGCTTGAACACGACCTCCACATCGCCATCATGCATCAGAGATAGGCAGACGGATATGAGGTTCTTGGCAGCGCGAATGACTGCGACCGCTTCTTCACCAGATTCTGCGTGAATAGTAGTAATGGTTGCGATTTCCTGCATTTGATGCTCTCCTTGGCAATCAAATTTCAATCATGGAAATGGATCGCCAGGCAAGTATCTTGCATGCTTTATCCATGGGGTGTCCAAGTGCCAATGAGGGTCCTGATGCCAGGCAGGAGCGTTCGGATGATAAGGGTGCTGCTCGAAGGTAATCTTCACACTGTCGGAAGTTTGCCAGACCACCTTATCACGGCCGGCCACAGAGGGAAGATCTGGAATGCGCCGACCCCCCATACCCAGCAACTCATCCATTTCATTAGCGGTGCCCGGCCAAATGCCGCGCCGAACCGAGGTGACACCGTTCGCAGCCGCGGATCCACTCTCTAAGGCTGCTCCACTCCTGCCAGCAAGAGCGGCTGTTGTGCCGCTGCCCGCAGCCCCTGCCGCGGGCCCACCGAGTATTTCGAAGATCGCCGAAGCCCGAACTACATCTTGCAGAGCAGCCGCTGCGCGTCCGTAATTATCTTCGCAGGGGGCAAATATAGCGTGGCCAAAACCGCTGCCCACCCTTAACAGATCCGCGTAGCTATGGTAGACGTTTGACCCATAGATGACGACGGTGTTGAAGTTAACCGCATCCGGATCAGAAGTGAGCCTTCGGTGAAGGCGCTCGATCTGGCGGTCGAGCCAGTCCGCCAGATCGTTGCCCCAGCCGTCGAGCCCCAACGGATCCCTGTAACCGAGTGGATTCTGCCAGACATAACCATAGAGGTTTACGTCTCCGCCGCCGAAGCCGATGGGATCCTCGGAGATAAACCGTCCCAGCTGGGGGTCGTAAAACCTGGCGCGATAGTAAAGCTGCCCCGTTATCTCATCACGTTCCCGACCGGTATAGCCATAGCGGGTCAGCGCGCTGCCAGAGCTGTTGCCGAAGGAGTCGTAACTGATCTGCTCAACCACGTTACCTGATACATCTGTTAGAGCGCGCGTGCTGCCCAGGTGATCGGCAAGGAAATAGTAGCTTGCGCCTGTGCTCACGTTCGTCTGCCGCAGCTTGTTGTCGATGCCCGGGCCATTTAGATAGCGTGTCTGCACTGCCCCGCTGTCACCGAGATCTTCAATCACGTCGTGCCCATCATGGACCAACTTTGTCGTCGTCGAATTGGGGGCCGGCCCACCCTGCTCAAACTGCTGCTGAATACGCCGGCCCAGCGCATCGTACTGGTAAGTTACTGTGTAACTCAGCGGCGGCGGACCCGGAATCTCGCCTTCGCCACCACCGCCCGCCGGATCATGCGGCCAGTGCGCTTCCAGCAAACGGTTCTCCGCATCCCAGAGGTAATCCCACTGGCCTGATGTGTCACCCTTCGACTTTAGGTTGCCGTTGTTGTCGTAAACAAAACTCAGCGAGAGACTGGCGCGGGTCATTTGCGTCACCTGGCCAAGCGAGTCATAGACAAATGTATAACGCTGATTCAGCGCATCGACGACGGCAGTGTTTTGCGAGCGCGCGTTGTATTCGAAGTTAGTGGCTTGATTCGCAGGATCGTGCCTCTTGGCGGTGTCGCAACCGCCGCAGCCTTTGCGGTCCGACAAGCCTCCTCTTGACTGGAACCGTATCCGGTGCCCTTCGACCCAGAGCATCGTATCTGTAATTGACGGTCAGGCCGCCTGACCGCGTCACCTGCGTCAGCCGGTTTCACTAACCGACTTCGAACTCGCCGTGCTGCGCACTTATCCAGCGAAGACGGCTTCGAATTACGACGTAGGAAATCCCAGCTTGCCTTCCTCGTCACCTTCCCAACGAAGGCTGCCACTGAGTCTTTGGTTTAAAGACTCAAGATCTACACCAATGAGAAACAAAGCTCCTTGAATTGCATGAATTGCGTCCGCCCCCATTGCATACTTGATGTCTTCTGATCCAACACCTCTTATTTGAAAGGGACAACGGTGGCCAATCGAATCTGTCGAAGGTGCTGGTTTTCCCAAGACCACAAGTATCTCTCTCTCTTCCTCGCCTACAACGGTGAGTCGCCGCGTTGCGATCACTTCGTCTAAGTTATAGATTTTCATAACGAGCCTCTGAATTTGTCGAGAAAGGATAACAAAGGATTCAATTGTTCCAGGTATCGAGAGGCGGAAGGGGGAGGCCTCTCGAACAAGCAGCATATCGCTGGTGGGCGGACGCAATGCACCTTGCATAAGCTGCTGGCCCTCTCGCTCTCCCAACCCCGTCACAAGTTGGGTAGTCAACTTCGTAAAGCTGTCTATTGCACTTGTTTTCTCGATCATTGTCTGGAGGTGGATTTGGAGACCATGGTCTTGTATCCGTCTTATCGCAGGCATCATCACGGTTACAGTAATTAATCCCTACCCCGGCGCCCACACCAGCTCCAGCCGCGCTGCCGACAAATGCACCAGCCTGAGCACCTACCAGAATTCCACCAGCGCCCGCCGCTACAGTCCCGAACCCTGGTATGACGAACGAGCCACCTACGGCGCCAACCGTCCCGCCCGCGATGGCCCCGAGCACAGCGCCTCCTCCGGCACCCGTCGCAGCGCCTAGCAATCCGCCAACAATCGCTCCCAGGATCGGATTACAACGTCGCAGCCCGCTCGGGTCAACGAACCGCAACGGATCGTTATGAACATAACCATAGAGATTTATGTCTCCGCCAGCGAAGGCAATTGGGTCTTCGCTAATGAATCTCCCTAACTGCGGGTCATAGAAGCGCGCGCGGTAGTAGAGCAGGCCCGTGTCAGCGTCGCGCTCGCGACCGGTGTAGGTGTAGCGCGTGCGAGTGCTGCCGGCATTGTTGCCAAAGGAGTCATAAGCAAGTTGCTCGACAACGTTGCCGCTGGCATCAGTCAACGCGGCGGTCGAGCCGAGGTGGTCGGTGAGAAAATAGGACACGCCCGTGGTCGTGTTGGTCTGGCGCAGATGACTGTCAATCCCCAGGCCGTTCAGATAGCTGGTGGTGACCGCCAGGCTGGCATTCAGGTCCAGCAGCACATCCCGACCGTCATAGACATACCGCTCGTCGGCGCCGGCGCTGGTTGTCCGCTGGATGCGGCGACCCATAGCGTCGTATTTGTAACTGACTGTCGGGCCACCGGGCAGCGTCATTTGCTTCAGGCGGTTCTCACTATCCCAGGTGAACGTTCTCGTTCCCGAACTGTCAATTTTCGTCAGCAGGCTGCCATTATTGTCATAGGTGTAGGTGGCCGTGCTGGTGCTCGTAAGTCTGTTGAAGGACTGATAGCCGTAGCTCGAGCTCAGGTGTGAAGTAGTGCGATTGCTTACCGCGTCGTAGCCGTAACTCTCGTTTCCGCCCATCTTCAGCACACTGGTCACCCTGTCGCTGGCATCGTACGCATAACTCCGGTTGCCTCCAGAACCAAGCCAACTCGCAATCTTGTTGGCGGTGTTGTAGCCATACTGATTAGTCGACAGCGTCGCGCCAGCCTTCGTGTGACTCAACTCAAACAGCCGGTCCAGTCCGTCGTAAGTTAAGCTGGCTGTCACGCCATTCGGCGCCACCCGGCTCGTCAGGCGATTCACAAGGTCGTGGCTATACACAAAGTTCTGGCTTGCGCTGTCGGCCAGGTTCGTCAGGCGATTGACCGTGTCATACTGAAAGGTAGCGTAGGACGCTCCGCCGACGGTCAGCGCTGTGCGGTTGCCATTGGCGTCATATGAATAACCGATTGTTTGACCCCAGACATCGGTCGTGCTGTTGATCCGATTCCGCGAATCAAACGCAAAACTCACCGTGCCATTTTGATTTGTCGCGGCAGCCAGGCGTGAAAGGGCGTCGTATCCATAACTGGCCGAAGTCAGATCGGGATAGGCAATCGTCGTCAGCCGGTTCAGATCGTCGAACGTGTAAGTGGTGACCGCGCCGTTGTAATCGGTTCGCTGCGTGCGATTGCCCACGGAGTCGTAAACAAAACTCAGCGAGAGACCGGCGCGGGTCATTTGCGTCACCTGGCCAAGCGGGTCATAGACAAATGTATAACCCTGATTCAGCGCATCGACGACGGCCGTGTTTTGCGAGCGCGCGTTGTATTCGAAGTTGGTGGCTTGATTCGCAGGATCGGTAATCCTGGTCAGGCGGTCGAGGGCGTCATAGAGATAAGTTGTGTCCCGGCCCGCGGTATCAGTTCTCTTGGTGACATTGCCGGCGGCATCATACTCAATCGTCTGCTGCAATCTTGTGGCGCCGGTAGTGGCCGGCGGGTAGATAACCTTCTTGAGGCGATTGAAGTCGTCGTATTCGTAGTTGGTTACCCGCGCGAGCGCATCGGTTATTGAGGTCAGATTAGACATCAGATCGTAACCATAACTAGTGGTCTGGGTAGCTGGACTGGTCTCAGACGTTGGGCGATAAGCGCTGTCGTATGCGAAGTTCGTTTCATTGCCGCGCGGGTCTTTGATTTTGGTTCTCCGCCCGGCCAGATCGTAAGTGAACAAAACGAAGTTGCTGTCAGGATAGATTACTTTCTTTGACCGGCCGGCGAGATCGTATTCGTAGCTCGCTGTTTGATTGAGCGCATTTGTGACGCCTGTTAAGCGAGCACGGGCGTCGTAGGCAAAAGCGGTAATGTTATTTGCCGCATCCTTGTGCTGCGTCAAAAGTCCGCCGGTACTCCAGGTGAGAGTCGTTACCTTGGCGCGCGCGTCCGTTACTGTAAGTAACTGCCCGCGCGAGTCGTAAGTCAAGGTAGTCGTGTTGTTCAAGGCGTCTTTGGTGGTTAGGAGATTCCCGGTCGCGTCGTAAGTGTTTGTGGTGACGCCATTCAGCTGATCGGTGCGGGTCAAAACCTCGCCAAACTGATTGTAGGTGAAGGTGACGGTTCCGGTAGCATCAGTTCTGGTCAAGCGGTTGCCCTGGGTGTCGTAGGTGTAGGAGGTCGTGTGATTCAGAGCATCTGTTCCTGAGGTGATGTTCAACTGGTTGTCATAAGTCCAGGATTGTATCTGCGAACTGCCGCAGCTACAGGCGCCTTCGACTCTGTTCACGCGGTTGCGCCCCCTGATGCTGTTGAAGAAGTATTTCGTCACATGGCCCAGGGCGTCAGTGACATCGGTCCGGGTGGCGTTCGCGTAATTGAGAGTGTAGCGCTCAACTCCGCCCTGCCTTTCGGAGGTGGTTGCGCGGCCCTGCCCGTCGTAGCTGTGCGCCTCGAGGATGTTTCCCAACGCGTCCGTCACCGAGGTTAAGCGAAAACTGCCGTCGTAGCTAAACTGGTAGCGCGAGTTGTCAGCGTACGTTACAGAAAGCAATTGATTTCCGCTCCCGTAAGTGTAGTCGGCGATGATGCCCGTAGCATCGCCCATTGAAGTCACGCGCCCGTTGATGTTGGTCAAAAAAGAAACGCTGCGCCCGAAGGGATCCGTGGCGGAAGATAATTTGCCGCTGATGTTATATGCCAGGCTCGTTTGATTGCCGTTTCGATCCGCCAGCGAAAGCAGCTTGCCAGCGGCGCTGAACTGGAGCACGCTGCCACCCAGGTAGGTCAGGGTGTAAGTGCTGCTGGCGTTCTTGACAATCTGAGCATGCAGGTCACCGCTGACAGGCAGAAAAGGGCCTGCGCCGCCGGTGCGAGTAAAATAGGTTGCCCGTCCACCCGCCTCAAATAGGCGCACCTGGTCGTTGCTGATGATGGCGATGGATTGGTCATAGTCGGTGGACCAGCCGACGCCGAACAAGCCGGGAACGCCAAGGACGGCAGAAAAACTGTTGTACGAGCGGACCAGCAGTAATGATGGCCACGCGCCTGGCTGTTGATAATCCGCCTGTCCCAGGTATGTGTTGCCGGTCGTCACGTCTACTGGCTCGCCCACGGTCTGACAAGCCGGATTTCGTCCGGCTTTGTCTCTGGCGTCGTTGCCCTGGCTCAAAAAGCCGTTCATGTCTAGCGTATCCCCGGTAATGCAGCCACTGGTGGAAGACCCTGAACCAACATAACCCGTCAGAAATGGTTTGATTTCGTAAGTGGTACACTTCGCTTCCGCCAGGACACTGTAACGGCCATCTGCATCGGTCGTCGTAGTTTGAAGCACCACTGGACCGGTAGCCAAAATCTCCGTCAGAACCACCGTAACACCCTGCATGGGTACTAACCACGGTCCTCTGATCTGCCCAGCCAGCGTGACTGTCACTGGAGGCTGTACACTTAACCCGGATTCGTTCCATTGCGGCCGCTCGAGAAGTATTACCTCACCCAGAGCCCCAAGTAATGCTTGAGTGCGCGACGTGTCAGCCTGTAGAGCTGCCGCGCTATAAATCGACGAAGGTGTAAAGGCGATGCTGAAAACAAGGGCCAGACCGGCAAGGGCCATAACGAGGCGGGTGAGGAACATGGTTTTGTCTCCTGTTAGGCTGACACGGTAAAGACGATATTCGGATAACTTAGCTTTGAGTGCTACTGAAATTTGCTGTCGGGGTTTAACGAGGTCGCAAACGAATCGCTGATCACCTGGAATACCAGAGCGCGATTTATCCGGAAGTCGTGCTCGAATATGAGGTGCGCGCATGCTAACTGCGCTGTGTGCATCTGTCAAGCAGAGTTTGGTGTTTTAACGTGTAACACCGTGTGACAATTCCCGCGGGTTCTTCGCACCATGCATCTGTAAGGGTCCCGGTTAGGAAATCCCATGCTTGTCACAAGAGCGCGGGCCTTCGGGAAGATTCGAATCGCCTGCTGGTAGCAACATTTCAATGACTGATAACGTACTTCAGGCGTCAAAACCTCAAGTGGAAAGACAAGAACTTCGAGTTTTTCTGAATGATAATCGCGGGGCGAGCAGAAATGTCACGAACCTCAGACTGCCACCCGCGTTCGAAGGCAACTCGATCTCGCTCCCTAAGTTGACGAGACTGCTTAAAGCATGACCTCAGGGACTGGACCAACTGATGCTGAGCTGGCCGCGGCAGTTTGCGAGGGCGATGAATCGGCTTTCGAAACACTCTTCGAGCGACACCGAACTCAGGTTGGAATAATCGCGGGCCGGTTTTTCCAGCAAAGGGAAGTAATAGAAGACATCGTGCAGGAGTGTTTTGTAAAGGCCTACTTCGCTCTGAAGGATTTCTCTGACAAGCAAGACGGTTCGATGACCAGATGGCTTGCAAAAATTGCCTTCAATACCTGTTATGACGAACTAAGGCGACGACGGCGAAAACCGGAAAGCCTGTTGAGCGAGTTAACTGATGGGGAGACGCAAATCATCAGCGAGCTGATTGCCGGACCAGGCGCGGCGTCTCTCGAGTCTGATGCTGTCACCAGGGATCTGACGAACAAATTGTTTTCCCATCTGAGCGCTGAGGACCGATTGGTCCTCGTGCTGCTCGACGTGGAGGGTCTTTCGGTGGCGGAGATTGGCAAGCTCATGGGCTGGTCTGCTGCCAAAGTCAAAATCCGCATATTTAGAGCCAGAAATGACTTAAGACGCATTCTGAAAAGATTCTTGTAACCAACGACCAGCTTTCAACGTTTTTAGAGTAACGGCCAAGATCCGATTCCTGAGGACTGTTTCACAGATGACCCGCAAAAATCCTAATGAAAACCTGGATAACGCAGGGCGTAGGCTTCTCAATGCATCCGTGCTTTCCGACCAGGATGTTGAGGAAGTGGCCGGATCACCCTTCTTGTTCGCGCGTATTCGGGCACGCATCAGCGAGCGGCAGGCAGACGAGGCCGGGAACCTCTGGGGCAGTTTCTGGTTGATTTCTCGAAAAGCGATACCAGCAATGAGCCTGGCAGCGGCCATCAGTCTCGGTCTTTTCCTGTACGCCGGGAACAAATCGCAAAACTCAGCGTTTAGTGTGGATGCATACCTGGGTACCAGCGAGTCCGGAATCGAGAATATTGTTTTCGCGGAAAAACGCCCTCTAACCACCGAGGAAGTACTGACGACGATAATCACCAGAGATGAGCGGGAGTTTGCAAGATGATAGATAGAGCAAAATCCGGTCTCAAAACCTGGCTGGTGCTCGTGGTCATTTTTATTCTTGGCTGCATCACGGGAGTCGGAATTGGCGGCGTTTATCGTTCCAAGACGAACGCGTCCTTTCGTGATTCGCGCCTGCGCGAGCGTGAGGCGATGTTCGAAAAGATGCGCACTGACCTTAACCTGACAGAAGCACAGGTCAAGGAGATGCGCCAGGTTTTGGATCAAACAGGTAACGAGTTTCGCGCATTGCGCAGCGAATTGCGGCCCAAGTACGAAGAACTGCGATTGAAGACTCGTGGTCGAATGCGTGCGTTGCTGACCGCCGAACAACAACAGAAGTTCGACGCGCTGATGGCTGACATCGATGCGCGCAGACAAAAAGACGACACACACAGTCGTTGAATTAACTCCGCTAACGCGGAGCGAACAAATCAACAAATAGATCTAAGGAGCCATGATTAAAAAGTATTCTCTATTTGTCGCTCTGATTCTGATTGCCACGATCGCAAATATTGCCATGGCCCAGCCCGCGACACCTGTTGCGAGCCCCGCGCAGTCGCAACAGACAGGCGATCAAAATATCACGCCGAACTTTGTCATTGGCGAAGTGAAGGCAATCGATACGAATGCCAAACAGCTGGTAGTCAAGACCGACGCCGGCTCACTGGTTACGGCAGTCCTCAGTGACAGCACGCTATACATGCGCGTTGCTCCTGGTGAAACAAACCTGACCAACGCCACCAAAATCACGTTCACAGATGTGGGCGAAGGTGACCGGGTAATGGCTAGGGGCAGGGTTTCGGACGACAAGAAGGTTGTGCCTGCCCGAGCGATCGTTGTGATGACTAAGGCCGACATCGCCAAGAAGCAGGAGGCAGAGCGAGCAGAATGGCGCAGGCGTGGAATCCTGGGGGTCATTACGGCAATTAATCCAGCGACGAAAGAAATTACGATCTCGAGTCGATCAATGGCCGGCGCACAAGCAGTGATCATTCCGGTCGCAGAGAAAGTTGATCTGCGCCGCTACGCACCCGACTCCATCAAGTTTATCGACGCGAAGACCGGCACATTGGATGAGCTAAAAGTTGGCGATCAGCTCCGGGCGCTGGGCGAACGTAGCACCGACGGAACGCGTTTTACTGCGGAAAAGGTTGTCACTGGATCATTCCGCACGATAGCCGGCACGGTGACCGCAATTGACCCGGGAACGGGCGAGATCAAAATCAATGATCTGACTACAAAGCAACCGCTCACAATTGTTGTCAAGCAAGACTCTGTCCTTCGCAAGTTTCCCGCAGCAGGTGAAATGATGATGGGTCGCGGGCCTGGCGGTGGGCCAGGTGGTGCGCCGGCTGGCCAGCCCGCGGGTGGTGCGGGCCCGGCCGGGCCAGGCGGACCTGGAGGCGGTGGTATTCGAGGTGGCGCGGGCGGCGGCATGAACATTCAAGACATGCTGGAGCGTTTGCCGACAATTGGCCTGCCTGACGTGAAGGTCGGAGAAACAATCATTGTTTCAAGCACCAAGGGCGCCGACCCCACGCGTCTGACCGCCATTTCATTGGTTTCAGGCGCTGAGACCTTGCTAAACATGATGGCCGCGAGACAAGCACAAGCGGGCGGGCCAGCGGCGCCCAATCCGGCTGCTGGTTTAGGGTCCGGAGTTCAATTCGGCATCGGCTTGCCATAAAGGAGCTCAAGCCGGTCAAATCGTTTGACAGTGAAAAAGCTTTTTCCTCGAGTTTAACTATGAATACTTTGAAAAGCCTTCTTCGACAGAGTTTGGGCATCGGTTTTATCGTTGTCTTAGCGGCAGTTTTCGTTTTCGCGCAGCAAGCTAGAGGAACGTTGCGCGGCGTGATCAAGGACGAGCTCGGCGCGTCGATTGTCGGCGCCACGGTAACGATCATCGATTCCAGTGGAACGACAAAAACGACCGTAACGAATGGTGAGGGTGTTTATACTGTAGGCGGCCTCGCTGCCGGCAAGTATGTCGTGCTCGTGACTGCGCAGGGATTTGCACCTTCCGATGAGACAGAAGTCGAGTTGGCGGCGGGTCAGCGCCAATCTTTGGACATAACCCTAAACGTCACGATTGAAGAGCAGAAGGTGACGGTGGCAGCCGAAACACCGCTCAGCACTGAGTCAACCAACAATGCCAATCAGACTATCATTACCGGCAAAGACCTGGACGCCTTGCCTGACGACCCCGATGAGCTCGCCGCTGCTTTGCAGGCCCTTGCCGGACCATCAGTCGGTCCTAATGGAGGACAAATCTTCATAGATGGATTCTCCGGTGGGAGAATGCCGCCGAAGGAATCGATCCGCGAGATTCGTATCAATCAGAATCCCTTCTCAGCGGAAAACGATCAGGCTTCGGGACGCATTGAGATCCTAACTCGACCCGGAACAGACAAACTTCGCGGCAGCTCTTTCTTCAACTTCGAGGACGAGAGCCTTAACTCACGAAATCCGTTCTCCAGCAGCCGCACTCCATACCAGGTGCGAAGCTTCGGAGGCAATCTCGGTGGTCCGCTGATCAAGAAGAAAGCCTCGTTCTTCATCGACTTCGATAGACGCGAGACTGACGACAACGAATTAGTGAGAGTCACGCAGTTGGATGCGAATCTCAACCGTGTCAGCAACGGCTTCGGCGTCGTTGTGCCTCGCCGGAACCTGAGTTTTGGTCCTCGTCTCGACTACCAGCTCAATACGAATAACACTCTCGTTGCACGCTACAACTATAACCGCTTCAGAACTCAAAACAGTGGCGTCGGCGGATTCTCACTGCCGGAGCGTGGCTACGATACATTTTCCACGCAGCAGAGTTTTACGATTACTGAAACCGCAATATTGAATGCGTCCATGATCAATGAGACGCGCTTTCAGTATTCACGTAATCGCAACGAGAACCTTGGAGACACTGCAATACCGGTACTTAATGTCAGCAGTTCTTTCATCAGCGGAGGCTCACAGGTTGGTCACGCTATCAACACCAGTAGCCGTTGGGAACTGCAGAACTTTCTTGCCTGGCAAAAGGGCACACACGCATTGAAGTTTGGTGGCCGCGTGCGTGGCATCAAGATCACTGATATCAGTCCCAATAACTTTGGCGGCACGTATGTTTTCAGTGGCGGTTTCGTGCCTACGTTGGATGCCGGCAACAATCCCATTACAAGTCAGCCGGTATTCGTGGATAGTCTTGAGCGGTATCGTCGCACGCTGCTTGGACAGCAGCTGGGACTCACGCCGCTTCAGATCCGTGCCTTTGGTGCCGGCGCCTCGCAGTTCAGCATCTCCAGCGGCAATCCTCAGGCAGGTGTGAGCCAGGTTGATGCTGGTATTTATATTCAGGATGATTGGCGCTTTCGGCCGAATCTTACTGTTGGGTTTGGCTTGCGTTATGAGAACCAGACCAACATTCACAGCCCGCTCAACTTCGCACCGAGAGTGTTTATGGCCTGGTCGCCTGGCGCCGCAAATTCTGCGCGCCCGCCAAGCATGGTGATCCGAGTCGGCGCGGGTGTTTTCTACAATCGGTTTGGTGAGGGCAGTACCTTGCAAGCCAACAGGTTCAACGGTGCACTTCAGCAACAGTTTTTCGTTACTGAACGGCCGCTTTATGAAACTGTGAACGGCGTCCCGACATTTCTACCCCCCCTGCCAACGGCGCTCGATGCATTTCCGAATCTGCCGCCGACGGCGCTATTGGAACTTGCTCCTCGCCAGATTACCTGGCGAGTGTCAGATGACTTGCAAGCGCCAACAGTTTACGTGGCGGGCGTTCAGGTCGAGCGGCAGCTACCCTATCGCTTCACAATGTTCGCCGGCTTCTACAGCATTCACGTGCAACACGTGCTGCGGTCTCGGGATATCAATGCTCCGTTGCCAGGCACAATTACGGTCACGAATCCCAATGGTATTCGACCTCTGGGAAACATCGGCGACGTTTACCAGTACGAGTCGAGTGGCCGCTTCGATCAAAACCAGCTTTTCTTTGGTTTCAACAATCGTTTCAATCGGACCATCTCGTTCTCGGCAAACTACTCGCTGAGTAAAAGCCAGAACGACACCGATGGGCCAGGGAGCTTTCCGGTAAATTCCTACGATCTCACTGGAGAGTATGCTCGCGCGGGATTCGATGTTCGGCACCGTTTTAGTTTCTTCGGTTCGATCAATCTGCCGTGGCAAGTTAGTGTGAATCCCTTTGTGACCATTTCGTCGGGCCGGCCGTTCAATGTCGCAACCGGGCTGGACAGTAATCTCGACCGTTTGTACACCGAACGTCCTTCATTCGCGCCCGACGGGGTGGATTGCGACCACCCACCGGCCAACATAGTTTGCACAAGCCTTGGCAACTTTAATCTGCTCCCGGCTCCGGGCGAGCCATTGATTCCTCGTAACTTTGGTGAGGGTCCGGGCTTCTTCTCGGCTAACGTTCGCATTAGCAAGACGTGGAGCTTCGGTACCATGCCCTCGGCTAATGTGGCGAATCGCACACAACAGAGCGCACAGGGTCAACAGACAGCGGCGGCCGGAGGAGGTCGTGAGGGTCGAGGTGGTCCAGGCGGCGCCGGCGGCGTTCCACGCGTCCCTGGTGCTGGTGGTGGCGGTCCAGGCGGTGGAGGCCCAGGCGGAGGCGGCGGTGGTGGTGGCCGCGGAGGCGGGGGAGGCGGGGGAGGCGGCGGTGGCTTCCAGGGCGCAGGTGCGCCGGGTGGCGCGGAAGCGAAGCGCTACAGCATCCAGTTTTCCGTAAATTTTTCCAACCTTTTCAACAAGGTCAATCTCTCGAACCCGGTAGGCAATCTGTCTTCGCCATCGTTTGGCGAAAGCCTCGCTCTCGGAGGTCAATTCGGAGGCTTTGGGGGCGGCGGCGGTGGCGGCGGCGGTGCAGGCAACCGGCGAGTGTCAGCACAGATACGCTTCAACTTCTAAGCGCCCAAGACCTGTCACTGAAGTTTGAAGAAACTTCAGTCACAGCTTCGGCGTTACCCTCAGTGACTTGCGTGCTCTAGAAAGGATAGATCTATGAAGAAAAGCGTCTTCGGCACACTTGCACTGGCTGCTGCCTTTCTATGCGGCGGCCTGAACGGTTTCGCACAGGGGGAGACCAGCACTAAGACCGCACCCGGCGGCAACGGAGCCGCTACCAGCCCCGCGATCACAGCTACTACCTCGCCCTTGGATCTTGCACGTGCTGCAATGGCGGCCCAGGGCGGAGAAAAGTTTCGGAACCTGAAGAGCATCGTGCTGCGAGGTTCCGTCGATTTGTACGCACCAAACTCTACCCAATCCATCCCAGGCGGGTTTGTCATTGCCATGGCCGGCGACAAAGTCCGGATCGAAGTTGACGCTCGTCCGGCAGTTACCTTCAAGCAAATTTACGACGGCCAGCAGTCGTATAGCTCATTGCCGGGTGTGCAGATGCCGCCTGCAAGCAAGTTTGGCATGGGTTTGCTTGTAAAGTTCGATCAGCCCGGCTATGCCGTAACCGCTATCCCCGATAAGAAGAAGCACCGAGGATTCCGCATTTCCGATCCTGACGGCAACACTACGGACTTCTACATCGATCCAGCTAACGGCCGTGTGATGAGCTTTCTTATTCCGTTCAACGGTTACACCTTCGGCACCGAGAACAAAAAGATGAAAGAGATGGAAGGTGTATTAGTGGCCACTACCTTTACACAGCGAATGGAAATGCCGCAAGGTGCTTTCTTTGCTGAGTACAGCGTAAAAGACGTGAAACTCAATCAACCCCTCGGCGACGACGTGTTCGCAATTCCGTAGGGGCCTCCAGCATTTCGTGTAAACGGACGGGCCGCCTTGCAGCAGGAAGCAGGGTGGCCTTTTCCGTCGAAGAAACCTGAAACCTTTTGCTCTCGTTCGTCACTAACTCACTGGCGCCCTGATTCTTCAGAAAGCGACTGAGGGAAGATGAAACGCGAGCGGTTCGTTCTGATATTCGTACTCTTCCTGCTTACAAATTCCCAGGTTTCCAACACCTGGGGCCAGCATGCCGCCCCAGCTCCACTAACGGCCTCAGACTATCGCAACGAGGGATTGCGGTTTTACGAGCTGCGACTATTCGATAAGGCAGTTGAAGCTTTCAACCAAGCGCTCAAGCTGAGACCGGATTACGCAGAGGTCTTCAACGATCTGGGAGTTACCTTTGCGGCCCTGGGAAAGCATCGTGAGGCGATCGCCTCTTTAAAACAGGCCATTCGTTACAAACCAGAATTTGCTCAGGCCTATTGCAGTCTTGGCTCGGAGTTTTATCAGCTTGGCGAGTTGAAAATCGCTATCGAGTTTCTAAGAAAAGCGATTCGCCTCAAACCGGACTATGCACTGGCGTTCAATAATCTGGGCGCCGCCTTCTCTGAAGCCGGCGCTTACAGCGAGGCGCTTGCCGCGTATGACCAGGCGGTTCGATTGCGCCCGTTGTGGGCGGAAGCCCACAGAAATCTCGCGCTGGCGAGCTGGCCCGCAGGCGATTACGACCGGGTTTTCGCGCATCTCAGGACGGCGATTGCTCTCAAGCCGGATTATTTCGAAGCCTACAATAATCTGGGAGTGGCTCAATACAAGAAACGGCAGTACAAAGAAGCGGTTGCATCTCTTAATGAGGCGATTAAGATCAACCCTGGATATGACGATGCCATCTATAATCTTGGCGTCTTGAAACTGGCTCTCAAGCAGAGGGAGGATGCAGTAGTCCAGTATCATAGGCTCAAGAGTTTGAACCCCGTGCTGGCCAGTGCCCTTTACCGTGGACTCTACCAGGGAATGGTTTTAGATCTCCGCAATAAGTAGCTGGACGCCAGGGGATTCGCGAGCACGAGAGCTTTTGGAACGCTCGCTCTCAGGGAAGAGAGCAAAGCAGTCAATCAGGCTACAACACATTAGCAGTTGGAAACTACTTTAGTTCAGATGATTGAGCGGCTGGCATTGGATGCGGTTCTGGACGGTCGCCAAAGCTCGTATACCGGGGCGTTGATGAATGGTTCCGAGGATCTGATAGCGCGCGCCCGGGCGGGCGATCAGGATGCCTTTCGTCTGGTCTTCGAACGGTATTCCCGTCCTGTCCTCCGCTTTATCTATGAACTCGTTTCCCAACGTGATCTGGCAGAGGACCTGACTCAGGAGACATTCGTCCGGGCTTACCACAACCTCCGGGAGCTACGTGATACTGCGAAGTTCTCCACCTGGCTCTTTGGTATCGGTAGAAACGTTGCGCGCGAGTCGCTCCGTTCCAAACAGCGCGAAAATCAACACCTTGTAGAGAACCAGGATTCGAATCCGGAACCCCAGGATAAGCGGGTCAACGCTTCGCCTGCCGATCAGCTATTGGGAAAGGAACTCAATCTGGCAATGCAAACCGCATTGCAGGCATTAGACGAGGAAAAGCGGGTTGTGTTTGTATTGAAGATACTCCAACAGCGCAGCTACCAGGAGATCGCCGAGATCACCGGTTTTTCCCTGCCCAAGGTGAAGACCACACTGCACCGGTCACGACTTGAAATGAGACGACGACTTCGAGTTTACGTGGAGATGAAATAGATGAAATGCGACGACTGCCTGCGAGTAATCGAAGAGTATTTCGATGGCGAGCTTAATACGCAAGACGAGTTACAACTAAGAGAACATCTCGACAATTGCTCCTCGTGCTCCAGTGTGCTGGAAAACCTAAGGGCTGACCAGGCAGTTTACGCTCATTATGATTCGAGCATTGAGGTCAGTCCGCAGCTGTGGGCAGGCGTCCGCGCGCGAATCGCCTCGCACGGGCCAGCTCCGCGGGTGAGTGCTTTGCAACGATTTCAGGTCTGGCTCGGCAACACCTTTGCCCTGCCATCCGTGAGCGGCGCTGTTGCGGCAGCCCTGGTGATTTTTTCGGTGGGGCTAACCATCGTAGTAATGAAGTACATTTCATGGCCTGCTAAAGACCGCGCACCCGTGGTTAGCCAGACTTCATCGGGAGACATACCTGCACCGGAAACCGGAAAGAACACCACCGGCCCAGGCGCAGTGGCGCCAAGGCCTCCTGGCAACGAGGAAGGTCAGAAAATTGCCGGCAAATTTGGCTCGAGACCAGTAGCTGCGACGAACAGGAGCAAGCCGCCGTCTCACAAGAGGGAAGCCACTGCTGTGACGAAAACTCCCGATCAGTTAGTTCGCGAGGCGGAACAGAAGTACCTGGCGGCAATCGCCATGCTTTCTCGGAACGTCGAGCGCCGGAGGTCTCGACTTGACGCCGCGACGTTCGCAAGGCTCGAACAGGCGCTTGCCTCGATTGACCGCACTATCGCAGAGACCCGCAAGGCTGTCCGCCGGCATCCGGAGGATCCAGTTGCCGCGCAGTACATGCTGACTGCCTATGCAAAGAAGATTGATGTGCTGAGGGAAATGGTTGATAACCGGTGAATTCGGGTCTATGGCTTGCCGGAAATAAAAATCGGAATCGGCTGCGATTTGAGAGACAACACACTTCAATTGAAAAAACAAAATTCAAAATCCGATATGAGGTCAGTACCACCGCGCGGTAGCGGGTGGGTCTCGCTCCGAAATCCGAAATGCGCAAATAAGAACCGGACTCGGCTGCGATTTGGGAGACAACACTCTTCGTTGACAAAACAAAATTCGCAATTCGAAATTCGCAATCCGAAATTCCCTAATAGGAATCGGAATCGGCTGCGATTTGGGAGACAACACTCTTCGTTGACAAAACAAAATTCGCAATTCGAAATTCGCAATTCGAAATTCGCAAAGGTCTTACTGCTCGCCGTGGTTCTCTTCCTCGGATTAGTGCAGGCTTCGTTTAACAAACCGTCGCTAGCGCAAGTACCACAGCCGGCACAGGTACCGCAGTCGGTGCTGGTCGAGCAGATACCTGAACGGCAATATGGCCGTGTACGGATCAATGCAGAGCGTGGTGTGCGGGTCACGCTGGGCAACCGAACGACGGGTCGCATCACAGTTAACGGATGGGACCGAGATGTGATCGAAGCGCACGCTGTCAGCGAGCGCGGGGATGAGGTCGTGATTGCGATCCGGCCTGAAGATCCCACTATTAAGAGCTTGTTTCTTAAAGCAGACTACGCCGATCTCGACCAGCCCTCTGCTCCTACGAGCCGGTTACCCAATCCACCTCTTCTTGAGGGACGATCATTCAAGGTGCATCTTGAGGTTAACTTACCGCGGTACACCGAGATCGAGCTAATCAGGGTGTGGCGCAGCGATGTTCAAGTTACTGGAGTAGAAACTCCGGTCAATGTTTTTGGCGAACAAAGCAGCGTGATGTTGAAGCGAGTAGGTCCTGTTAAGGTTCGTACGCGAAGCGGAAACGTCGAAGTAGAGGATGCAAACGGCGGAGTGGAAGTCCTTACAACAAGTGGCGCCGCAAGAGTGCATAAGACTAAGGGGGACGTGCGGGTTGTGTCGATTAACGGACCCATAGAGATCAAGTGCGTTCGGGGTCGCGTCGAAGTGGCAAATACGGTGGCGCCGATCGAGCTTGTGAATATTGATGGTCAGGTTGACGCAGTTGCTACCTACAGCAGCGTACGCTTTACAGGACGTCTCCGTGACGACGGTAAGTATGATCTCAAGTCGATGTCCGGCAGAGTGGAGATGATCTTGCCTTCCGACACTCACGGGTTTGACGCTGCACTGACTTCGTATCAGGGACTTGTTGAGACTGACTTCAAACTCACAGTGAAGCAAGTGAGTGCCGACGGCACGGGAAACCGCCGCCTCACAGGGCACTTCGGCAACGGCAAGGCCCGGATCATACTCGATTCGTTTGAAGGTCTCGTGCGGCTAACCAAGGCGGCGCCCGGATCAATCGAGGGATGCAAGTAATCGCTGGTCTTTAAAAATCAAAAGCTGAGTCGCTATCAGACAACTTCGAAGCTCAGCTGTGGCGAATCCAAACAACTAGATGTCTTGTTCTGGCCATTAGAAGGCTGAACCAAAGAAGGATGCAACTCGATTCAATTAACCCGTTTTCTATAAGACCACAACTGCCGGGGCATCCAGAACGGTCCTTCGCCGGTGTGGCCGTTACGAGGCTAAGGTCGCGGGCCCTTGATTCTTGCCCTTTGGGCCGGCGCCAAACACCTCGAGGGCTTCGCCGAATCCTCGTTCGCGCGCCTGAGCTAGAAGGAATTCTTCTACTCCGCCTACGTCTCGCCGGTGTGCGGCGCGCGGGCCGGCTCCGACCGTGAGTACGCCGCGAAAGACTTTGAACTCCGGCAATTGCACGGCAGTGCTGCGGCTGGGTCTTACCAAAAAACCGCGATAGCCAAGCCCAGCTGGCGGTGGCGGATTACTTTCTTCTCTACCCAATGCCTCACGTGCCTTCGCTAAAAGCTGTTCCTTAGCTTCGTCAGCAAGTGTCCATTCAGGGTCAGGGCGCCCTGAAAAGATTAACAGGCGAACGATCAGGGGTGGCTCCTGTGATTCCATAGCTTCATCTCCTGCGCATTGAAGTGTAACGCGCGTCCCCAGCTTTTCCGAAGTGGATCAATTAATGGTTACCTTCGACTTGCACACGCAACTACAGCTAAGTGAACTGCCACTGCAGGTACGAGACTTCCTCAAAGGTACCATGCAATTAGTCATTACGTCGGGGACCCAGTACGGTGACGGGAGGTACGGAGAACAGTCGCGCTTCACAATAACAGCAAAGGGTCCGAATCCAACTATCAAGGAGATTCTTGCAGAAGTCAGAAGGGTAGATCCAGATCGAGAAAGTGTTAAGCTCTATGGTAACTCGTATTATCTGGTAGATCCCACTACTGGAAAGCAACTAGACGAAGCCAAAACGACGGCCGACTACAACCTCAAGAGCGGATCCATCCTGCGCCTCTTTACAAACATTCGTTAGCGAGCGCTGATCTGGTCGCTACTAACGTGAATAATGTTCTTGCCTACGACCTGATGAGCAGTTCTTCGGCAAAGCCGACTTCCGTCGCTGGCCATGGCCCGACGATGGCCTGGTCAACTGCCACAAGCTGATCTGGCCGTTCTGTCGCTGAGACACTCTTGATAAAGACATCCATTTCGGCAGTGGGTGGTGTCCTGATTTGAGACTTGGCTTGGTCGAGAAAAACGATCCACGAAACCACACGAACCAACACGAAAATCTTCCTTAGTGATATTTCGTGTTATTTTGTGGATCGTTTTTGATTCCCCTACGTCACAGACAGGCACGTGAAGAAAATCAAATTAGGACACCCCATGATTGAGGCTGGTCAACGAGCAAATGACAAGCTGACCTCGCTACACGCTGGTGATTTCGTGCTCTTTGGATTTGCTTAGCTCGTCAATCCTGGCGATGTAGGTATTGGTGAGTTTCTGGACCTCGTCCAGTCCATCCCGCTCGGCATCTTCCGAAACATGCCTAAGCAACTTCTTCAAACGCGCCTGTGCATCTCAGTCGGGTCGCTGGAATCTGAGCGGGGTTCCGAATAACCCCATAATTCGGCCGCCTAGTACAGCGCTTCATAGAAACCCAATTCTGAGATATAAGAAAGGTGTGCGCCTTTTGATCCGAAGCTCAGACACACCTGGGAGTCAACCTCATTGACGAATCCCCTGGAAAATTATCTCAGCGAGCTTAACGAGATTCGTAGCTCGGGCGGCGCTGTAAAAGAGACTTCGTATTATCCGGCTCTTTCAAACCTACTAAACGCCGTCGGCAAAACCCTCAAGCCCAGAGTCCGCTCCATCATCAACATCCAGAATGCCGGTGCGGGACTGCCGGATGGAGGCCTCTATACCTCTGAGCAATTCCAGAAGCAGGATAAAGGCGAACTTCGGGACGGGCAGTTGCCAGGTCGCGGATGTATCGAGATCAAGTCGACTGGCGAGGATGTGAAGGACGTCGCTCGCAGCGAGCAGGTGATTCGCTACGTGAATCGGTACAAGCAGGTACTAGTGACAAATTATCGAGATTTCGTGCTCGTCGGCGTCAACCACTAAGGTAAGGTTATAAACCGCGAGAGCTTTAGTCTGGCGGCGAATGAGAAGAAATTCTGGCGGGCGGCTGCGCATCCAAGGGTGACTACTCAACAGCAAGGCGACAGATTTATCGAATATCTCAAACGCGTGATGTTACACGCGGCGCCGCTTGCCTTGCCAAAGGATGTGGCCTGGTTTCTCGCCTCCTACGCGCGCGATGCCAAGATTCGCATTGAAACGAGCGATCTGCCGGCCCTCACAGCCGTTCGCGGTGCACTTGAAGAAGCACTCGGCCTTAAGTTTGAAGGTGAGAAAGGCGACCACTTCTTCCGTTCGACGCTGGTGCAAACGCTCTTCTATGGCGTTTTTTCCTCATGGGTTTTGTGGAGCAAGAAACATCCTCCTACCGATAGGAGAGCGCATTTCAACTGGCGCGAAGCTGCCTGGTCTCTGCACGTGCCGATGATCAAGGCGCTGTATGAGCAAGTGGCAACTCCAACCAAACTCGAGCCGTTAGGACTTACTGAAGTACTCGACTGGACGGAAGCAGTCTTGAATCGCGTCGATCGCAAAGCCTTCTTTGAAAACTTCGAAGAAGGACACGCAGTACAGTATTTCTACGAACCATTCCTTGAAGCTTTCGATCCCGAGCTGCGCAAAGAACTGGGCGTCTGGTACACGCCGACGGAAGTTGTGCAATACATGGTAGCGCGTGTGGATACCGTCTTGCGCGAAGAGCTGGAGATTGCCGACGGTCTCGCAGACCCGCGCCTGTATGTGGACTAGTGAGACAGTGTTTTCGCTACAGGGGAGATCACCAGGAATAAAGGTGGGAACAGCCATCGCCTTACTTTGTAAATGCGTTCAAGATGAATCCAAAGTGAGTCGAGTTTCTTATCGAGATATGCACCAAGCCCGCGCAGTAGATCGGCGGGCAGCGTTGATCGCAAGTCTGGACGACCCGAACTTGGATAAGAACTACACTCGCCTCAAGCTGGTAATGGAAATCGGATTGCCCTTCAAACCTCTCGCAACCATGGAGGCGTATTTCTCGTGGCCGTTGCTGCCCGCACTCTTGCCGGTCTCTTTTCCTGGCGTGCAGAGTAGTCGCGACGACTTGGTCGTTGATATCGATCAAGAGCAGTTAATCAACCGAATGAGGCAGTATTTTGATCCTAAAGTCAGTAATGAAGAGATTGGGAGAGCATCGCCGGCGGCCTTTAAGAGTACAGCGCGCTTCGAAGCATCCAAAGTTCGACAGTACTTGGTACGACGTGGATTTACTGAAGGTAATGTAATACCTCACCTCTATTGTCCGTTCGATCTGCGATGGTTGTATTGGGAGCCAGAGACAAAGCTGCTTGATGAAAAGCGCGCCGAATATGTACAGCATGTCTTCGATCGGAACATCTGGCTAGCGGCGGTTCAGCAAAGCCGTAGGGGCTTTGATCCACCGGTTGTCACGCACCGAGTCGGTTCACGCCATCTTGTTGAACGTGGCGCTAATTTGTTTCCTCTGTGGTTAGTTCCTGACGAAGAGAATCATTTGAGAAGAATCTCGTGATAAGGATTGGTGAGCGTAAGTTGAACCTCTCTCAACGTGTGGTGGTCTATCTAAAAACAATTGGGCGAATCGAAGAAGATGCAGAAAATCTCTTCTATCACTTAGTTGCACTTCTTCATGCGCCGCAATATGCACTAGAGAATAGCGGAGCATTACGCCAGGACTGGCCGCGCATTCCGCTCCCTTCGTCGAAAGAAACGTTGCTCGACTCCGCGGAACTCGGTCGCAAAGTCGCAGCACTGCTCGACACTGAACGCGGCGTAGCTGGCGTGACCGAAGGCAAGATCGAGAGGCCGCTGGATACCATCGGCGTCATCTCACGACTTGGGGGTGGGCAGCTTCAGACGGAAGATGAAGAGGGAAAGGACAAGCTGAGTGAGTTAAGAATTACCGTCGGTTGGGGACACGGAGGCAAAGGCGGAATCACCATGCCCGGCAAAGGTAAACTCATCGAGCGCGATTACACGCCAGAAGAGCGCAAGGTTATTGAAGGAAGTTCAGAACGGCTTGGTCTTTCAACAGAAGGGATCTTAGCGCACTTGGGCGAAATAACCTTTGATGTGTATTTGAATGACGTGGCCTACTGGAAAAACATTCCCGCGCGCGTTTGGGTCTACACGATTGGCGGCTATCAAGTGATCAAGAAGTGGCTCAGCTATCGCGAGCACAAACTCCTCGGCCGCGCTCTCACTCCCGACGAAGCGCGCGAAGTAATGAACATCGCCCGCCGCATCGCCTCAATCCTTCTCCTCGAACCATCACTCGACGCCAACTATCAAGCAATTAGGAGCGCAACCTATCCCTGGCCTTTTGACTAGTAGCCTCCTAGCAGGATGCTGAAAAAGTAACCTTTGCGCATGGACCAACGTAATAGTAGCGATAGTACAACCTCGCTACCAGGAGCAGATAAAACAGATGCGCGGAGACGATTTGCAGCAAGCGGGAATGTTCAGTTACCTGTCGCCGGAGCAACGAGTGCCAAAGGATCATCCACTGCGAGCTATTCGCCAGATCTCGGACGCGGTGTTTGTGCAATTGTCGCCGCGGTTCAATAAGCTCTATGCGCGCATGGGGCGGCCATCGATCGCGCCGAAGAAATTGTTGCGAGCGCTGTTGCTGCAAGTGCTCTACAGCGTGCGCAGCGAACGGCTGTTGATGGAAGAGTTGGATTACAACATGCTCTTTCGCTGGTTCGTGGGACTGAACCTGGATGACGCGGTGTGGAATCCCACGACCTTCACGAAGAACCGCAAGCGCCTGTTGCGTGGCGACATCGCCGAGCAATTCTTCGCGGCGGTATTGGAGCAGGCGCGCGGTTATGAACTGCTCAGCGATGAGCACTTCACCGTTGACGGCACGTTGCTGGAAGCAGCCGCGAGCCTGAAAAGTTTCAAGTCGAAGGATGATAAAGACGAGCCGCCTGCGGCTGATCCTGGCAATCCAGACGTGAACTTTCGCGGCGAGAAGCGCTCGAACGACACGCATCAATCTACTACAGATCCGGCCGCGATGTTGTGCCGCAAGGGGAAAGGCAAAGAGGCGAAGCTGGGCTACGCGGGCCATCTGCTGATGGAGAATCGCAACGGCTTGGCGGTCGCTGCTTGTGTCACCCCGGCGACGGGCACGGCCGAGCGCGACGCAGGCCTGGCCTTTGCGGAAGAGCTCAGCGGCCACGGTAGAGTCACCCTGGGCGGTGACAAGAACTACGACACTCATGACTTCGTGCGGGACTTGCGCGAGTTGGATGTGACCCCGCACGTGGCTCAGAACAATACCAATCGCAAGTCGGCCATCGATGGGCGCACGACGCGCCACGAGGGCTATCAAATCAGCCAACGGAAGCGCAAACGGATCGAAGAAATCTTCGGCTGGCTGAAGACGGTCGGGCTGTTGCGCAAGCTGCGTCACCGCGGTACTGAATGTGTCAATTGGATCTTCATCTTCGCCACGGCGGCTTACAACCTGGTGAGAATGAGGAAGCTGGTGACCGTGTAGGGAGTAGTGTGTCTGGCGGCGCGAAAAAGTAGCGCCGCTCAGCAAAACTTGATCGAAATCGCATCGCATAGTCACAAAAACTTCGCAGCTAACACTTAGATCGAAGCAAAATGATTACCATGAAGATGAAACTGCTCCCAAACGTCGGTTTTTCAGCAGCCTGCTAGGCGCAATTAACTCGTCGACAAGTTTTTACCCTCGCGATAGCGTGAATCGAAACATGACCATCGAACCGAAACCACAGCCGTATCAACTAAGAGAACCTTTGGCGGGCCTTCATGATATACGCAATCTCGCTGCCCGGCGCTGTTAATTCGG
This sequence comes from Pyrinomonadaceae bacterium, assembly GCA_050748205.1. Lineage (GTDB taxonomy): Bacteria > Acidobacteriota > Blastocatellia > Pyrinomonadales > Pyrinomonadaceae > PSRF01. Next base: position 3,923 of record JBOGOU010000023.1, on the reverse strand, counting down.
CTTCCATTAGGGCTATTCGTCTATGCTTGAATGCGAATAATCCCTTCGCAATTTTCCCCCACCTAAAGTTAACCAAGTTCTCCAAAAACTCCGGAACTGCGACTACGGCGGTTTCCAACGTATAAGGATTTGTTTTTAGCTTATGCAACTTCATATGTTGATCATACTGATACATCAGGTACTCGAGCTTCTCTTCCACTTCTATGGGAGTAAGTTCGGCTCTGGCAACCTCACCCATCCAGTGACGCAGCCCCAAAAACCGGCCTTGGCTGTTGGCATCACTCCGGTAATCCATTATTAGCTCCCCTGAGGTTAGATCATCGGGCATAGGTAAGGCCTTCAAAACGATTTGAACAACGTCCTGTTTGTTTAAGCGACGTTCTTGCCAAATCCGAGGCTTGAAGGAAAAAACCGGATAAGCATCCAACTGATTCATTCTCCGTAGTATTAGGCTTGCTTCCCTAAGGTTATACTCGCTGAAGGCGATTTGGTTTACTGCGCGCGAATATATTGGTCCTCGCGCAAAATCATCCAGTTCTTGCAGTCCTTCTTGGCCAAGCGTCGTACTCACTTCGCCCATGGCTCTTGCTATGATTCCTTTGCTATTCTTCCGAAGTGTGGTGTTTTGAAATCCAATCTCGGGTTCAAAAATGATTCCGCGATCCAATAACCATTGGAATTCAGCAGCTAAATATCTTGCCTCTTTAGTAGGTAGTCTTAGAAATCCGGATTTGGTGAGAAGCCTTTGGACATCCACTGGCTTTCCATTAGCGTCTTTGATGACGAACCTGGTTCCCCGATTAGATTTCAAGAGAGCATCTTCTATGAAAACGCTGATATCTGGTATAGCAATTTGGTTGAAGATCAGCGCGTCTCGTTTTAGGGATTGGGATGCAATGGCCCCCGGCCAAGACCTAACACCTATAAATTTTCTCATGCGCACTCACTTCCTCAACCCTAATACCTGAGTAACCGCAGAAGAGCAATGAAAGCAGATAACATGAAAGCAGATAACCAGCGAGCCGCCTGACAGACGGAAGTTTTTCCGAAGTCTCGACGAGCGCAGGGATCAGTTTGGGGCGCGGGTCGGGTGCTTACGGGCACAAACTCCTCGGCCCGCGCTCTGACTACTGACGAAGCCGGCGAAGTAAGGAGTATCGCGCGCCGCATCGCCTCAATCCTTCTCCTCGAACCCTGCCCTCGACGCCAACTATCAAGGTTTCAAAACCGCAACGTATTCATGGGGGGCGCCGACAAGAGTCTCCCGAATTGAATCAAGAAACGTATTGTCGATTTAGTCTGCACAAATCGTGGGAGCAAGTCACGCAAATTTCAAAACCGGCTGCTTCCGAGTCCGAACTCCCCGGCTTGATTCTGCTTCCGCTCTGTCGAGTCAATTGAGCTGCTCTTTCTTGGCTACCACGTTGCCAAGGACATCATCGTACGTCACCGTCACTCGAACTTCGTCGATCTGTTTCTCAAGTTCTTTAAGCACTGTGGCAGCCTCATCTTCGGAAAACCCCTGTTCCAGAAGATGATCTTGGGTGAGCTCGATCATCATCTCCGAGGAATTGGGTCGAATGTACAAGGTGCTGTTCTCGAGTCCGGTAATGAAATCGTCCCATTCGATCTCCTGCTCAAATTCCATCAGGTCGAGAACATCAGTGGCGGTGTGCTTGCCACGGCGGAAAGCAAGTTCGCGTACTACCGCAGTGCCAGCCCCGTGATTCTCCAATTCGAGCGCTTTGCGGTCAACGTAACCGCTCACAGTAACTGCCAGCAGCGGCCGGATATTGGCCTCTCCGATCCGACGGCTCAGATCCAGTTGTTCCTTGAATCGAATCTGGTTGCGGCGCTCACCGCGGAACGTTAGATAGAGGGCAACGAGCGCTACAGCCGTTGAGGTCGCTTGAGCAGCCAATTTCAATGCCTCGCTATCTATCACTGTTTGACCTCCGTTGTAATCTGCTCACCCACGTTCACAACTTGCTGAGTTCAGTGATGTGCAAGCTGGAGCGAGAAGGATGCGTCCGTCGCAGGCTCTCGGGACCAGCTTGTCAAACAGTTTCGAGTTTCGAGTTCCGGGTTTCGAGTTAGAGGGAACTCAATTTCAAGACTAGGTTCTTGCGAGGTGGGCGGATGATATAAGGAAGCCGTCCTAAGATCAAGCCGTTGAAGCCGGGAACAATGTCCTTAAAGTCTGTGTATCAAGCCGGGTGGTAAGGCACAAGATCGATCATCGAACATCGCCAAGTCGAGTAGAAAGTCTGGGTTCAAAAAGTCTGGGTTCAAAAAGTCTGGGTTCCGTTCCGTTGGAAGCTAGCGACGCTTTGTCACTTTCAATAACGCGGTCTGCGTCGTCGATAGATGCCTTGCTGTGGAGCATGTCCGGCGATTTGGTTCACAGAAGGATCCAGGTAGTAAGAAGGATAAGAGCTGCCCGGGTAGAGCGTTCGTCCCTTGTACACGGGATTTGAGGAATTCATGGTGACGCTCAGGTCGACGAGCACCTGAGGAAGAGATCTGTAAGAACCGTGAACATTTGTTTGCGCGCCAAGATCGACAGTTACCTGAGAGCAATCAATGCCGATCACACTTGCCGGCGTCGAAGTCGCCTGGGAATACGCGTAGGGTCCTATGAGACCCAGACGCGTAGGATAGGTCTGATCATGAAAGGCAAAGAAATCATAGTCGGAGTAACAGAGATCGGGATCGCAACCAGAGTAGTAAACGGTGACCTGTTTGCATATCGTCGTTATTGCCTCGCCCCATTGACCCTGTTGAAGCATCGCCGCAGAGATATCGGCAGCCAGCATCATGACGTTGTTGATGCCGGAAGATACATTTGCTTTCTGAAGCGCCATCATTCCCAGCAGCAGCATGAAGTTTCCTTCAGAATGCGTGATGAGATCGAGATTTAAAGGCTGATTGTTTACGCGGATCGCCAGCAGCGCTTGCATCATGTTGACGAAGGCCTCGGTAGTGCCATTGATGTTGTCACGAATCGTGCCCGAAGTACTTTGTGGCGGCCGGCTAGTCGCGTAATAGCTTGCCAGTGGGGCCACCACTTCGCCGTAGCTGGGCCAGTCAAAACCGATCAGCAAACCGTTATAGCCTCCGGGGCTAGCCAGAGCAGATCCGAAAGCCGCCGTTTCCGTTATCGCATCATCGAAAGTAACGCCAAGACCGTGGATGTAAACGGCAAGATTTGCCTGGCCATTAGGACCGACCGTGTTTTTCAGGTCTGCCTCCAAAGGCGCAAGAAATCCGGACGTGACGGGCACACTCGAATAATCGTCGGGGTTCTGATCGTAAGGAGAAGGGGATGTGTAGTAAGACAACCCTCCAGAGGCCAGCGGCACCACAGCCGTTTTGGAGTCGACCCAGTAAGTGGTTGGGTCGCTTCGGTTGGTGACTAAGTAGCTATTTGCGAATGTTGGAGATGTCGACATAGTTTTTCTCCCGGAGGTTTTTTCAGCCGACGAGCTTCTTCGTGGCCTTGGACGCACTTTCAGATAGTTTCGCGTTTCGTCGCAGGCTCTGAGGACCAGCCCGTGAAAAGTTTCGAGTTCCGAGTTTCAAGTTCCGGGTGCGCGAGTTAGTGTGAACTCAAATTCGAGACAAGCGTCTGCGAGGTGGGCGCATAATATGAGAACCCAGGCAGGGAGTCAATGCAGAACCTCAGTGAGCGATGTCCTGGTTTGAGACTTAGGTTGGTGGAGACAAACGATCCACGCGCACCACACGAACCAACACCAAAAACTTCTTAGTGATACTTCGTGTTATTTTGTGGATCGGTTTTGATTTCCCCTAGCTCCCAGACAGGCAGGTGAAGAAAATCCGATTTGGACACCACCCCAATGATTGAGGTGGCTGGAGCGCGGGCATCTTGCCCGCTCCTTAAAACACGGCATAGCCGGAAG
>JBOGOU010000022.1:0-14020 GCA_050748205.1 Pyrinomonadaceae bacterium | reverse complement strand
GGTGGATGTGTGTCTGAACAAAACCCGGCAAGACCGCACAGCCCGTGGCGTTCACAACTGTCTCGGCGGTTTCCGCGTCCCCTGAACTCACGATGCGCTCAATGCGTTTGTCGCGGATGAGGAGATCGCCGGCGACGATGGAGTTCTTTGCGTCCATCGTTACGATTGTGCCGCCTTTGATCAGTATCGATTTGCTCATCGTGCCCTTGGAAGTGGCAGTCAGCAGTGGGCAGCGGGCAGCGGGCAGTGGGCAGTCGGCAGGAGGTAGTAGGTAGGCTGCGTGTCTAGCCGCCGCGCGCGTCTTTAATGACGACCTGCCAATCTGACCTCAGCCAACTGACAACGACTGACCACTGCCCACCGCCGGCTGCCTCCTGCCGACTGCCGACTGCCGACTGCCTACTAATTCCGACTATTTTTTGTCTGCGGCTGCAGCCTTCGCGCCTGCGGCTACCTCCGGCTTCTCTTCGCGCACAGGCAAGCCGAGCTTCAGCTTCACCTCATTTTCGATTCGTCTCAGCAGTTCCGGATTTTCCTTCAAGGCCTGTTTCGCGTTTTCCCTTCCCTGGCCCAGGCGATCTCCCTTGTAAGAAAACCAGGCGCCGCTTTTCTCAACGACGCGTTGCACTGCGCCAAGATCGAGCACGTCGCCTTCCCGCGAAATACCCTCTCCGTACATGATGTCAAACTCGCACTCACGGAAAGGAGGGGCAACTTTGTTTTTTGCAACCTTAACTTTCGTTCGGTTGCCAACTACGCGATCACCATCCTTAATGGCGCCAATTCGCCTGATATCCAGTCGCAAAGACGAGTAAAACTTGAGTGCCCGTCCGCCGCTGGTAGTCTCCGGATTGCCAAACATCACGCCGATCTTCTCGCGAATCTGATTGATAAAGATGAAGCAGGTGTTTGACTGCGAAACAATCGCTGTCAGTTTGCGCAGGGCCTGTGACATAAGACGAGCCTGCAGGCCAGGTAACGAATCTCCCATCTCTCCATCGAGTTCTGCACGAGGTACCAGCGCCGCCACCGAATCGACAACGATTACGTCGACTCCGTTTGAACGCACCAGGGCCTCCGCAATCTCCAGGGCTTGTTCCCCAGAATCCGGCTGAGAAATTAGGAGCTGATCTATGTCCACCCCCAGTTTACCGGCGTAGTCAGCGTCCATCGCGTGCTCGGCATCGATGTAAGCGGCAACCCCTCCGGCCTTCTGCGCCTCCGCAACGATATGCAAAGCGAGAGTTGTCTTGCCAGAGCTCTCTGGACCGTAGATTTCCATTATGCGGCCACGCGGAACGCCACCCACCCCAACCGCAATGTCCAGGCTCAGCGAGGTGGTCGAAATCGCCGGCACATCTGAGATCTCGCGTTCACCTAGTCGCATGATGGATCCCTTGCCAAATTTCTTTTCAATATTTGCGAGCGCGGCTTCTACCGCTTTACCGCGATCTATGCTTATTCGATCATCAGCCATGACATACATCTCTTTCTTCCGCTCCTTTTCTCACCGGCCATATTAAGAACTCCGCCCTGAGGACGGCAGCATAACACACCTAAAGCGAGAATGGAACAGTGTTTCACACGTGCAACACAGTTTTTGTCCGGAGGGTTTGGACCTAAGATTACCTCTGCGCGCTACGGCAGCCCTCTCTGCGCCTGTCCGTCGGTGAGGCGGCGCGCAATCTCTAAACTAACGGATTCAGTTCAAGGGGTCTTGGTCCGCTTGCATTAGCTCTTGAACCGTGCGACCCGTTCGCTGCTCAACCTGATCATAAAGCGATGGGATTCCGCCCGCGGCCTCGTCCCTCGAGAGACGCTCAACGCGCCACATCGGGAAAAAGATGTCGCTAAGGCCAATAAATGGTTCGTCGTGCAGGAGCGCCCGAACCCAATCATCGAATGCATTCAAGTCGAGACCGCGCAAGAATACTCCAGCGGCGGTAATCTCGTCGAGTATTCCCCAACATTTCTCTCGCGGGGTGTGGAGGATTACGACGATAGGCTCTCCAGGTCGGATAGCCTTAACGCTCCTGTCGGCATTGTTCATGACTCCAGAAGGGTCGGGCATCATTCATTCCTTCCGAGAATTCCCAGGTAGAAGGCCACGCGAGAATTCTCCAACCCGGTGAACGACGTCCGTTGACGGCGAGCATCGTTCAATCTCGGCCACAATCGCCGAACCCACCACAGCCGCATCGGCATAGGTCCAGGTGTCTGCAACCTGATCCGCATTCGAGATGCCGAAACCGACGGCAACCGGAAGCGCGGAGAATTGCCGAACCCGACCGACAAGTTCTTTCGCGACGCGACTAACATCAGCTCGCGCGCCAGTAACCCCAGCCCTCGACACGGCGTAAATGAACCCCCTGGTACGCGCGGCAATTATTTGCAGACGTTCGTCAGTAGAAGTTGGCGCCACAAGAAATATCGGATCAAGCCCATTTGCCTCCATGGCGGGCAGGAAGTCCTCAGACTCTTCGGGGGTCAGATCTGTGACGAGAACTCCGTCAATCCCCGCTTCTTTCGCGTCCTTTCCCAGCTTTGCCAAACCATATTGCATTAGTGGATTGTAATAGCTGAAGAGAACGACGGGGACGTTCATTTTCTCGCGGGCCTTTGCTGTCATTCGCAGCACACCCTCAACTCCGGCATTGTGCCGCAGAGCGCGTTCTGAGGCCCGCTGGATCACAGGACCGTCTGCCATGGGATCGCTGAATGGGATGCCCAGTTCTATGATGTTGGCGCCCGAGTTCGCCAGCTCCACAAGCAGTTCGCAGGTGGTTTCAGGATCAGGATCCCCCGCCACGATGAAGGGAATAAAGCCCTTCTTCCCTTCCCGTTTAAGCGTGGCAAATACTTCGACAATCCGACTCAATGAATCCTCACACGAAATCAATCAATTAGTAGCACTCACGCACAGAACCATTTGCGGTAGCCAATGGATGCCAGCACTCAACCGCGCTGTAATCGTTTTTCGCGGCCGAGCCGGCATTGACGTTGAGTGCTAGCGTCCATTGGTTACCGCAAATGGTTCTGTGCGTGAGTTCTTCCAATAGAGTTGAGCTTAGTGTCCGCTTGCTATCGCATTCCCCTGACAGTATCGATATCCTTATCTCCGCGACCGGACAGATTGATGAGGACGGTTTCCTTGCGGGGCATCATCCGGGCCACCTTTACAGCGTGTGCAACCGCGTGCGCAGATTCGAGCGCCGGTATAATGCCCTCGAGCTTCGAAAGAGTTTGAAAGGCCTCCAGAGCTTCATCGTCTGAAACGGAGACATATTCGACCCTGCCCTTGTCGTGCAAGAAGGCGTGCTCTGGCCCAATCGACGGATAGTCGAGGCCCGCTGAGACAGAATGGGTTAAGGCAACCTGGCCGTGCTCGTCCTGCAAAACGTAACTCAGCGTGCCTTGCAACACTCCAGGTCGTCCGCCTCCCTTTTTATTGAAGCGAGCCGCATGCTCCCCCAGCTCGCTGCCCCGGCCTCCGGCTTCAACGCCGATCATTCGGACTTTTTCATCTTTGAGAAAAGGATGAAACAATCCTATCGAGTTGGAGCCCCCGCCAACGCAGGCGACTAAAAGATCGGGCAGCCGTCCTGTCTGCTCCAGCACCTGCGCCCGGGCTTCACGCCCAATAACACTTTGGAAGTCCCGAACCATAAGCGGGTAAGGATGCGGACCGAGAGCGCTGCCCAACAGATAGTAAGTATCTGCAACGTTGGTCACCCAATCGCGCAGCGCTTCGTTGATGGCATCTTTCAGCGTTCGCGAACCAGCGTCGACTTGACATACTTCGGCGCCTAATAGCTCCATGCGAAACACATTCAGAGCCTGACGGCGCATGTCCTCAGCGCCCATGTAGACTACGCAGTCGAAACCAAACAGGGCACAGACTGTGGCTGTTGCAACGCCATGCTGGCCTGCGCCCGTCTCTGCTATCACGCGACGCTTACCCATGCGGCGCGCCAACAGGATTTGCCCCAGGGCATTGTTAATTTTGTGAGAACCGGTGTGTGAAAGATCCTCGCGCTTGAGGTAGATCTCGGCCCCACGAGCGTATTCAGACAAGCGTTTCGCATGAAACAGAGGAGTGGGACGTCCTGAATAGTCTCGAAGTAGTGCTTCATACTCTGAGATAAAATCAGGACTTTCACGCGCGGCAGTGTAGGCTGCAGTTAACTCTTCCAGCGGGGCCATCAGGGTCTCGGGAACAAAACGACCTCCATATCGTCCCCAATGGCCTAGCGAGTCGGGTTGTGTAAGGTTTCGATTCATGACTTATCGGTTATTTCCGACGTACTTCTCAAACCATTCGAGATTAGTCTGCTTTGCCTTCAGAACCATCTTTGGTTCGTTTGGCCCATGAGGCATACGCGGCAGCACAATCATCCTGGTGGGAACGTTTTGCACTTTGAGCGCATTGTAAAACTCGTAACCCTGAGAAATCGGCACGCGCTCGTCTGCTTCACCGTGCTGAACGAGCGTCGGGGTGACGACGCCCTTCATGTTGAACATTGCCGAATGCGTGCGATAGACATCAAGATTCTCCCAGGGCTGCCCGCCGAAGTAATCAGGAATGAAGCTCGGGATGTCGGCAGTGCCAATGAAACTCATCAAGTTGGTCACGCCGGCGCCAACGGAAGCCGCTTTGAAGCGTTTCGTTTGTGTGACAATCCAGGAAGTCATGAAGCCTCCGTAACTCCAGCCCATAACGCCCAGACGATCCGGATCCGCGACACCCATTTGAATTGCTCGGTCGACGCCGGTCATCAAGTCCTGATAATCGCCGCCGCCCCAGTCCTTGATATTTGCGAAGCGAAACTTCTGTCCGTAACCTGAAGATCCTCGCGGGTTGACCCGAAGAATCGCATAGCCGCGCCCTGCAAAAGCGGCCAACGGGTAAACCGATCTGCTTCCTGCCAAAAACGACTGTGTAAACACTCCGGCAGGCCCACCATGAATCACCAGAAGGAGAGGCACACGCTTACCCGCCTGGTAATTAGCCGGATAAGTCAACAGCCCTTCAACATCCAAGCCGTCGGAACTCTTCCACTTCACCAGCTCGGTTTTTCCCAAAGGCAATTTGGGTAGATCGGTGTTGGCTCGACTTACTTGAACTGGCGCGAAATTCTTTATCAGGCTCACATATCCTTCCGGAGCTTTATCACTCGCCTGCAGCGTGAAGCCAATCATCGTGCGCGCGAGGTTCAGAGATGGACCAGCTATGACGTGATCACCCTTATTGAATTCGGTTATGGCGTTGGAATTGACGTTGACTGAATAAATACGCGAAACAGTACCGCGAGTCTCGATGAAATAAATGGACTGGCCATCAGCCGCCCAATCGATCACATTGGGCTGAGCGTCGAAGGTTTCCGCCAGCAGTTTTGGCGTTCCCCCGCCGGCCGCAATGATCGCCATCCGTCGATAACCAGCCCAGCGCGGCGGATCGTCTGAAACGGAATACACAATCCATTTACCATCGGGCGAATACCTGGGGTTCGATTCAGCTGCGCTGGAGGCCGCAAGTGTTCTCACTTGTGCGTTGCCAACGTCTACAGTCATGAGATCGCCCGTGGTCCAATAGTCGGCCTTAGGCATCTTAGTGCGAGCGAAGGCGATTGTTTTTCCGTCGGGCGACCAATCGAAATCGCTGTCAACGTTGTAGTCGGCAGTTAGTTTCCGCGGTTCTCGTTTTCCAGCCGTGTCCTTGTCGATATTCAGCACGTAGAGACGATTCATCTTGATGTTCTCATCAACCCAACGTGAATCGTCCTTTCCTTTTGCATCTTTTTCCTCATCATCGCTTTGCGGATCGCGCATGACGAACGCGATCTGCTTCCCGTCGGGTGACCAAACGAAGTTTCCAACGCTTGTCTTAACGTCAGTGATCTGTTCCGCTTCCCCGCCGATCAATCGGAGCACATAGAGATTCGCTTTGCCGCTGCGGCTCGACGTAAATGCGATCATCTTGCCGTTGGGTGACCATTGCGGATTTTCGGACGACTTTTCAGCAAACGTCAATTGCAGAGGATCGCTGCCATCGCTACTGGCCAGCCAAATCTGAGCGACGTATTCGCTCTTCTCAGGCGTCATCACTGCTTTGCTTACGGTGTAGGCGACCTTGCGGCCGTCCGGTGAAACGCGGACGGTTCCGACGCTTTTCACTTCCATGCCCAGCTCAGGAGTCCAGGCAGTGGCTTTGTTTTGCTGACCCATTGATGCGCTTGGCAGCGCTGCCATCAGGAAAAACACTGAACCTAACAGCCGCGAAATCATCGGGGGTCTCATGGCTTGATCTCCTTTTATGATTGCCCGGGGCGATTACACTCCGGGTAGGTTTTCCTGGATTAAAGGTGCGATCGCGACGCGATTGCGGCCCTCATTCTTGGCCACGTAGAGCGCTCTATCGCTCGCGGAGTAAAGTCCGCGTTCGGAATTCGCGTGTGCTGGACAGGCCGCTACGCCAATGCTGACGCTAATTCTGCCCACCTCGGCAACGATTCGTTCTGCGAGAACAGCTCGCAAGCGTTCGGCGGCCGCAGCCGCCTTCTTTTCGCTGATACTTGAGAGCAACAAAGCAAATTCCTCGCCGCCCACCCGCGCAGCGGTATCGCTATCGCGCGAAACTGCCGCCAGCGTATTGGCGATATGGCGAATGACAGTATCACCGGCCGGATGTCCGAAGCGGTCGTTGATCTGCTTCATGTGATCAATATCCAGCAGAAGCAGTGCGCAAGGTACACCGTAACGCCGCCATCTTTCAACCTCGCGTGCCAGTGCGACGCGGAAGCGGCGACGATTAGCCAATCCGGTTAGATGATCGAGATCAGCTTCCGCGCGCAGCTTGTCCATTGTTTGTCTGAGGGCGACCAATTTCGCCGCACGAAGACCAAGCAATCCCGCTTCTGCGGGCAATTGAAAGTAGTCAAAAGCGCCTGCTGACATTGCCGCGTGCCTCCGCTTTAGTGACGCGGCTTCGCTTCCCACAAGGATCAGCGGTACGCCGTCCTGGACTTGGCTGAGCATTCGCGCCAACTCACCGGTCGACATTCTCTTGGCTGACACACTGGCAATCACAAGATGAGGACGCGTCCGCCGGAGTGATATCAAAGCGGCTGCCCCTGCACAAACGCCAACGACTTCCAGACCCGCGGCAATGAGTGGCTCGAGGTCAATAGCATCCTCCTCCTCGGCAATTAAGAGCACGCGTCCTCGATTGCGTGAACTCGCGTCAACAGACTTCTCTTTCTGGGCTTTTGCTTTCATAGATTATTGGCCTGTCGTGAGGAGGAAAATGTCTGCGGAAGAAGAGTAGGAGAGCTCAGATTCTTCGACGACAGCGCTTGTTGGGGGCCAGCCTAGTAGGATAACCCGTTGCAGGTGAGGGTCGTCAACGTTTAACAGCGGCGTCAGCCGCGTGTGCCGCCTTTACAAAAGCGCACAGGCGCTCTGGATGCTTTCTTCCCGCGGTGATCTCCAGAGCGCTGCAAGCATCCACGCCGTAGGGTCGAACAGCCGCTATCGCCTCACCTACGTTCTCCGGAGCCAGACCACCTGCCAGGAATAACTTGGGTACCAACTCTCTCGTCTTTCGTGCGAGCGTCCAGTCGATTACGCGGCCCGTTCCGCCACGCCTGTGCTCGTCAAACGCGTCGAGCATCACCGCCTGCACCTCGTAGTCAAGGACCTGTTCCGGCGCGAACTCCATACCGGCAGCGAGAACCTTTATCACAAATCGGTTGGTAAGAGATCGGCAAAAGTCAGACGACTCGTCACCATGCAACTGCACCGCAACCACACCAACCTGAGAGGCAAGCTGGTCCACGGCTTCGGGAGTAGCCTCATTCACGAAAACACCAACAGTCATAATATGCGCTGGTAGCCGGTCGATAATCCTTCTGGCCATATCTGGTTCTATGTATCTGGGACTGCGACGATAGAAATTGAACCCGAGCGCATCGGCGCCTGCTTCAACTGACAGCAAGGCGTCTTCCAGATTGGTGATGCCGCAGATTTTCACAAACGTCATACAACGCCTTTAGCTGGAGCGCGGGCATCTTGCCCGCACTCCAAGTGTGCGGTTTAAGTGCGGGCAAGATGCCCGCGCTCCAGCAGCGCCTACCAGTGTGGTGAAGTGTCCCAGGCGGAGTTGTTTGTTAGCCTCGTCACTCCCGTTCCGTTGGGGTTCATAGAGTAGATCTCAAAATTGCCGTTCCGCGTTGAAGTAAAGGCAATCTTTCCATTCACACCCCAGGCCGGCTCGGCGTCAATCGCAATGTTACTGGTTATCCGAGTTACGCCCGTGCCATTCGCATTCATGACATAGATCTCGGCGTTAAACCACCGGGTTCTCGTGAAAGCGATCTTGCGGCTGTCCGGCGACCATGTTGGGAAGGCATCCTCCTGACCTATCGTTAGCCTCGTCACTCCCGTCCCGTCGGCGTTCATGGAGTAGATCTCAAAGTTGCCGTGTCGTGTTGAGGTGAAGGCGATCTTGGTCCCATCCGGCGACCAAGCCGGGTTAGCATCAGTCTTCGCGTGGTTCGTTAGCCTTGTGAGCCCCGTACCATCCGCGTTCATGACGTATATCTCAGCATTGCTGCTGTGTGTCCTCATGAAAGCGATTTTGCTGCCATCTGGAGACCAGGCTGGGAAGGCATCCGCCCCTTCGTGGTTCGTGAGCCTGGTTACACCGGTCCCGTTGATATTCATCGCATAAATCTCGAAGTTGCCATTGCGGGTGCTGGTGAAGACTATCTTGCTCCTGTCTGGCGACAGTGCCGGATCGAGGTCGATCGCACTGTTGTCGGTTAGCCTCAGGACTCCCGTGCCGTCTGCTCCCATTCCGTAGATCTCGAAGTTACCGTCGCGATTACTGGAGAAGACGATCTGGATACTGTTGCCCGAGCTTTGGTCGCAGGCATCGCCGAGACCATCGCGGTCGGCATCCGCCTGGTCTGGGTTGGCGACAAACGGACAGTTATCAACACCGTCAAGCACGCCATCATTGTCGTCGTCTGGATCGCAGCTATCGCCAACGCCATCACGATCGTTGTCAGCCTGGTTGGTGTTTGGCACAAACGGACAGTTATCTGCGAAGTCTAAAACGCCGTCGTTGTCATCGTCAGCGTCGCAGGCGTCACCCTGACCGTCGTTATCGGTGTCGGTCTGTGCCGAATTTGAGCGGAGCGGACAGTTGTCCGTGGCATCCGGAATGCCGTCGTTGTCGTCGTCAGCGTCGCAGGCATCGCCCTGACCGTCGTTATCGTTGTCTGCCTGACCTGCATTCGAGATCAGCGGACAGTTGTCCTCAGCATCGGGAACACCGTCGTTGTCGTCATCGGCGTCGCAGGCGTCACCCTGACCGTCACTATCGTTATCTGCCTGACTCGCGTTCGAGATCAGCGGACAGTTGTCCGTAGCATCAGGAATGCCGTCATTGTCGTCATCAGGGTCGCAAGCATCGCCTTCAGCATCGCCGTCTGTGTTCGTCTGATCGGAATTAACTGTAAACGGACAGTTGTCGGTGGTGTCTGGAACGCCATCGTTGTCGTCATCAGCATCGCAGACGTCGCCTTGTTCGTCATTATCTTTGTTTGCCTGATCCGCGTTCGGGGACAACGGACAATTGTCCGTATCATCCGCAACGCCGTCGTTGTCATCATCAGCGTCGCAGGCATTACCTTGGCCGTCGGCGTCTGTGTCTGTTTGATCTGAATTGGGCACCAGAGGACAGTTGTCCGTGGCATCAGGCACGCCGTCGCCGTCGCCGTCCGGGTTGCCTGCGCAGGCAGTGGTGTTGATCAGGATTGATAGGTTGTTGGAACTAATATTCGCCGTGGCGAGATCGATCTTGTTGTCGCCGTTAAAGTCGCCCGCGGCGACGGAAACAGGATTAGTCCCCACACTGTAATTTAGGGCTGGTTGGAATGTGCCAGCGCCAGTGCCTAGCAGGACTGATACGTCGTTGGAGCTCTGATTCGCCGAGGCGAGATCAAGCTTGCTATCGCCGTTGAAGTCGGCTGCGGTGACAGAAGAAGGATTACTCCCGGCGCCGTAGCTGACCGCAGCCTGGAACGTGCCATCTCCATTGCCCAGCAGAACTGACACATCGCCGGAAGAGAAATTCGCTGCGGCGAGATCGATCCTGGTATCGCCGTTGAAGTCTCTCGCGGCGACGGAGCTGGGATTACCCCCCGCGCTGTAGCTGACCGCTGATTGGAACGTGCCGTCGCCATTACCCAGCAGGATCGATAGGTCGCTGGAAGAAAAATTCGCCGTAACCAGGTCGATCATTGTATCGCTGTTGAAGTCCCCCGCGGCGACGGAAATAGGAGCAAGTCCCGTGACGTAGCTGATCGCGGCTTGGAGCGTGCCGTTGCCGTTGCCCAGCAGGATTGACACATCGCTGGAACCCTGGTTTGTTGTTGCGACGTCGACCTTGTTATCGCCATCGAAATCGCCTGTGGCGACAGAGGAAGGATTACTTCCCGTGCCATAGTTAATGGCCGCTTGGAACGTGCCGTTGCCGTTGCCCAACAGGACTGATACTTCGTCAGAAGAAAAATTCCCCACGGCCAGATCGATCCTGGTATCGCCGTTGAGGTCTATTGCGGCAACGGAAGTAGGATTACTTCCCACGCCATAGCTGACCGGCGATTGGAACGTGCCATCGCCGTTGCCCAACAGGATCGATACATCGTTGGAGGATAGGTTCGACACGGCAAGATCCACTCGGCTGTCGCCGTTGAAGTCTCCCGCAGCGACGGAGTATGGGTTACTCCCCGCGCTGTAGCTGGCCGCCGCTTGGAATGTGCCGTTGCCATTGCCCAGCAGAACTGAGACGTTGTTGGAAGAGAAGTTGCCCGTTGCGAGATCGATCCTGGTATCGCCGTTGAAGTCTCCTGCCGCGAGGGAAATAGGATTACTTCCCACGCCGTAACTGACGGCCGTTTGGAACGTGCCGTTGCCGTTACCCAACAGGATTGATACGTCGTTGGAATTAATATTCGCCGTGGCAAGGTCGACCTTGCCGTCGCCGTTCAGGTCTCCTGCGGTGACGGAAAAAGGAAAACTCCCGACGCCATGGCTGACTGCCGGCTGGAATGTGCCGTTGCCATTCCCAAACAGGATTGACACGTCGTTAGAGCTCTGGTTTGACGTAGCAACATCGAGCTTATTATCGCCGTTGAGGTCGCCTACGGCGACGGAAGAAGGACCACTTCCCACACTATAGTTGACGGCCGGCGGGAATGTGCCGTTGCCGTTGCCCAACAGGATTGACACGTTGTTGGAGCTCTGGTTCGCCGTGGCGAGATCAAGCTTCTTATCGCGGTTGAAATCTCCGAGAGCGACGGAAGACGGACCACTTCCCACGCCATAGTTGACCGCCGCCTGGAACGTGCCGTTGCCGTTGCCTAGCAGGATTGACACATTGTTGGAGCTGATGTTCGCTGTGGCAAGATCGAGATTGCTATCCCCATTGAAATCTCCCACGACGACGGAAGACGGACTACTTCCCGCGCCGTAGTTGACCGCTGGCTGAAACGTACCGTTGCCGTTCCCCAGGAGGATTGACACGTTGTTGGAGCTCTGGTTTGCCGCGGCGAGGTCGAGCTTGCTATCGCCATTGAAATCTCCCGCAGTGACGGAAGACGGACTACTGCCCGCGCCGTAGTTAACCGTCGGCTGGAAAGTACCGTTGCCGTTCCCCAGGAGGATTGAGACGTCGTTGGAGCTCAGGTTTGCCGTGGCAAGGTCGAGCTTGCTATCGCTATTGAAGTCTCCTGCAGCCACCGAATTAGGACTGCTCCCCACGTTGAAGGTCTGCGACGAGGCGAAACTCACAATGCCGGAGCAGTCTGACGCGTGAGCGTTCTTCCTCGAGTTAGGTGTTCCGAGCGGGTTGTTGGAAGGCTCAGGCGCACTCTCGCCGTCTGAGTTGCTGGAAACTGCAGACGCAAAGGACCCATCATCAATCTGAGCGGAAACGACGACTGTTAAACCGGCTGCGGCCGCGAAGAGAGCCAGTAACAGAAAAAAAGGAAGTTGGCGACGTACAAAACGGCGTGGTGTCGGGGACATCGGGAATCTCCTTACTCCATAGTGCCGAGCTATTTAATTGTCTGTGAGGTTTGACCCTGGCTGCTTTTGGGGCCTAACTAGGTAAGAGCGGGTCATGCGTCTGATCGGGGCACCTTGTACACCAAACAGTTTCAACCAGGTTGGCCTAACAAGTCAAGTTGATTTAGCACTCCAGCCTCTGTCTCAAAGCCGGACACTGCTCGGCGTGCTCAAGAGATCGTCTTTTTGGGCGTTAAACCGGCTAGGGAGGGACGAAGATGGCTGCTGGTGTTTCAAATTTCACGGCGGAAGCGGGTGTGTTGAAAGCTAAAAAGGGACCTACGGTAATTTGCAGGTAAGGAAGGTGGGCTTGCCCCCGCGTTGGGTTCGAACACCCTTCAAGTCACAGGAGGATTTCAGACTTGAATGTTGCTTTTGATTTGAGGCTTTCAGAGTTGAGGCGGGGGCAAGCCCACCTTCCTTACCTGCAAATTACCGTAGGGTTTCTTCGGTTTTTGACACACTTCCGCGGGTGGGATTTGAAACGCACCTGTATGAGAAGAGCCGGTTACACCTACCGTCTAAGGACCTGTTCGGCGTGGGGTTACTTGCGAAACCAACCAAAGAGTCCGTGAAGCACGGTCTCGCGGTTTTCTTCATAAATAGCCCGTGTAAGCGGAATATTCATGGGACAAGCCTTGACGCAGTTTTGCGCGTTGCCGCAGTTCGTAATCCCATCTTCACCCATGATGCCTTCCAGACGCTCGTCGCGCGTCATTTTCCCGGTAGGATGCATGTTGAAAAGACGCACCTGGGCTATCGCCTGCGGCCCAATGTATTGATCCCCTTCGTACTGAGGACAGGCCTCCAGGCAGCAACCACAGGTCATGCAGCGTGAGTAGGCGTAGCGCTCCTGAACGTCGTCCTGATCCATCCTTGGCCCGGTGCCAAGGTCGTAAGTGCCATCGAGTTCAATCCAGGCGTGTACGCGTTTCAAATGATCAAACATCTGAGAGCGGTCTACCACCAGGTCGCGAACGTTAGGAAATTTGGCCATCGGCTCGAGCTTGATGGGTTGCTCAAGATTGTCGACAAGGGCGGAGCATGATTGCCGCGCGCGTCCGTTGATGACCATCGTGCAGATGCCGCACACCTGCTCCAGACAGTTCATGCTCCAGACAGGTGGCGTCGTGGGATTACCTTCCTTGGTTACGGGGTGTTTTTGCACCTCCATCAGGCAGGAAATGATGTTGAGATTCGGACGGTAGGGAATTTCAAAGCGTTCCCAGTATTGCGCTGAGTCGGGATTAGCGCGACGCCTGATGTGGATCTCGACAGTAGCTTGTGGAGTTGGAGACATTGAAAAATCACGCTTTCGCCGTGTCTTTTTTCGCCTTGCTGTAGTCACGCTTTCGCGGCGTGATCAGCGAAACATCGACAGGCTCATAAGAAATAACCGGCCCTTCACCCGAATACTCAGCGATAGTTGTCTTCAAAAAGTTTTCGTCGTCGCGCTCGGGAAAATCCGGCTTGTAATGTGCCCCACGAGATTCATTACGATTCAACGCGCCCAGCGTGATAACGCGAGCGAGCTCGAGCATGTTGTCCAGATGGCGCGCATGGGGTAGAGCCATCGTTGCCCAGAGGTTGGAATCGTTAATCGAGATCCTCTTATACCGGTCCATCAGCTCAAGCAGCTTGTTGTCTGTGGCCTGGAGCTTGTCGTTATAACGAACAACAGTGACGTTGTCGGTCATCCACTTCCCCATCTCCTGATGAAGCAGGTACTGGTTCTCATTTCCACTTTGTTTAATCAAGGCATCATTGATCTCTTCCTGGCGCCTCAATTCCTGTTCGTAAATGCGAGATCCATCCGTTCCGTTACGCTCGATGTTCTTTGCGAACTCGATTGCCGCCGGCGCCGCCACAAAACCCCCAAACACACAAC
>JBOGOU010000021.1:0-10149 GCA_050748205.1 Pyrinomonadaceae bacterium | reverse complement strand
GTCCACACGCGCAAGGCTCTCGGGGGCACCGCCGGCAGGCCGGCCGTAAGGAAAGTCTCCAAAAAGGCGCGCCGCAATTGCGCGATCTGCCAACACGGTTGGGGAAACGTTGATTTCCTTCGCAATCTTTATACGCCCATCGCGAATCCTGGCTACGTTTTCTGGGGTGATCTGGGTAGTAAGAAGTGCGGTACGGAGAATTCCCACGATGCGCTCAAACTCGCTGGCGCGGCCCTGCAAGGTAACGGTAATTGAGTCATAGTCCGTGTCGACGTCCAGCCGCCCCGACATCTCTGTGAAGTATTCGCGCGTACTTGGGTCGGGAAAAAGTATATCGCCCAGGATAGCTATTGCTCCTGCTTTGCCCGCTACATCAAACGCTGCTCCGCTATGGATACGCAATTTGATCACTACTTCCTCATCCCCGGGGCGGGTCCAGAGCAACACACGTAAGCCGTTGAGCAACTGTTCGCGCTGTGGTTCTACCGTCCCTTGACCCAGGACTGAAACTGCAGTGCCGCCAGCCAGGGAAATTAGGCAAAGAGCAATGACGATTCTTTTCAAGGGATTGGCCAGGAAGATTAGGCTCATAAAGCGATGGTTTTTGACTATGACGAAGAGAAACTGCCGCCACCGGCAGGAAATCTCAGTTGGTTGTTAAAATTGGGGCAAAAACATCTTAGATGCGTGATATTTGCCCGTCAACCGTTTGGCGTGTAAATGCATCAAAGGCCCGGGTTTAATCTGAGGGCCGCCGCCGTGGATTGCGTGCTCCGGTTAGGTCGAAGGATAGTATAATTGCCCACGTGGGCGCGCTCTTTGAGTCTATCCTGGCGGCAATTAGCTCGAAAAAGCTTGGTTGAACGCCGTATCTTTTGGCCGTTTGGCGGTAATTAAGGTAGGAAGCGATTCCTGCAGGATCGAGTGCTTGATTGCCAGATAGAATCACAGACGAACTTTTGCTTGAAAGGGCAGAAGGGGGCGACCAGGCAGCTTTCGTCCAGTTGTACGAACGGCACCGGAACGGAATTTTTCGGTTTGTGTACAGGCTTTCGGGATCGGTCGACGTGGCGGAAGATATTACCCACGATTGCTTTTTGAGCTTGATTGCACGGCCCGGCGCCTTCCATGCGGAACGAGGATCATTGAAAACGTATCTTTACTCGGCGGCGCGAAATCTGTCTCTAAAGTACTTTCGTAATGCAGCAAGAGAGGCCGGTGTTGAAGATTTGAATGGCGAGCCACTGAGTCCGCTTGGGGATCAGCCGTTGCCCAGGTTGCTGGACGAGGAACTGTCTTCGAAGGTGAAAGAGGCTGTCCTGAGCTTGCCGCCTCTTCAGCGTGAGGCGTTGGTCCTTTTTGAATATGAGGGCTTGGCATTGACTGAGATCGCGAGTGTAGTGGGCACAGAAGTTGGTGCGGTAAAAGCCCGGTTGCACCGGGCGCGGGAGAGCATGAAAACCATGCTGTGGCCTTATTTGAATAGTAGCCGGGAAATTGTTACTTTGGAGAAGGCTTGAGATGAGCAGCGTCGGGTCGGACGACCAGTTCTTTTCTGATGACGAGCTCAAAAGGGTGCTCGAGCACTGGACCGCTCCAGAAGCTTCGAAAGCACTCGATCAGCGCGTCATAAATAGTTATTATAGGGAGCTTGGAAGCGAGCACGCTGCGATCGAGCCCGTAGCGCTCCACCCGAGGCAAAAAGAGGTAGTGAATATGAAGTCTTGTTCCACATGCCAGGAAGCGTTCGCTGACAAGTTCAGTTTTTGTCCTGTGGACGGAACGCCGCTTAACGGCTCTGTTCCCAAGGACGAGGAGAGCACTGTCAGTGCCGTGCGGATTGAACCTGCGGTGAGGAACGAACCTGTCATTCACACTGCCGCCGTTTCGCCTTCCGGTGTCATAGCTACGCGGGGCGAGTATCACCTTACAATCATGGATGACAAGGGACTCGTGCTGCGACTTGCCGATGAGTTGAAGGGTGTAGCTCACGAGTATGAATTGACCTGGCCGGAGTTCAAACGCGATCCATTTGGCTTCACCAAGCGTTCGATTCTGGGCTATGGGCAAATGGCCGGGCGCTTCTTTGGCAACCGCAATGTTCTCATTGCAACTGGCGCAGGAGTTTTAGCGATGGCCGCCCTCGTTGGCGTAGCCACCATCATGGATCGCACCAACTCTGTGGCTGTCTCACGAACAGCGTTGATCCTGTTTGGAGTTGTTGCCGTGGGAATGCTGGTAGCCACTTTCGCAACCTGGTTTGGGAGAGATCAAGGAGCAGCAGTCGCCGGTGCGCAGCCATCGGATTCGCGCCATGTGGTGGTAGCGATGATGGTGGCTTTCGTGTTCATCTTCGGCGTCGTTGGGAGTTACATCTTATTGGAAGCGCTCGCCAAAAGGCAGCAAGACACGCTCGCACAGAATGCCGAGGAACTTCAGGTCGATCAGTTAATTGATATTCCCGCCGAGCAACCCACCCCCGATCCGGGAACAGCCGGTCTGAACAAGGGCAGTGGCGGCGGTAGCAAGCCAAAACAGGAGAAAGCAGGTGGCGGTGGCGGCGGTGGCCGTGAAGAACAGAAGCCGGCCTCGTTTGGCAAAACACCACAGGCCTCGCTGACCGTGCCCCAGGTGGTTGCTCCTGATCCGAAGCCACCCGCAATCAAGAATCCATCCCTGCCAGTGGCAGCAACCGTCGTAGCTGATCGACTGCTGGTTCCACCTGACGCACGTGTTCTTCCCTACGGTGATTTCAAGTCCAAGAGCACTGACCCTTCATCCGGGCCAGGCACGGGGAATGGTATCGGTACGGGCAGAGGCGGAGGAATCGGACCCGGCGAAGGCGGCGGCATTGGACCCGGCCGCGGTGGCAACATTGGCGGTGGAGACCGCAATGATGGCGGCGGCGGCGCCGGTGGTGGGGGCGGTGGAACTGACTACAACAGAGTCTTCAGCGGCAAAGAGGTTAGTTCGAAAGCCAGGGTACTCTCGAAGCCTGAACCGCAATACACAGAAGAAGCACGGAAGAACCAGATAACCGGGACCGTAGTGCTTCGCGCCATCTTCACCTCATCCGGCCAAGTCACGCAGATTCGGGCCGTGTCAGGTCTTCCGTATGGATTGACCGAAAGGGCGATTGCGGCGGCTCGCCAGATCAGGTTCACCCCCGCAACGAAGGATGGTCGCGCTGTCTCGATGTACATTCAATTGGAGTACAACTTCAACCTGTACTGATTAGTAGCACAGATCTTTGGTCTGTGCTCCAAGCTCGAATCAAAAACGCCAGACTGGAAGAACCTTCCGGTCTGGCGTCTTGGCCTTTAAGCGCGGCAGGCTTCACAGACTGAAGTTTGCGCCACTAACTCAACCTCTCTGCAAAGCGTTTCATCCTTTTCACGCCTTCCTGCAATTGCTCCATCGAAGTCGCATAGGATATGCGGATATAGCCTTCGCATCCAAAACCTGCTCCATCAGTGACGACCGTCTGCTCCTCTTCGAGTAACCGTTGGGCAAAGTCGCCCGAGGTCTTTACGGCTCCCTTCAAACAACCACTAATATTGGGAAAGGCATAAAAAGCTCCTTCGGGTTCATTGCAAGTGAAGCCGGGGATCTCTCTGAGGGCTCCGAGAAGCCATGCGCGTCGCGAGGAGTATTCAGCCAGCATCGCCGCCACCGATTCCTGAGGGCCGTTAAAAGCCTCAGTTGCCGCCCGTTGAGCGATGGAGTTTGGATTACTCGTGGAGTGGCTCTGGACTTTCAACATCGCCTGGGTCCATGCTCGCGGCGCCAGTGCGTAACCCATTCGCCAACCCGTCATCGCATAGGTTTTTGAGAATGAACCAGCGATGCATAACCGGCTGTGAAGTTCCACCGGCAGGCTGGCCGCAGAAAACACTTGTGCAGGTGGATAGACAAAACGCAGATAGCATTCGTCAGAGATCGTGTAGATGCCCCGCTCATTCAGCAGATCCATGATCCGTCTAAACTCTTCGGGCGGGATGACTCTTCCCGAAGGGTTGCAAGGTGAATTGAGAATAATGAGTTTGGTGCGGGGAGTTATTGCCTTCTCGATCTGGTTGGCGGCAAGCAAAAATCCTGTTTCCTGGGTCTCAATAAAGACGGGCACGCCACCGGCAAACACCACGATCTCGGGAAAAGTTACCCAGTAAGGCTTCGCAATCAATACCTCGTCACCCGGATTGATCAGCGTAACAACGGCATTGAAGATCGCCTGTTTGCCTCCAGACGTGGCCATCACCTGCGAACGTTCGAAGGCGGCGCCAAACTCGCGGGCGTAGAAGTCAATGATTGCTTGTTGTAGCTGTCGAGTGCCCGCTGTGGGGGTGTATTTCGTCTGGCCCGCGCGCATGGCTTCGGCTGCAGCCTGTTTAATGTTATCCGGAGTATCAAAATCCGGTTCGCCGGCGCCGAAATCGACGACGTTAGCGCCCGTCGCTCGAAGCGCGTCAGCAGCTTGCATTGCGGCAAGCGTTGATGAAGGCTGCATCTTTGCCACGTTTTCAGAGACCGTGAAAGAATCGACAGCAGGTCTAGTCATCATAGGTTCTGTTCTTTCCAAAGCTAATCAAATGATTCCCAACAACGCGAGCTCGTTTGCAAAATTCTTCAGCCTCGTGCTTTTTTCTCTTTCATGCGAGCTTCCACCAGCGGCGGTACGAGACCAGCAAGCTCGCCACCCAGCTCGAAGATTTCTTTGACAAGGCGCGAGCTGACGTAAGAGTAGGTTTCAGCCGGCATCATGAAAACAGTTTCAATATTCGGCTGGAGGCGCCGGTTCATTAGGGCCATCTGCAGCTCATATTCGTAATCCGAGATTGCCCGAATACCGCGCACGATGGCGTCTGCCTTCTGAGCCACAGCGTAATGGACAAGCAGCCCCTCAAAATCATCCACCCTGACTCGACAACTTCCGCGCTCAAGACCTTGCAGTACCTGGTCGAGAATCTGGCGGCGTTCCTCGATAGAAAAGAAAGGGCGCTTCTCCGGATTTACTAGGATAGCGATGATTATCTCGTCAAAGAGTTTGCACCCACGCTCGATAATGTCCAGGTGACCGTTTGTCACTGGGTCAAAGGAGCCGGGGTAAATGGCGCGCCGCATGAAAGGGCATGGTAAATGGTAAATAGCGAATCGTAAATAGGAAATGAACCTTGGACTTTGGCCTTTGGTCTTGGGTCTTTGCACTTTGAGCTTTGAACTTGGTGCTTTGAACTTTGTAATTGAGTTTTAAGTGAGAGTTTTCGCGGTAAGGAGCAAAGAACAAAGGCCAAAGACCAAAAACCAAAGACCCAAGGCCAACCTTGACACCTATGGCCCGCGATGTTTCAATAGTCCACGAAAAACGTGGTGAGTTAAGGCGACTTGCGGCCACGTAAAATAATCCGCTAAACAGCTCGGCGAGTCTTTCCCAGTGAGACTAATCGAAGAGGGTTTTGGAAAGCCCCGCGTTGTTTAGCGCGGGGCTTTTGATATTTTGCGATTTCCGTTTTGATTTACTGGTTACAAATGTCCTATATGTCCTATAGGTCTTATATCTGAAAATGAAATGGCTAACATTCTCGACACATTAAAGGAACGCATCGTTGTCTTTGACGGCGCGATGGGGACCAACTTGCAGGTTCAGAACTTGACGCTGGACGACTTTGGCGGACTGCGGTTCGAGGGCTGTAACGAGAATCTGTTGGTTACCAGGCCCGACGCCGTCGAGAAAGTTCATGCGGGATTTTTAGACGTGGGTTGTGATGTGATCGAGACCAATTCCTTCAACGGCACGCCGGTGGATTTCGCCGAGTACGGCATTGGCGATCAGGCCTATAACATGAACGTCAAAGCAGCGCGCCTCGCAAAACGCGTCACCGCTGACTACTCAACCAAAGCGCACCCGCGTTGGGTGGCCGGCTCGATGGGTCCGGGACGCAAACTCCCCACGCTTGGTCACATCTCTTTTCTCGAACTTAAAGCGGCTTATCGAGAGCAGGTACGTGGATTAATCGATGGCGGCGCCGACCTGTTGATAGTCGAGACCTGTCAGGACCTGTTGCAAACAAAAGCAGCTCTCGCGGCGATCTTTCAACATTTCGAAGAGACCCGCCAGCGGGTGCCGGTGATTGCCCAGGTCACCATCGAAGTGTTTGGCACGATGCTCAACGGTACTGAAATCGGCGCGGCATTAACCGCGCTGGCGCCGTTTCCAATTGATGTGATTGGTATGAATTGCGGTACCGGACCGCGCCACATGACCGACAGTATCCGTTACCTATGTGAGAATGCGCCGCTGCCTGTGTCGGTCCTGCCGAATGCAGGCTTGCCTTCAGTCAAAGAAGGCAAGATGCACTACGACGAGACCCCTGAGACGTTCACGGCGCAACTAGTTCACTTTGCGAAAGACTTCGGCGTAAACATTGTGGGCGGTTGTTGCGGAACGACGCCCGCGCATTTGCAGCTTGTGGTCGAAGCAATGCAGCGCATCGCGCCGAGGGCACGTGATGCCCGTCTCGTGCCGGCAGCCTCTTCCATCTATTTCCAACAGCCTTATGTGCAAGACACATCATTCCTGATTGTCGGCGAGCGCGTAAATGCCAGCGGCTCAAAGAAGATGCGCGATCTTCTCAACGACGAAGATTGGGATGGTCTGGTCTCGCTTGCCAAGGAGCAAGAGCGCGAAGGCGCGCACGTGCTGGACGTCAATGTCGACTTTGTGGGTCGAGACGGCGAGCGCGATATGCACGAACTCGCGTCCCGGCTGGTTACCAACGTCAAGATTCCCTTGATGTTTGATTCCACAGAATGGCAGAAAATGGAGGCTGGTCTACAACACGCGGGCGGCAAGTCCATTCTGAATTCGACTAACTATGAAGATGGTGTGCCGCGATTCACAAAGGTTATCGACCTCGCCAAACACTACGGCGCCAGCGTCGTTATCGGAACAATCGATGAAGACGGAATGGCGCGCACAGCGGAAGGCAAGTTCCGGATTGCGAAACGCGCGTATGAGCAAGCCACCCAAGAATTAGGGCTGCCCGCGTCGGACATTTTCTTTGATTCGCTCGCGTTACCAATCTCCACGGGGATCGAAGAGGATCGGCGTAACGCTCTTGAAACGATCGACGCAATACGCCGCATCAAGAAAGAGCTGCCCGGCTGTTTCACGATTCTCGGCGTCTCGAACATCTCGTTTGGTCTCAATCCCGCTTCGCGCGTCGTACTGAATTCTGTTTTCCTGCACGACGCAGTGGAGGCCGGACTTGATGCGGCCATCGTCAATGCCAGCAAGATCGAACCGCTTAATCGCATCGGCGAGCAGGAACTAAAAGTCGCTCGTGAGTTGATTTACGACAAGCGCCAACTTGAGGGAGATGTTTGTACCTACGATCCTCTTACCGAGTTTACAAGGCTTTTCGAGGGCGTTAAGACCAAGAGCAGCAAGAAGGCTTCAAAAGGGGAAACAGTCGAAGAGCGCTTGAAGAATCACATTATTGATGGCGAGAAAATCGGCCTTGAAGATGAGTTGAAGGCTGCGCTCGAAAAGTATCCCGCGCTGGACATCATAAACAACATCCTGCTCGAAGGCATGAAGGTTGTGGGCGATCTTTTTGGGAGCGGTCAAATGCAGTTGCCCTTTGTATTGCAATCGGCCGAAGCGATGAAAGCTGCCGTCCGCTTCCTGGAACCCTTCATGGAGAAAAAAGGCGGTGCTACAGCTAAAGGAACAATGGTGCTGGCGACCGTCAAGGGTGACGTTCACGACATTGGCAAGAACCTTGTGGACATCATTCTCACTAACAATGGCTACAAGGTTGTCAATCTTGGCATCAAGCAGCCGATTGATAACATCCTGCAATCCTACGAAGAGCATGAGGCGGACGCTATTGGCATGAGTGGCTTGCTCGTAAAATCAACGCTGATCATGAAGGAAAACCTCGAGCTCATGAACGAGCGCGGCATCACGGTACCTGTCGTTCTCGGCGGCGCCGCGCTGACACGGCGTTATGTGGATGACGATCTGAAGTCGCTTTACAAGGGCCAGCTCTTCTACGCGAGAGACGCGTTCGCAGGTCTCCACACAATGGACAAGCTCGTGAGCAACGGAGTGGCACCGACTTTAGTTTTTGACGACAATGGAGGGCGCAGACTGAAGTCTGCGCCACAGGCTGACGACGAGGAGGATCTTGTAGGCGAAGAAGCAAAACTTGGCATTCGCAAACCAGTCAAGCCGCGCGGCGTCACAAAGACTGCCGGCGACACAAGTCACACAACCCGGTCAACTGTCACCAGTGACGTGCCCATTCCTCGTCCTCCTTTTTTCGGTTCGCGAATTGTTGAGGACATCTGTCTCGATGATGTGTTCGCATATGTGAACGAGAATGCGCTGTTCAAGGGTCAATGGCAGTTCAAGCAGGGAAGGAAGCCGCTGGATGAATATCAGGCGTTCGTGCGAGAAAGCGTGCTTCCTGTTTATGCTGATTTGAAGGAGCGCAGTAAGCAGAAAAAGCTGCTTGTGCCCCGCGTCGTGTATGGTTACTTCCCCGCACAGTCCTCAGGAAATGACCTAATTATCTATAACGAGGACCAGGAAACTGAGCGGCTGCGATTCACGTTTCCGCGCCAACCGGCGGCTAAGCATCTGTGTTTGGCGGATTTCTTCGCCTCGAAAGACTCGGGAAGAATGGATACTGTGGCGTTTCATCTCGTCACCGTGGGGCGACGCGCTAGCGAATATTCACAAGAACTGTTTAAGGCTGATAACTACACTGACTATCTTTACTTTCATGGGCTGAGTGTTGAAAGCGCTGAGGCCCTCGCCGAACTGTGGCACAAGCGAATCCGCGAAGAACTCGGAATCGCGGGCGATGACGCCCAGGAGGTAACCAGGTTGTTTCATCAGGCTTATCAAGGTTCACGGTTTAGCTTCGGATACCCGGCGTGTCCTAATCTGGAAGACCAGGCAAAGCTTTTCGACCTGCTTGACCCGGGCCGTATCGATTTAGAACTAACCGAGGAATTTCAACTCGATCCCGAACAGTCAACCTCCGCCATTATTGTCCATCACCCCGAGGCGAAGTATTTCTCAATCGATTAGCTATAGTTCGCGAAGCGGACGACCGAAAACAGCCCAGCGATTTAGAGTTTGGTGAAAACTCAGGAAATCCCACCCACGGGAGTGGGTGGATGCTTCAGGTGCTGCCTAATTCAGCGGTATCTTAGACAGAGTCCAATGGCTAGCGTGCAAACCTCAGATTCAAATGCCTCGTCGCAGCGCGATGAGAGCGCAACAGACCTTGGACCTTGGACCTTGGACTTTGGACAAGCCGTTCAACCGTCGCCTGACGAACTCGCGGTAATGAGTCGGTTTGAGCGACTTGCCTTCCGTCTGGTTCACAGAATGAACCAGGGACGTTGGAAGCGCTTCTGGACGTGGTGTCAGAAGACCCTCGGTGCAGGCTGGATTCACCTGTCCACCTACAATCTGTTGCGGGTTTACGGCCTTGAAAACCTTGAAACGGCTTCGCGCGATCGACCGATTCTCCTTGTGGCAAATCATCGCTCTTTCTTTGACATGTACACGGTATCGACAGTCCTCTTTCGGCATACGCTCTGGCGCAAGCAGCTCTTCTTCCCGGTACGTGGGCGATTTTTCTACCAGTCACCACTCGGCCTTTTCGTGAACCTCGTCATGGGCTGGTGGTCCATGTATCCACCGTTTTTCGCCTCAGGAGAGAAGCCGATCCGGCAAAAACGCGCGTTCGACAAGTACTCTTTTCGTTTGCTTGCGGAGATTTGCAGGCATGGCGCGGGCAATGTTATTGGCTTCCATCCGGAAGGAACGCGGAACAAAGGTTCTGATCCCTACTCGTTCCTTCCCGCTCAGCCGGGAGTAGGTAGGATAATTAAAGCCGCGATGCCCCAGGTAATACCAGTCTTTATCGCCGGGCTCAGCAATCACCTCCCGCGCCAGGTACTGGGAAACTGGACGGGCGGGCCAAAGATTCGTGTTCACTTTGGCCCGCAGATCGATTTCTCAGAATATTTGTCGAAGAAAGATCACGTGCGCACCTACAAGGAGATTGCGGAATTGGTGATGCAACGGATCGCGGAGTTGGGCGAGAAAGACAGAAGCATGTTGAGGGA
>JBOGOU010000020.1:0-6663 GCA_050748205.1 Pyrinomonadaceae bacterium | reverse complement strand
GGATCCATTGGCTACCGCAAATGGTTCCGTGGTTGAGTGCTCGTGTCGGAGCTGAGCCTGGAATGGCGTTGCCGGAGAACTAAGAACGCACCGGCTCACCAACTCCCTTTGCGTGTTCCTCACGACGGCCCCTTTTCCTCAAAATTATCGCCGAGATAAGGGTAACAGCCAGGCCAATCGGGAACGGCTCCATGAAGGTAATAGCGGCATTGATCAGAGGGTTGTCATAGAGCGCGTTGAAACTTTTCATCTCCTGCATTTTGGCTTCAATGACTTGTTGGCTGGCCCCCGACGCTCTTACTTGCTCGATCACATAGGTCGTATACTTCTCCGCAAAACCGGGCATCAGCTTGAAGTAGACGATTTCCCACGTGACTACATAGCAGAGACACGAGATGAGCGTGATCAGCATGCCAACGCCAAGTGCCCTGCTAAAAGTGATCTCGCCGCCACCGACGTTTTCCCGATAAGACCGAACGCCGAAAAACACCAGCAGAAACGAAAGAATGATGGTTGTGTATCCAACTACGACGCCTTTGTCGAAGCCAATCCGGTCGATGAAGGGCAGCATGGCAAGCATCATCACCGAAGAAATTGCGCCGGAAATCAGCCCGAAGGTCAAAACTGTTTTCTTCACGGGATTTTTCTCCTAACTAACCAAGGATTTTCTATCGGGCGCAAAATAGCTTTTCGTAGGCGCTGTGTCGTCATACTTTGGCATGATTTAGCGGCTTCACGCTCAAAATACAACTTTCGTTTTAGTCTGGATTTTCGGAAAACCGATAGAAATTAAGAAGACCAAACGGAATATTAGCCGCAGACAGACGCGGATGACACGGATCAGAACGAGTAGAGAAAGCACCAGAATAGGTCGCGACAGCTTCTGCGGAATGATTTAAGCCCTTTCTGATCCGCGTTTATCAGCGTGCATCCGCGGCTGATTCCCGCATTCCCATTCTTACTTCTAATCTGTGGAGTGGCGCTCTTTCACCATTTCAACCCCTTCGTGATCGTGTCCAATTTGGTCTGACGCTGGAACCGAGTGGTAGCCATGCCGGCGGTAAAACACCTCGGCGTCTATTGCAGAGTGCAGCCGTAGGGTATCCAGGCCCGCATCCCAGCCGATATCTTCCAGGCGTTTTAGAATCTCGGAGCCTAGCCCCAGCCCTTGATACTGAGGGAGAAGATACAGCCACTTCACCTGCTCCGCCGCATGAACATCAATTCCGCCAAAGCCGATGACCCGATCTTCTTCTTGCGCAACAAGCAAGCCTCCTGCTCGTATTAACCGATCCCAACGCGCTTCATCATCATCAACGGCTCGATGACCAGCAACTGAGGTGTAAATTCGCTGGACAGCTTCTTTGTCTTCAGTTTTTGCAACAAGAATTTCGAACATCCTTTTTCTCAGGCTGAAGGCTTCATAAGGTTGTCTGTCCCGGTTATCTTGCGGGCCACTGCTCATGCCGGCCATTTCCGCTAGGGGATCAGGCCGAGTTCCTTTCCTATCTGCACTGCCTGAGTTCTCCGTTTAGCATTGAGTTTGTCAAACAGTCTGCTGGAGTGGGTCTTCACGGTGTTCTCACTTACAAAGAGTTTCTCAGCAATCTCCCGATTACTCATACCCTTGGCAATCAACTCGAGTATTTCCAACTCGCGTGGAGTGACCCCCAACTCGCGCAACCTCTCTTGATTCAATGCGAAAGGCTGAGAGCCGAAAACAGCAACCTCCTTTAGGACTAGTACTTCTTTTTTCCTGGTGAGTTTGAGTCCCAACCAAATGCCTACGACTGCAAACACGAGCGCAATCAATCCTCCATAGATCTCTACCGAATGCTGCACCACGAGAAAGCGATACTCGATAAGTTTGAGCACAACAATCAGCAGTCCGCCGCAGAGACCATAGATGAGACCGTAGATGAGAATGTGTCTTTTCATGATTCCGACCGGCAGTAGTCAGTGGTTAGTGGTCCGTAGTCAGTGGCCAGTAGTCAGTTTGCTCAACCACAGAACCATTTGCGGTAGCCAATGGATCCCGGCACTCAACACTAATGGAAGCACTCACAGAACCATTTGCGGTAGCCAATGGATCTCGGCACTCAACACAACGAGCAACCACTCAACTTCTGCTGGTCATCGCCACGGCTTCGTCGCCAGATGTGAAGAAGTGGCTACGCCTTTCCTTTACAGCCGCTTTCAATGAGTGGCCCTTGGTTGGGCCTAGCCCCAAGAATCAAAGAGTCAGCTGACGGCGGGGCCTAGCCGCCGCCTCACACCAGGCGGCATAGCCGTAGCGATGACTGGCAGAAAGTTGAGTGGCTGACGTTATCTTGAGCCTAGGATCCATTGGCTACCGCAAATGGTTCTGTGCGTTGAGCAGAAGACAACAACTGACTAACTGACCACTGACCACTGACCACTGACCTTATCCGGCGAGTCCCGCCTTTTTCTGCATGGCTTTGAGAGTCTCGGGAATGAAGGAAGTAATCTGGTGGGTCTCTTCGTGGCCGTCGGCGAACGACTGGTAGAGCGTGAAGTCGGGCAGCGACAGGCAACTTAAAGGTGAGGTGTGGTTGTAACCGGTATCAATGCCGATTGCGCTGTGGAAGATATAGATGCCGTGGCGGCCGACTCGCCCGCGCAGCGGCAGAAAAGGTGTCGGGGTGTGACCGAACAAACACGGTTTGCCGCGATAGTTCTTATAGAAATCCATATCGCGCGACCAGAGCAGCAACTGCGGCGAAGTTTCGCGGGGATGTTTGCCATGATCCAGGCCCGCGTGAACGTAAAGAGCGTACTCGTCCTCGTGGTAATAAGGTCGCTCGCGGAAAAAAGCCAAGTGATCGGGCGGTATCTTGCGGTTGATTGTGTGGCGCGCTCCCTCAAGATCCGATTCGCTGTTTACGACCAGAGCCTGCCCGGCATATTGTTCAAATGTGCGCTCGCCTCCGGTAACGGGCGTGATCCAGATGTTGCTCGTACCTTCGATGAAATCCAGCAGCATCTGTTCATGATTGCCGCGCAAACAGGTTACATTCTCAGGATTACTACGCGAGAGTTTGAGCACGTGATCGACACAGCCGGGTGCGTCCGGCCCCCGGTCGATAAGGTCACCCAAAAATACCAGCATGTCGGAGCCGTGGTCCCGCGGAAGCATCTCGAGCAAACTCAGAAGCTGGGCACAACGCCCGTGGACGTCTCCGACGACGAAAGTCTTCATGCAGTGTGGCCCTCGCTTTTCAAGGGCCCGCTTTTGATCTTTTCCATCAATGCCAGAAACCTCGCGTCATTGTTGACCTCAAGCCAGTTGGGATCCGACTCAAACCATGGATAGTTCTCATTTCCCAGATCGATTGCCGTCTCCAGCCAGCGAAAAGCTTCGACTTGCCGGCCTTGAAGCAGGTAGGCAGTGGCCAGCCAGTATGCTATGTCATGGTCTCCGGCAGCAGTTTTTCTGACTTTCTTCGTCAGCTGCTCATCCGCCTCACGATGCCTGCCCTGGGCGCTCAAGCAGATTGCCAGAATCGGGCGAATGCCATCCATCTGCGGATGTTGCTGAAGTACGTGTTCCAGGATGCGTGTGGCAGCCGTGACTTCGCCGCGATAGTAAAGCACGAGCGCGCGAAACGTCCTAATGAGCGGATGGTCAGGCTCGAGTTCCGCGCCCGCATCGAGTTCGGCAAGGGCCTCTTCATACTGCCGTCTATAACTGAAAATGCGCGCCCGATTGTAACTGGCCACGACGCGTTCTGCCGGGTTGAGCCTGATCATACGGTCGAAGCTGCGCAGAGCGCGATCATAGTCGCCATCGAGACGCGACAGCACGCCGCGCACAAAGTGAACTCCGACGTCGTTTGGATATTCTTCGCGCAATTGCTCGACTTCCGCGCGCGCTTTCGGTTTCTCTCCCCGGTGAAGATAGATGAAGACCATGTGCATGCGCGCTTCCAAAAGTTTTGGATCGAGCGCCAATGCCTTACTGAACGCGCTCTCCGCTTTTTCATGATCGCCGGCTTCGCCAAGTCCCTTGAGAGCCCGGTTTACATAACATCCACCAAGAGCGGAATAGGCCAGGGCAAAATTTGGGTCGAGCTCTATTGCCCGCTGGAAGTGCTTAATCGCCGAATCGAGGTGTTCGTGTGACACTGTGTGATAGATAAACTGGCCCATGCAATCCCGCCCGCGCAGATACTCCTCGGAGGCAGCCGCGTCTGCAGTAGACCCCTTTGCCAACTCCACCTTCTCCTCGGGACTGAGCTCCAGGCGCAACCCTTCGACGATCTGCTGCACCATGGTGTCCTGCACCGCAATGATGTCGCTGGCGTCAGCATCAATGCGTTCACTCCACAGGATCTCACCGGTCCGCACGTCGAGCAGTTGCGCTGTCACACGTAGACGATCGTTCGCGCGAAGGAAACTCGCAGTCAGGATCGCGTCGACGCTCATCTCCCGGCCTGCATCACCGGGATCCACTAGCTGACCCTGATACTTCGCGATCGCAGACGAAGGACGTACGACCAACGAACGCACGCGCGCCAATTCAGTAATCACTGCGTCGGCAAGGGAGAACTCGTAGAACGCAGTTTCCGGATCGTTGCTTAGGTTCTTGAAGGGTAGGATCGCTACACTCTTGCGTTCTTTGTCGCCCAGGCTCGTCTGAGGCGTTTCATGAGTTTCGCGTGGTTGAGTAGTGCCGGGTGACCGAAAGGCAGCTCCGGATGTACTTTCGGCGCTGGTGATACTCTTAAGCCAACGGAAGGCCCGAGAAACCGGGCTGCCGGCGTTTAGATGGCGCGGTGCAATCGCTTCATTACTTTCATTCAACGGCGCGCCTGAAACAGCCGACATCTCCCGCGCAACGGCGCGGAGGTCGTCGCGAAACTCAACGATCTTCTGATACCGATCGCGCGGGTCCTTTCTTAAGGCCCGGTCGAGAATCTGCTGCAAGCGCGGCGGCAAAGGGTCAGGACGCGCCTCGCGAAGCGGTTGGGGCTCTTCATGCAGCACCGCATGGCGCACATCGACGGCTGTCTTACCGCGAAATGGCCATGTGCCGGTGAGCATTTCGTAGAGCAACACACCCGTTGAGAAAATGTCGGCACGCGAATCAACGCGATCGCCGCGCGCTTGTTCGGGCGCGGCGTAAGTTGCGGTGCCGTACGGTACGCCCACTTCGGTGAGTTCTGTGCGGTGAATGCCGGAGCTGCGCGCAGCACCTTCATCCAGAAGTTTAGCAAGACCAAAATCCAACACTTTCACCTGGCCCTTGTTATTCACCATCACATTTCCAGCTTTGATGTCGCGATGAATGATGCCTCCTGAATGCGCCGCGGCCAATGCATCGGCGACCTGAATGGTTATCGACAACGCGCTCGACAGATCGAGCGGTCGGCCATTGACTAACTGCCTTACATTTCGTCCCGGCACATACT
Source organism: Pyrinomonadaceae bacterium (assembly GCA_050748205.1). Classification (GTDB taxonomy): domain Bacteria; phylum Acidobacteriota; class Blastocatellia; order Pyrinomonadales; family Pyrinomonadaceae; genus PSRF01. The sequence goes on along the minus strand of JBOGOU010000020.1, from coordinate 1,231 downwards.
GCATCGCGATGAAGTGAACGCCATCGATGGAGTTGAGATCGAAGATAGTGCAGATGTTGGGATGGTCAAGGGCTGAGGCGAGCCGCGCCTCGCGCTCGAAGCGCTTTAGATTGGCTTCTCTTGCAGTGAGTTCTTCGGGAAGAACCTTAATTACAACGGTGCGGCCCAGCTTTGAATCAAGAGCTTTATAGACAGTGCCCTGCCCGCCCGCACCGAGCTTTTCAAGTACCTTGTAATTCCCAAGGGTTGTTCCGACCATGACGCAATTTTTGTTTGCCCTATTTAACTCCGGATAGCGGTCTGTGAGCAACTGAATCAGGTGGGGGACGGGAAGTTATTGTCTACCACTGACTATAGAACCATTTGTGGTAGCCAATGGATCCTGACATTCAAGTAAACCTGGTACGGAACCACGAGCGGTAGCAGGCGGATGCCAGAAGGCAGTTGAGTGGCGTCGAATTGTTTACCACATGATTGACTCCGGCGAGGATTTCACCTAAAAGGAAGTTTTCAGTAGCGTCTTAGTTTGAACTTGATACAACTTGTCCACCCATGAAATAAAGCACAGGTCGAAGGAGCAATAATGAAGAAGTTGGCAATCCTCTGTTTGTTGGCGACGATTGTCGGAACTGCTTTGGTGCAAGCGCGAGAAAACGCTCCGGCTGACGACGCTTCGATACAGAGCTTTTGGGAAAAGTTTAGAACCGCCGTGATCAGCGGTGACAAGGAAACAGTCGCTAACCTTTCGCAATTTCCGATCGGGATGCCATATGGCGTACCAGAGGTGAAGAGTCGGGCACAGTTGTTGAGACGTTACCGTCAGGTTTTTAATGGCGAGAGCGATGCTGCGAAGTGTTTTCGCAAGGCCCGTCCGGAAGTCGAGAAGCAGAATCCTAAAGAGTTCAGCGTTGGCTGCAAGAATGCCGCCGGCGACGAAGTTGTAATCTACTGGTTTCGTTTCACCAGAACTGGCTGGAGATTTACTGGACTGGATAACATCAACGAATGATCAAAGGCGCGTTGCTTGCCTCGCACCATATCAATCAATTCTTCATCCAATTAAAAATCTGTTGCAACTTCAGCTAGTGTCCTAATTTGAAATTCTCATTGAGTTGCGCGACGGTGGGACGTCCGAACGTTACGGAACCGGGAGCGGTAGCGACCGGATGCTATGCTCAATTAACGAAGAGAACTGTAAGACGCACATTGAATGCCGGCATCCGGTCGCTAC
>JBOGOU010000019.1:0-6717 GCA_050748205.1 Pyrinomonadaceae bacterium | reverse complement strand
GCCCCGGGGCGCCCACGGAGGGACGCCACTACCCATTCGAGTCAAATTTTCAAGGAGTCTCAGCGAGCACGTACTCGAACGTGTACGAATGCTTTCCGTCGTCAATCTTGATATTCATTTTGCCCTTGAGACCCACCAATTGTTCGGTACCAGAGTCCGGCACGACCGAAACACTTAGTTGCGCCGCGCCGCGGTTCATGGTGCCGCTATGCTGGAGCACAAACGTGCCGCGGCGACCTTGCAACGTTCCACTCACCTGCTCCATGGCGACATACCCGGCAGAGCCCTCCACAGCCATGCCCGCGGCCAGCATCTGGCCCTTGCTAGTGCCTTCGAGATCACCGTGAAACTGCTTATCAAGTAGCAGCCTGGCAACGGCAGCGCTGGAAGACTTGTCATCCGTCGCCTGAGGTGTAACTTTCACATCAAACATTCCAGTTGCGCGATTCGTCATGAGCTTATCCTTCGTCGTTTTATTTAGAGCTGGCGAGCGAGTCTGCGTATGAGCGAGAGAGCCAAAGCCGAGTAAAAGGCAACAGCCCACCGAACCAACAACCCCAACGTTGAATTGCATTTTCATAGTTGCCCCTTAACCTCAGAGTGTCGCAAAACCCAGAAGTACGTATCACACTAACTCACACCAAGAACATCGTCCTCAGGGTTTATGAATACCATCAAATATTGTGAAGCGCAGCAACCCCAGTCTCAGCGACAGGGTACGCATTGCATCATTGTCGCAGTTGTTGTAGATAAGAGAAGACCCGCCGATTCCGGTTCTGGTGCAAGGGCTTGCTAGGCGCTGTAGGCGCTGCGGTCTTTTCGGTGAGCAGCAGCCGCAGCAGCAGTATCCATGTATTCGTGGAATCTTGCGACTTTACCATCACGTACTGTGAACACATGCGCAAAGTCACCACCGAACTGCCTACCAGTAGATCTAACTAGCCAGGCATAATGACCCAGAGCCACGACTTTATCACCATCAGCAATAAATTCTCTTGGTTCAAAATGCTGAACCTCTTGAGTATCAACTAGCGATTCGAAGAACTGCCCGATTTGCTCCTGACCTCGACGTTTGCCGGCAAATGGCACATTCTCTATTTCCGGTAATTGCCATTCGATGTCATTTGAAAGCAGATTCAGTAGAGCCTCAATGTCCCCGCTCTTGAAATTCTCGTAGATTTGTTGCACGAGTTTCGTGTTCTCTTGCTCGCTCATGACGTCCTCCTTTCTTGAAATCCACTACAGATGATAACTCATCTGTATAGAAAACTGGCGACAATAAAGAGATTTGTATGCGGTAACCGGAATTCTTTCGTAGTTAGCTCTTCCTCTGCAATGACAGTGGTAAACGTACCAAGACGTTCGCTCTTTTTTGCTTTCAGATCGGCAATGCTAACTTCGCAGCGGTCAGAGTTGCTAGCCTGCGCGAAGGCGGCTGCGGCGCAGAAAACAAGTAAACAGAAAAGGCAGAAGGTTTTAGTCATAGCTTAGTTTCCTTGTAGGAGCCTGATCACAGGGCTGAACCTCAGTTCTGCCAGGCCATTAGGTCGGCACCGCCTCAATGACGCTCATTGGTGAGGCGGTGGGCACCACTCGGCGCAGATCAAAACCCGCCTCGTGCAGCAGATCCGCGTACTGATCCTCGGTGCGTTCTTGGCCGCCAAGTCCAACCAACATGACGAAATCCATGATCTTCCCCGGATGAGCCTCATCGGGAGCGGGGATCACTGTCTCGACCAGAAGCAGGCGGCCCGCTGGATTCATGGCGCGGCGACAGTTGCTAAGGATTATCACTGCTCTATTGCGGTCCCAGTCATGAATTATCCAACTCAGCACGTAGGCGTCGCCACCAGCGGGCACCGATTCGAAGAAGTCCCCAGCGCATATCTCACAACGATCCGCAACCCTCGCGGCCACGAGCACCCCTCGAGCCCCGTTTGCGACGTGAGGCAGATCAAAGAGAACTCCTTTCAGATGGGGATTGGCGCGTAAGATCGTGCTGATGAGGATCCCGTGCCCGCCTCCGACATCGACAATTTTTCGGACACCGCCGAAATCGTACGCCTGCGCAACAGCATTGGCCACGCCTTCTCCAAACGCGCTCATTGCTTCGTTGAAGATCTCGCCCTCGTGTGGACGAGCAGCGAGATAGTCAAATAATTCGACACCCATGCTTCGCTTGAACGAGGGCTCCCCAGTCTTAATGCTGTGCAGGGCCTCTGCCAAGACCCGCCCCCAGACGGGCAGTGCAGTCATTCTCACCCATGGGCGCAGGGAGCCGGTGGTGCCGCTTCGTAGAAGTTCACTGAGTGGAGTCTGAGCGAAGCGGTCGGGCTCGGATTCGGAAAAAACGCCGAAGGTGCTTAGCAGACGAAGCAAACGATAGAGCGAGCCCGGGTTAGTCGATGTCTCCTCTGCTATTTCGCCACTGCTTCGCGGGCCGTTAGACACAATGTCTGAGATTTTCAGCTCCGCCGCCAGAGCGACAGCTGTAAGGATAGTGATACCTTCGCTGAGGAGAAACATCTGCATGGGTGCGGGCAGCTCAGCCAATACGCCGTTGCGTTCGATCCCGAACTTGAAGGGCATGGAGTACCTCCTGTGATCATCGTCGAGGACTTAAAGTTGCCGAAAGCTGCGCTTAAGCTGCGGCACGCGAGACCGGCTGCTCGGGTCAGTAAGCGCTTTTTGAACAACGATCACAATCACTACTTAGCAACGATCGTTCCCCTGTAGCCTGAACCAAGAACCATCGTCCACCAATGTTCCGGTGAACGCAGAGGATGTCTTCCGTCCTCAAGGACCACCTCTTGGACGCTCACGCCGGCTCCGGTCAACAGCGAACGCACCGACTCTGGATTGCAGACTCGATCCCAGGGATTGAAGCCCTTGTAAAGGTCTGGTCTCACCTCACGCACGGAGTTCCAGAATGCCGTACTCACTGGCTCGAAAAATCGCGGGCCCCAGGTTGTGATGGCGAGTCTACCCCCTGGGCGGACAAGCCGCCACAACTCTCGTGTGGCAGACTGCATATCCGGTACGAAGAAGATGCCGAAGACACCAGTTGGCCCATAACAATCCCCATTACCTACCTGTAACGCTATACTCTTCAATGTTTCAATGGCATTCGCTAGAAGTAACGGCGCTCAATTCAGCTTTGCCTTTTTAAAGCTCTCGATCAAGAGCATCAACTCCCAATCGTCTGAAGCCTTGGCCGCGCCGACCCGAATCAGATATAAATCCACCGCTTCACCTTTCTTCAACTTTTGCTGGAAATGTGGAAGAGACTTCTTTCTAACGGCCAGCCAGTATTCTGATCCACCTTCGCTGAAAAGCACTTCTGACTCGTAGGGTTCGGTATAGCCTTCTGGGAAACCTGCATAAAGCCGCGCCCACTGGCGAAGAACCTCCCGCTTGATTTGAGGGAGTGGCCTCACGGAACCCCTGTATATTGCCCTCACACGCGAAGGGAGAATATCAGCGTACACGATCATCGTGTCTTCCTTGTTCTCGCGACTCTCCCCGCCAGCTCCCTTCGCAGCAACTTCTTTCAATGTCCGCGACTCGTAGTCATCCACCGTGCGAGGCTTTTTGGGTTTCGCCCCAAGAGGGTCTTGTCCGTAAGCCGGGCTGAAGCCGATCAGAAGCGTCACGAGCAGGACAAAATGTGATGACTTACGTTTCATCAGTTCTCCTTGATCTACATTAGATAAGTTGTCCAACGCTGCGCTTCAAGCGACCGCGCAGAATCAGAGTTCTTCTTAAACTAGCCCTCAACATAGACGCGAAGAGTAGCGTACGTTGCTTTACAAGCGGGATAGTCGTCATCGATCATCATCTGAGATCATCCGTGCTCCTTCTTACTGGGAGGGGTTTCCTCAACTGTGAAGGCGGTTTCTCCGCTACACGAGACACGGCTGTGACCTGATAGCCTGCGCTGGTCCCTGCCATTACCATTCGGTAGTCAAACGTCTCACTCTCATTCTCACCAACGAGCCAAATCATCATGGCTTTTTGACCCGGCATCGGTTCGTATTCTGTAGCTACAACAACCCGCGGAAAACGACGCGGATGCATCTGGCCAATGACATCTATGAATTTATCCAGACAGGTTACTTCGTACTTCCTCGGACAGGTAGCGGTACGCCTCAGGTTGATTAAGGTCGATAAAGGCTTCCTTGGCAAAGCTGATGGCTCTAATAGCTGCCACATCTTGATCATGATGGATGCTGGTAAAGGTAGGTACACACGAAGCGGCTCCAAATACCATTAAGCTAAAGAATGATGCTCTGATAAACCTTGTCATATGTTCCTTGTATCGTCCGCCCATGATGAAAGGTTTACATTTGAGTGCCGCGTAATGCCAGGTTGATCAGGCGCAGGCGATCATGAATAATTCAATAGCCCTCTTTCTTTAGCACAAGGAAGACACCTTCCCAGAGCATCAGTATTCGGCCTGCAGGCAACTTCACAAGCAAGCTTTGCGGCGGAGCCCAACCATTTGCTTCGCATTTCACTACAATAGTGTCAGCATAATTCTCCTGAATGCCGATGGATTCCATCGAGATTCCAAGTTCTCGAAAGAATTCTTTGTCAGTGACAGACTTGGACTGATAGGCTGGCGAAGAACAGCGTTTCATTCCAACTTCCGCTCGCTCGGAATTAAGTCTCACTCGAGTTCCTAATAACCTTCTAAACTCCTTCGCATCACTAGGAGTGCCGTCTCCGAAGCGATAGTCAACGACCTTCCAGTCACCAAAAGGCGTCAACTGGCGGGCTGCATCAAAGAGCCTCTGCATCATTCCGCCAACCTTCAGGACCTTCCAATCTTCAGATGCGTTCGCCTCATACGACTGCGCTGTTTTGCCGGCTGAATCGAGGAAACTTATGTCATGAATGCGGTATCGCTTGTCAGTTAATTTGAATTCGATCGTTTCAAGACGGCTTTTGTATTTTGTTCCTGGTTTTTCCTTGAGACTTTCGGGTTTTGATAAGGTCGTCCGGAATTTCACGCGCAGAACATGCCCGGCGTCGAACGTCGGGCCTGAGACATTCACATCGATGACAGACTCTTCGCCGGTATAAACGCGCTGCCACTTGTCCCTTTCTCTTTGCGCCCTAATGGAAATTGATAGGCTACAAAGAAGGCACCCCACCACTAACAGGGTTTTGACCATAGGCAAGCGCTCCTTTCTGACTGAAGAAGCCAAGCTACTCAAGAAGATGCGGGTTAACGCTAACGCCGCAATGGTTGCGAAATTAACAACTACTCACTTCAGCAAAGCATCAGACATCATTGAACTCTGGACGGTATCTTACCAAGCCTTGCCGCCCTCCTAATGCTCCGGGCATCAATTCTGCAACCATGAAGACTTCATCAGGAACCGCATACTCGCAGCGGAGCTCTCTTTGCCTGGCAGGTGTAAACCCAAAGCGAGGGTAGTATTCGGGATGTCCAAGAACAACCACAATGTAGTGTCCAATGCGCTGACATTCTTGCAACCCCGCTTCAATTAACAATGAGCCGATCCCCTGCTTCTGGTGATCAGGGAGAACTGCCATCGGTGCGAGTGCCATTGCCGTGAACGCTGAAGCCTCTGATTCAACGGACACAGGACTAAAAAAGATGTGCCCCACGACTTGACCATCGATGATAGCGACAAGGGAGAGATGTGGATGAGCCGTCTCTCGTAGCGCATCAACCAGGGCAGCCTCACTGGGGCCGCCGAATGCTAATTCGTTGATGCGACGAACTGCGGAGTAGTCTTCTGCTGATTCGGCACGAACGCTGATCATTTGTACGCTTCAGCCGCGAAGCCCCCCGGATCCCACCACCTCAGCACCCGCAGCGCGCGCAGAGTATTCCAGCGGCTCGGTGCGCCGAGGCGTTCAAGCTCGAAATACGTCTTCCCTTTGTAAGAATGTTGCAGCGCCCAGCGCCCGTCCTTGCGCTGGCTGCTTCGAACGATGTCGATGGCCTCGGCTAGACGCGGGTCGCGGGGTGCGTTGACTGCCTGGAAATAATCGAGTGCGCGGAGGATGTCGTAATGCCATCGGGGCGGAAAAGAGAAGCGAGTGAACACAGGCTTGATGATTTCGCCGGTACGGTGGGAGCGAAAGAGCCGGTGTACCAAGAGGAACTCGCGGCCGCGGCGCTGCGCGGCCCGCACCTCCCGGACTTTGCGTCCACGGTGCAATTCGTAGAGCCGCAAGCCCTCAAGCACACTTATTGTCGTGTTGAGGGAAGCGTGGGTTGCACCATACGGGCGCTGGCAATTCCACCCACCGTCGGTCATCTGCTGCTCGAGCAGGTGGTCGGCAATAGTGTCGAGACGCTCGTCGTCATGCTTGAAGTGCGAGAGGATGGAAACCACCATCCCCGTAATGCACGTTTCGCTCCGGCCTCGCCATCCGTAGTTGATGCCACCGTCCTTCTGGAGCCCTCCATCGAGAAGGAGTGCGCAGGCCTTTCGCGCTTGCCGGTTGGTGGCTGGCAGACCGAAGTCACGGAGCATCAGCATTGTGTAGGTGGTCGAGATCCACTTTGGCGAGTAGAGCCCGCCTTCCGACGACAGCCCGCCAGCCCACTTGCCCTCCGCATTCTGCTTTGCGAGCAAACGAGCCCCCCAGCCATCGCGCGCTACCTTTCGCCGTTCATGCTCGACGGCGCGTTCTGCAGCCCCGACCAAATCCTGCAAGGCCTGCCAACGAATGGCC
>JBOGOU010000018.1:0-1660 GCA_050748205.1 Pyrinomonadaceae bacterium | reverse complement strand
AGTGAAGGGCATCGCGTAATACCTGGCGAACGGTATGATCGTCTTCGGCAATAAGGATTGTTTGGGTTCCTTTATGATCGTCCGTGGGTTCCGTGGGGCTCTCTGGGAGTATCTCGAGATGTTCTTTAGCGATCGGGAAATGTATCTTAAACACACTGCCCTCTCCTTCTTTACTGTATAGCCATATCGACCCGCGAGATTGTTTGACGCTGCCGTAGACGGTCGCTAGTCCTAAGCCTGTGCCTTTGCCTTCTTCCTTGGTGGTGAAAAATGGTTCGAAAATGTGCTTCTGAGTTTCAGCGCTCATGCCTGTGCCTGTATCAGTGATTGAGAGCTGGATGTGAGGATGTGTTTTAGTTTTGGAATATTGCTGGGGCCGTTTTTTGTCGAGATAAACGACAGATGTTTCGATGATTATTTTGCCACCCTGCGGCATGGCGTCTCGAGCATTTACGGCAAGGTTCATGATGATTTGTTCTAGTTGGCTTTTGTCGGCTTTTATCTGCGGCAGATCTTCGACCAGATTGCAGGTAATGGAGATATCCTCGCCTATCAGTCTGGCGATTAACCGTTCCATGTCTGTGACAACGGTATTCAGGTTTAGATTGACTGGTTGAAGGACCTGCTTACGACTGAATGCCAACAGTTGTCGTGTGAGCATGGCCGCGCGTTTGGCGGAGTCTTTTATATCGTGCACATATTTGCGCAAAACATTGCCTGGGTCGAGGCCTCTCATTAGCATGTCGCAGTTACCATACATTGCGGTTACGATGTTATTAAAGTCATGCGCGACTCCGCCGGCAAGGTGGCCAATCGCCTCCATTTTTTGCGCTTGTCTGAGCTGGTTTTCGTGCTCTCGTTCGCGATTTAGTAGTCTGACGTTTTCAATAGTATTCGCGGCGAGATTTGCTGCCATTTGTAAAGCGGTAGTGTGTTCGGTTTGATACGCATTGTCAGTCGTGCATTGAATTTCAAGCGTGCCAATAGTTCGACCCATAATCGTCATCGGAACGGTCATAGCTGAGGCGGGTTTTAGATCTGTGTGTGAGTACTCAAAAATTGTTGGAATGGGGTGATCAGGCTGGGCTGCGGTCGAGATGATAGTTTGTCCGGAGACTATGGCGCGTCGAACGTCTGAGTTGGTGGTAACAGGGATTGGTTCTAGATCTGTGATGTCAATATTGTTTCCTTCAATCCAGAGAAAATGTGGGTTGAGTTCTACTTGTTCATGATCGTATAAGGCTATGCCGAGTGCGTTACATGGTAGCGAGATGGCTGTGAATTCAAGTAAGGCTTTGAAGATTGGGGCTAAGTCTCGGGCTGAAGCTAGTACCTGCGCAAGTTGTGCAATTCGCTCCAGGAGTGTCTTGTATTCCGTGATAGCGCGCCGTTCAGCCTCCAGTAGGGATTGGCTGACTTGGCGGAACTTTTCTTCGGCCTCCTTGCGCGCTCTGATGTCGCGGGCGATTCCCTGGACGCCTATTGGCTTGCCGTTTTCAAAGATGAGCTGTGTATTTACCTCTACCGGGATGACTGTGCCATCTTTCGCCAGGATTGAGACTTCATAGATAGTGGAAGTTTCGGCGCCGGCAAGTTTGCGACGAAGCATTTCTTTGGCAAGGGCTACGTCTTCTGGGGTTGCTAAGTTGTTGAATTCCAG
>JBOGOU010000017.1:0-8104 GCA_050748205.1 Pyrinomonadaceae bacterium | reverse complement strand
AACCAGATGCAGATCTATATAAAGGAGTGCGGGCTGGCCGATTGGCTCGCAAACTACGTGGTCGCTCCAGAGTTTTTCGAAAAGTGTACGTGGCATCTTCTTATTTCCGATTTCCGATTTCCGATTGCCAATTGCCAATTGCCAATTGCCAATTGCCAATTGGTGTGTAGGGGTCAGCTCACCCGCACCACCTGTCTTTAATTGGCAATTCTTCAGATCTCAGATCTCAAATCTGAAATCTGAGATTCAAACTGCATGATAAGAGCGTTTGGACCGGGCAGTCTCAGTGACCGCCTCGGCAACCAGCGAACCCATTTCAGACGTCTTCACCACCTGTCTACCCGGGGTTCGTGCCAGATCTGGTGTGCGGTGTCCGGCCTCAAGCACTCGACCGATGGCCTCCTCAATTTCCTTCGGTTCCTGCACCAGGTTGGCGGAGTGACGCAGAAGCAAAGCCGCTGAGCCTATCGCGCCGAGCGGATTTGCCACTCCCTTTCCCGCGATATCCGGCGCTGACCCATGCACAGGCTCATACAACCCGACTGCGCCGCCGATGCTGGCAGACGCCAGCATACCGAGGGACCCGGTAATCACCGCCGCCTCATCCGAAAGAATGTCACCGAAGAGATTCTCCGTCAAAAGCACATCAAACCTGCGCGGATTCATTATCAGGTGCATAGCGCAAGCGTCAACGTATAGGTGTTCCAGCGTCACACCAGGGTAGTCACCAGCCACGCGCGTCACAACTTCGCGCCAGAGTTGCGATGTCTCGAGAACGTTGGCTTTGTCAACGGAAGTCACTTTCTTCCGTCGTCGCAGCGCAGTTTCAAACGCCACACGCGTAATGCGCTCGATCTCCCGAACCGTATAACGCATCGTATTGAACGCGCCGCTGACGCCAGTGCCGACTTCCGAAAGAAACCCGCGCGGTTGACCAAAGTAAAGTCCGCCGAGGAGCTCACGCACGATTAGAATATCGGAGCCACGAACAACTTCCGCATTTAGCGGGGAGCAATCGCTGATGGCCTCGTAAAAGACAGCAGGGCGCAGATTTGCATAAGCTCCCAACGCGTTGCGCAGCGCGAGAAGCCCTGCCTCTGGCCGCGCTTCCGGAGGGACTTGGTCATGCTCGGGCGCACCAACCGCACCCAGCAACACTGCGTTGCTCGCGAGACAGGCATCAAGTGTTTGAGCAGGCAGGGGGTTCCCAAACTGTTTGATAGCCACGCCGCCAACGGGCCACTCTTCAAACTCGAATCTGTGTCCGTGCAGGTCACTGACCACCTGCAGCACTCGAACCGCCTCAGCCGTTACCTCAGGACCGACGCCGTCGCCCGCTAGAATTGCTATTTTAAGATTCATTTAAGGGTCATATTCCGCAACGTCTGAATTAATTCGTCAAGACGCCACGAGCGGCTCGGATTTGTTCCTGCCAGTAGAGTTGGGAAAATGACGAATGACAAGCGCCGTTGAGCTTCTTAAATTGCCTGGCGTCCTTGGCGTCCTTGGCGGTCGAATTGTATCCGAAGACATGGTATGTGCTTATTGAGCCAAGTCAAAACTATTATTTTTATAACAAGATAAATCCTGGTGACTGTACCGGTTCAGTTTGAGGCAGAATCGTTTGCTTGGTTCACGACTATGACTCTTATTAACACTGCGGCTTTAGCCCGGTGGTGCAACGCTTCCAACATTATTCTGAACCGTTTCAACGGTTTTCCGGCGTCCAATTGAACCTTCGCCCGAGAGCAAACCGTTAAAACGGTTTAGGAAATTCTCAATAACCTTAGTCACCGGGCTAAAGCCGCGGTGCGAATGAGAGGGCAAGAACGCAAACCCTACCAGCACAACCGTTTCATGGCCTCTTGACTGGGTTTTTGGTCTTTACCTTTTTGAATTGTTTCTTGGCCTGCTGACGCAGAACCCCGAGAAAAGCTGCCGCGGCGTGTGAAAAGGTCGCCTGACGACGATGAATGACCCAGAGAGTGCGAACATAGGTTAGCCCCTGAACCGGAACGGTGGCGAGCGTGCCCCGTTCCAATTCTTCACTGACGCACATGTGCGGGACAAACGCTAAACCAATCTTCAGCTGAACGAAGCGCTTTATGGTTTCAACTGTAGCCAACTCAAGCGTGATGTTTAGCGGAGTATGGTCCTGCGCAAAGGCCTCAATGACTTTTTGTCTTGAGGCTGTCTTGACGTTGTGGGCCAAAAAGGACTCCTCCCCAAGTTCCTTAATCTTGATTGACTCGCGCTGGGCCAGCGGATGATCGGGATTCATAATCAGAACGAGCTCGTCTTGCAGAATGGGAAAAGATTCGAGGTCGCTGTCCACCGGCTCAAACGCCAGAAGCGCAAAGTCGACATTGCGGTCGAGCACCTCCCGGGGCAATCGCTCCGATACTTGCCGGTAGATTTCGACCTTAACATTGGGATGCTGTTCGCGATAGTCCAGAATGAGATGCGGCAAGAGGTAAAGCGAAGTGCTTTCGTTCGCGCCAATGCGAACACGGCCGCGTTGTACCAAACGTAATTCTGAGACGACGTCCTGGGCCTGATCCCGCAATGACAGTATTCGCCGGGCGTAGTCATAGACTAGCTCTCCAGCGTCTGTCAGGGTCGGTGTCTTTTGCGAGCGGTCGAAGAGCGGTGCGCCGATCTCCTCTTCGAGACGCCGGATAGCGATGCTTACCGCCGGTTGTGTGCGATAAACGCGCACGGCGGCTTTAGAGAAGCTGCCCTCCTCAACGACCATCATAAAAAACTCAAGCTGGGTTAGTTCCATCGTCGGCAGTCGCCCTTCCGGCGGCGGATCCTAACATACCTGCAGTCAGGAAGGGGGCAAAGCGCAGCGCGCCCCCGCCCAAGCCAGGTTTTCACACAACATCAGAAGAATGCTTCAACTGAGTAAGTTTCTCGTGAGTTCGAACGCTTGCACCTTGAGTGGGGGCGCGCTGCGCTTTGCCCCCTTTCACAACTGCGGGTTTCAACTGCATCTTCTTCGGCGGCCAAATGACAGTTTTGTAGTAACGGCTTAGATATACGACAAACATGTCGTTTGGATGGCCGTGAACTAGTTGCCGGAATCATCGGTGCCCGATCACTCGCGACCCTCCGAAAGCCCATTTTACTTACATGTCTTGCCTCAGCGATGCCTGGGGTGGAGCGCGCCATCCTAACCCCACCCATGGCATGGAGATTGTAGAGCGCTCGCTCATTAAGAATGCGAACTGCTTAACGCGGGTTCAAACCTAAATGAGGAGACGTCAACTATGAATGCCCTTCGGCGAGTTCGGTTCCCGGCTTTAGTACTGCTCTGGATAGTCGGAAACTCAGTGGCAACATTGGCTCAAACTACTGGCCAACCAATTGAAGAGCGGTTGTCGAAGATCGAGACGGCAGCTGCCAGTGCCCAATCAGCCGGTGACAATGCGTGGGTATTAGTGTGCGCAGCGCTAGTCCTCATGATGACCGGCCCTGGCCTCGCCCTCTTCTATGGCGGTCTGGTACGCAAAAAGAATGTGCTTGCCACTATGATGCAAAGCTTCATTCTGATGGCGGTGGTCACCGTACTCTGGGTACTTTACGGCTACAGCGTCGCTTTTGCAGAGGGCACTCCATTTTTTGGCAATCTGGGATATGGGCTATTGCGCGGTGTGGGCGCGCAGCCAAATGCCGATTACGCAGCAACCATCCCGCAACAGACGTTCATGCTGTTCCAGCTCATGTTTGCCATCATCACGCCCGCCCTGATCACAGGTGCATTTGCCGAACGAATGAAGTTTAGCGCCATGCTGGTTTTCACAATCCTGTGGTCGACGGTTGTTTACTTTCCTCTGGCACACATGGTTTGGGGCAAGGGTGGCTTTCTCAATGCGGCGCTCGGCGGCGTGGTGCCGGCTCTGGACTTCGCGGGCGGTACCGTGGTGCACGTAGCATCGGGTTTCTCGGCGTTGGTGTGCGCAATCTACATGGGCAAACGCATAGGCTACCCTGAGACGCCGATGGCGCCACACAACCTTGTTTTAAGTGTGATAGGGGCGTGCATGCTCTGGGTTGGGTGGTTCGGATTCAACGCCGGCAGCGCGCTTTCGGCCGGGGGATTGGCGAGCAGCGCATTCACGGCGACCCACTTAGCTGCAGCCGCTGCAACGCTGGGTTGGATGGCGGCAGAATGGTTGCGGTCCGGAAAGCCGACCGTGGTTGGCGCAATCTCCGGCGCGGTCTGCGGATTGGTGGGCATCACACCCGCCTCAGGGTTCGTTTCTCCTGTAGCCAGCTTGATCATAGGCCTCATTGCCGGAGTGGGGTGTTTTCTCATGGTCACCGAGGTGAAGAGGCGTTTCGGATATGACGACTCCCTGGACGTGTTTGGCGTGCACGGCACTGGCGGTGCATTGGGCGCGCTCCTTACAGGTGTATTCGCGACGCGTGCAATCAACCCGATATTTAAGGACGCGTCGGGCAACTTGCTACCCGTTGGCCTGGTTGACGGTAACGGTGAGCAGATCTTTAACCAGCTGATCGCCGTCGGCATCACCATAGCCCTGGCAGTGATCGGTTCCTACGTTCTGCTTAGAGTTGTCGACCTGCTGATTGGGCTGCGGGTGAGTGAGGAGGAAGAGATTCGTGGCCTTGACCTCAGCCAACATGGCGAGGAGGACTATTCTCCAGCTTTCGATTTAATTCCTCCGGGGCTCGTCGTCGAGGCGTTGACGCAATCGTCTACACCCCAGGCGGCTGACGCTCTCGCAAGCGAGGCGTAGACGGCCATCTTATTTGCGGCCTTGACAACCCCCGAGCCCTGCGGTGATTTGCAGGTTGGGAAGGTGGGCTTGCCCCCGCCTCAAGTTAGAGGAGCCTTCACAGCAGAAGAAATCACTTCCATTCAAACCTGGGCAGGGACAGGATCCACCTTCCTGACGTGAGAGGCTCTTAGACTTGAGTGATTCTCTTCTGAAGTGAAGGCTCATCAAAGTTGAGCGGGGGCAAGCCCACCTTCCTTACCTGCAAATTACCGTAAAGTCCTTTTGAGTTTTCACACAGTCTCTTACCTCGGCGGGATTTCTGCGGTTTTGACTAATCCAATCTCATGCCCGGCGCTACGCGTCGAAAGAACTCAAACTCAGGTTTTATCCAAACTGAATCACTACTTGGCGTCTTGGCGGTTGATCATGTCGCGACAATTTTGTCATTTGGATCCTCACCTCCAACGAAATTGTAGTGACAGTTCAACAGGTGATTTGTCTTTTCTGCGTCGCGCACACGCAATTCTTCAGCAATGTTGTCGCTTCGCTAATCAAATGTACGTTCCCACCGCGTTGGCATAGTAGTTGTGATGAACCTCCGACCAAGTACGCCACCAGTCTTTTTTTAAGATCCCTTTCGATCCTGTTTCGAACCTGCAGGGTCGAAGGTTTACCCAAGGACGTAATCAAAGGAGCACGGGATTGACTACTTACACTGATCACGCGCGTAGGAGTTCGTCATCCTGTCTGAGAAATAAACATGGCCTACCCGTCTCGGCTTTACCAGGCGCAGGAACGAGCAGGCCACTGAAATCGTCCGTTAAGAGACCATACGGAGACAAAGTACAACAATGCGTAAGCCTAAATCAATTCGCAGCTCTATCAAGTTTCTGGGAGTCTCGGCCTTGCTGGCTCTATTGCTCAACCAAACGGCGATTGCCCAGTCAACTCTGTTTAATGTCCCTTCGACCGATGTCGTGCCAAAGCAGAAGATCTATCTCGAATTCGACTTCATTTCACACATTCAGAGCCACACCAACGGTGGCTTCCAGATCTATGCGCCGCGGGCCGTGTTTGGGGTCGGCAAGAGGATTGAGGTGGGAGTGAATATTTCGGCCCCGGATGCTTTAGCTCCGGATCAACCAATTTATGTTTCGCCTAATGTGAAGTGGCAGTTCTACAACAACGAAGGTAACGGTGTCGCGGCGGCTGGTGGAGCACTGCTCTATACGCCGGGCGCGCACCGTGCAGGAGCGGATACCTACGGCTTTGTCTACTCAGTCGTTAGTAAGAAAGTGAAAGCGGATTATGGGCCGCGCTTGACCGCAGGCGCCTATGCCTTGCCCGGATTGCGGAGCGGGCTGGGGACCCAGGGCGGAGCCATTGTCGGCTACGAACAGCCGCTTTCCAAGAAGGTAACTTTTGTCACGGACTGGTTTAGCGGCAAAAACGCTTTTGGGTATGTCACACCGGGACTATCGATTAGTTTACCGAAGAGCAGTCTGTTCAACGTCGGCTATAGCATCGGTAATCAGGGACGTGGAAACAATGCTTTGTTCGTTTATTACGGGATCACTCTCTGAGAAGCTGACGGTTAAGCCGTGCAGAATTCGTCAATCACCTACTAATTAGTAAAGGAGCATTCAAAAGATGAGTGTTAGAGATGTTTTGAAGTTCGCAAAGGATGAGCAGGCAACCTACGTCAACGTACGTTTCACTGATCTGGTTGGGGCCTGGCATCACTTGACCTTTCCCATCGAAGAGCTTAGCGAAAGCTCTTTCGAAGATGGCTTCGGATTCGATGGTTCGTCGTTGCGTGGTTGGGCGGCGATTCATGAGTCTGACATGCTGCTGGTGCCCGATGCATCGCGTTATTGGATAGATGCATTCATGGGCGCGAAGACGTTATGTCTTATTGCCGACGTGATTGATCCGATCACCAAAGAGGGCTATTGGCTTGACCCGCGCGGAGTCGGCCGGCGCGCGGAAAACTATCTCAAATTCACAGGTATTGCGGACACGGTCTATTTTGGCCCGGAGGCTGAGTTCTTCGTCTTTAACGAAGTGTCGTTTCACAATGAAGGAAATGCTGCCGGCTACTCTCTGGACAGCCCGGAAGCGGTTTGGAATACCAATGGCCACAATGGCAATGGCAACCTCGGATATCACATTCGGAACAAAGAGGGCTATGTGCCGTTGCCGCCGCTGGATACACTGCAGGATTTTCGCGGTGAGGTAGCCAGCGAACTGAAGAAGGTAGGCATTCAGGTTGAGTGTCATCATCACGAAGTTGCTACCGCCGGGCAATGCGAAATCGATTTTCGTTATTCCACTTTGATCGGCACGGCCGACAATCTGCAACTCTTCAAGTACAGCGTGCGCAATGTGGCGCAAAGACACAAGAAGGGCGCCACATTTATGCCCAAACCACTCTACGGCGACAACGGCTCCGGCATGCACTGTCATCAATCGCTCTGGAAGGGTGACCGTCCACTCTTCGCGGGCGACGGTTACGCGGGACTTTCGGAGTTGGCGCTTCACTACATCGGCGGGTTGCTCAAGCATGCAGCCGCGATCGTCGCTTTCGCAGCTCCGACCACTAACAGCTACAAGCGCCTCGTCCCCGGTTTTGAAGCGCCGGTCAATCTAGCGTACTCGGCACGAAATCGATCGGCAGCCATACGCATTCCCATGTTCTCGACGAGTCCGAAACTAAAGCGTTTGGAGTTTCGACCCCCCGACCCGTCATGCAATCCGTATCTGGCGTTCTCGGCGATGCTCATGGCTGGGCTCGATGGGATCCAGAACCGTATCGATCCGGGAGAACCCCTGGACAAGGACATCTACGATTTGTCGCCGGAACAACTGAAAGACATACCCAGCTTGCCGGGCTCGCTCGACGAGGCGCTCAATGCTTTGGAAGCGGATCACGAGTTTCTGTTAAAGGGTGATGTGTTCACGCCCCAGTTGATTGACCGCTGGATTGGTTACAAGCGCGAGAAGGAGATTCAGCCCCTCAGAATGCGCCCACACCCGTTGGAGTTTAGCATGTATTTCGATATCTAGAATTTCGAATTTCGGATTGCGAATATCGAATTTGAAGAAAAAGCCGCGGATTTACGCGGATAAACGCGGATCTGAAGTAGGCGAAAAAAGAAAGGACGACAAGCGGAAGAGAGTCGCAATCAACTATGCTAAAACTCTGGAAATCCCACGCACGGAAGTGGGTGGATCGTTCAAGTCCCGCCTTCGTCGCTTGTATGATCTTGATGTGGTCTGAAACCTAGTTGAATGAATAGGTTGGACTTGAATAATCCACCGACTGCCGTCGGTGGGATTTTGTTCTTGTGTACGGT
>JBOGOU010000016.1:0-1879 GCA_050748205.1 Pyrinomonadaceae bacterium | reverse complement strand
TCATCATGTGCGTCGGACTAGCAATTTTCTATCAAGCCTTACCGAAATGAAGCGGCTAACGGCTGAGGTCAAGAGCGAGCACAGGCAGCAATCGGTTCTTGCCTTCGATCTTAGTAGTAATCTCTCCGACGCGCTCTGCTCCCATTCGTTTGTAGAACCCCTCCGCGTTTGGGTCCGACTCGATCTCCATTGCAGACGCACCTGTGGCTGCAGCGACGCGGGCCGCGTGTTCGAAGAGCAACTTGCCTACGCCCGTGCCGATGTGCTCGGGCAAGACCCACAGATGCTCGAGCCACACTTTGTGGCCGTCCCTGACAACCGCAGAGAAACCGGCGATCTCGCCCTCAACACAAGCGACGTAGACTCTGTTGATGGAAACAAACTGGGGTGCACCCCTTGAGTGAGACAAAAAGTTAAGACTCTCCAGCCCCGGGTCGAAAAAGGTTCTTGCCTTCGACTGATCGGTCTCTCACAATCAGCCGCGGTTGGTGAAGCGGAAGCGGGCTCTGCTGGAGAGCAACCCGCCAGGAATAGCCAACTGGGAACTCATCGAGACGATGAGCCGGGGAGCGACAGCCAGTCTGTCGTTCCCCTAACCGCTCATCGGATCGAAAGATTCCCTGATGCCTAAGAAAACTCATGCTTGCGTGACCATCGACTTCGCTTGCGATCGAACCGTCTGCTCGAACTCTTCCGGCGGGAGATACCCCAGCGCCGAGTGCAAGCGTTTCCGATTGTAGACCCTTTCAATGAACTGCCCAATCTGACGCCGCGCGTCCGGCAAGTCGCGATACTCTGAACGATAGACCTCCTCGTACTTCAACGTCTTCATAAACGATTCGGCCTTGGCGTTGTCGTACGGATTGCCGCGTCTGCTCATGCTTACTTGAATGCCGTGCTCGCCGAGCAACTCGGTGTAGGCCCTGGATGCGTACTGAATCCCTCGATCCGAATGATGCACCAACCCCGGCTCGACGCGACCACGACCGATCGTCATCCTCAACGCCTCAACAGCCAGATCCGCCTCGAGCGTTCTACCCAAAGCCCAGCCGATCACCTTTCGCGAAAACGCGTCCAGAATAACAGCCAGATACACGAACTCGCACATCAGCCGAATGTAAGTTATATCGGCGACCCAAAGCTGATTCAGACGCTTTACTTGCAGCCCCTTAGCCAGGTTTGGATACACCGGCAACTTGTGATCCGAGTCAGTTGTTCGCACAAACGCTCGGCGCCGCAAGCACAGCAGATTGTCCTCGCGCATCAAGCGCAGCACACGCTTGTGGTTAACCTCGCGGTTGTTTCGACGCAGCGCCGCAGTTATCCGCCGATAGCCGTAGGCCGGCATCTCCACTGCTACTTTCTGAATTGCGTCTCGCAACTCCATCTCGTCTGCGTTCTCCTCAACCGGCTTGATGAATCGGTAGTACCCGGACCGGCTCACCTCTGCCGCCTTGCACAGCCGCGTTATCGATTTGTCTTCTTCGCGGACCGTCCCGTAGATGGTCCGCCTCCACTGTCGGCTTCCTGTTGCTCCTCGAAAGTCACCAACAGTTTTTTTAAGAAGTCATTCTCCATTGTGAGCTGACCGATCTTTCGCTCGAGCTCACCTTCGCGGCTGTCGGCCAGCATCCGCCGACCGTTACCTGAAAACGCTCTGGTGGGTCGTTTGTTGAACTCGCGCCGCCAACGTTGAAGCGTGTTTGAACTGACTTCCAATTGCCGAGCTACGTGACCTGGCGGCTTACCGGATTCCAATTCCTTGACGGCAGCCAGCTTGAACTCCCGAGTGAACACCCGTCGAGACATCCCCATAAATCCTCCAGTCCCAGTTTAAACTGAGGCTTAACTGGTTGTCTCATTTTCGGGGTTCACTCCA
>JBOGOU010000015.1:0-6400 GCA_050748205.1 Pyrinomonadaceae bacterium | reverse complement strand
AACCAGCAACCAAATATTGCGGCATTGTCTTCTCCTTTGTAACAGTTTTCGGGCGGCTCGTTTTGCCCTGCCTTCACCATATAGTCGAACGCCGGACCGGAAATTCGACAAATCGTCCAAGAAATTTTTGCGCTTTCCGCCCGGAAGAAGCGACTTACCATTGGTCGTGGGGTGGTGGATGCGACCGGATTAATGGGCAACTAGCGTGGCTGATCCACCTCGCTACCGCTCGGGGTTCTGACACAATGCGTTCGTCCGTTTTCACGGACTGCGATTCATTGTCGTATGCGACACAGCCGATAAATCGGTGGGCTATGACCGGAGTCCGCGCGCGGGCATCTCGCGAGGCGTGAGTGTCATTCGTCGGCTGCGCCGACTCTTGAGGCCAACAGAATCGCAAGCCTGATCCCGTTTGATTTCTGCAAGCCTGACCGCCAGTCCCCAGGAGCCTTATAGACCGAGTAGTCTTCACGCCGCGGGCGCGAAATTCTTGGCAAGCGCAGTACCAACGCTTAGGGATCGATTGTGAAAACGAGCCACAGCATCGTTAAGATGGTCACTTAACATGTCGATCGAGGATAGCCTTAAACTGATAATTTCCAGAGCGTGAGATCTTGTCGATCAATTCCACCGCTTGGTCTCGGCTTTCTGGGTTAGCGGCTGCGGTTTCAAAGATCTTAGTTGCCTCCTTGTCGTACCAAACGGGCCGCCGTAACTTGTCATGCATCAACCGGTAGAATTTGATTGTCCGAATCGGATCGCGATCTATCTCTTTTGCCAGATATTCTTGAAGATTGTGCCAGAGTCGATCCCACCCTTGGTCACGACCTACGTAAGGAAGAAGTCCTTCAAGCAAAGGCCATAGCGAATCAATCGTCTCTAACTTCCAAGCGGTGTTAAGGAGCAAGCTGAAGCCCTCCATCTCGCCCGCAAAATCGTTTGAGTAGTTTGAAGCAGTTGCGACATTGACTCTCCAATTCCACAAAGCTCGAGATCTCGGCCAAAACGTGTCGAGTCGATCCAGATGCTGATTGCATTGCTGGGCAACCGCCCATGCTCCTTGCGCTCGCGCGTCAGGCCTAGTCTTGTTGAAAAAACTTGCTATGAGACTCTCCTGACCGAAGGGCGACAGAATGTCATATTCTCTATTTAGATATTCTACTAATAAATGGTCGGCCAACCGCTGCACTGGATTAAGATGAGTCTTGGTAACGTAGCCCCTGCTAACATTCTCTATCGCTCTTTCGTACTGCGGTCTTAGCAATTCAAAAAGTTCAAGATAAATCTGCCGAGTCGCAATGACATATGAATCCCAAGCAGCGACAAAAAAATCGATTGATGTTGGATCGTCACGCGAGGGAAAGATTTTTTCAAGCTGTGATTCGGTCCATCGTTTGTCGAGCCAGTAGAGGAGATTCAACTCCCTGCCGAAAACAGAATGAACTGCCAAGCTCGGCTCAAGTAATGGATCAACCTTTCGTGTAAGGACGTCTTTCACCTCATGCTCCATTCGCTCAGGAGTCTCATTGTCTTGAAAGATGCGTTTATCACGGCTCGCCTTGTTCCCTGCATATGTGATGAGCGAAATGACAGCTTGTGAGCGAATGTGATTGATTGCGACGGTCAGTGGGTCATGGTGTCCTAACCAACCCTCTTTTGGCCGATCACTCTCTTGATCAGGATCTGGATCTTCGGTGAGCAAGAAGAGCAAGTCCCGAATCCTCGGCCAGAATTGTTCTGGCGCTTGAGGCTCAGGATTTGACACTGCCTTTTCTAACAGTCCGCCCACGCCATGCCGAAAACTGATCCAACCTCCCTCAAGTGACCGACCCATATCCGTTCGTATACCATTGTCGGCGAGTAGCCGCTCACAAATCGTCAAACGCAAATCCCACAACGAGTCTGGATCAGCGTCCGTCGAAGAGGCTGACAAAAAACTACCGGCATACTCTGGTCTCATCGAGGCGATCTTGAGGATTGAGTCTCCATATGAAGCTAAATCGGACAAAATAACTTGTGCCGCATCTCTAGCCAGTGCACCGTGAGACTCTCGCTCGGGACCAAGCAAACTCTCCTGTCTGGGCTGCCAGTTAGCCAAATAGGAAACGAGTTCATTCGGCGACTTTCGGCTTAGCTCTGCTGTTGTGGTTGGGCTCACATTTGAAACAAAATATCCACCGGACGTCCAGTGCGTAAACGCAGCGTGCTCAGGTTTCCCACGCTTCCGTACCAAATCATCGAGAAGTGACCTGATTTTCCCCTCCAGATGATTCTCAATCATGAATAACCGATCTCGAACCCATGTTTCCGAATAAATCCTCACATATTCATCTCGCTCCTTGTGATCTATCTGCGCCCATTCAGCGACTCTCTCAACGGTCTCTGCTGGGGGGCCCTCAATAATCAAATCGAGCAGTGCGCGCTGCTGGGAGTAGTTCAGGTATTGGTAGCCCGCTTGGAGGAGCATGAAGTATTCGTGATGTATCCCCACGTTATCGAGATTCTCTCGGTCCAGCAGTTCCCGAACAGTCAAACGGACAAAAGTATCTGGATAAGCTTGTAATAGATAGAAGCCCATCCGACGCAGAATCTCATGATCATCGTCGAGGTATCGCTCAATCAATTGGACAACCGCAGCTGGTTCGAGCCGCCCCCACAGTTCTAAGGCATCGCGCAATCCCATCAATAGCACGTCTTTGAATTCCGGAAACGAATCTTGCCCGCTGTCCTCTATAGCAGACCTCCAGAAGGATCTGCTTTTGTAATTTGCATCCTTTTCGGTCTCTCCCTCCAATCGTAAAGCGTTGCACAACTGCGACTCTAGGATTGACACTGTTCTTACGGCGCTCAAATTTGCGAGTGCCTCAACAGCTTGATTGAAAAATCTCAAATTGTAGTCGTCGATTGGAAAGCTACAGATCGCGGAGCCATTTAGGACATATTCTCCATAGTCCTTTGCATTCGCGGAAGGATACGGGGCGGTAAGAGCCTCCAGTAAACGAAGCGCCGGGTCGGCCTGCTTCTCATCCGCCAACAGTTTCACCAACTCTAGACACTCTAGTGAGATTTGCATCGCGACCCGCGGATCCTGAAGCCAGTTGAGGATTGTTGGGACTGCCTTTATAGCCATCTGCGGTGATGATTCGCGGAGCACACCAACCGCACGTTCCAAATAAACAGGGTGGACCTGAATCGATCTAATATGTTCGAGCACGACTTCTGGAATCTGCTTCGCGACTGACTTCAGGAATTCCTGGGCCTCCCAACGAGGAAGCAGTTGGCCTTGCTCACTTGAAATTGGCTTAGGTGGTTCGGTGAAGAAGCCATGTTGTAGTAACACCGGCCCCCAAGTGGGGTCTGGCTGACTTCGGAAAAAGTACGATCCTAGGTCGTCGTTAGTCTTGAGAGACTTGATGACGATTTTGAGGACATCCGTTGAAAGCTTGGTCGGAGCGGTGTGGATATACCGATCCAGCAAAGCTGTTTGAGTAAAGAATGGAATCTGCTTCTCAGCCATTCAATGTTTCCTCGACGAATTGCGCTAAAAAGGGAGAGTTTCGCGCCGCATAAATCTGTTCGATCCAAGCAAAAATGCTCTTGCTCTTTATCGAATTTACGTCAGCCAACACCTGTGTAGGCATGGCGCACCGATCAGTGGCATAGCGAGCGTATAAGTAATCCTGCAGCTTCTCATGGCCGAACCGATAAACCTGACCCTCGACACTTAGAATGACGCCCCAACTGTCTAATCGTCGGTGAGTAGCAGTTAACTGGTCGATTACGAATGTCTGTTTACCCGTCTGCAACGCATGTCTTGCTAACGCCATTGCTTCGGCGAGCATTTGGTCCGCCGTTTCAAGATTGGAACTCTTTGCTTCACGATCAACAATCATGTCGGTATAACCATCCCATAGGGCCACCTCATCGAAGACGTTAGAAAAGTCGAAAGTCGGTTCCTTGTTTTTTATAGTTGCAACGATATCCAGATTCAATAAATTCGTGCACATTCCGATCAATTCCGGCGAGGCGTTGTCAATGCCCAACAGTTCAAGCAATTCAGAAGATCGCTCTACGGTAATTTCACGGCAAGGTATTGTCACAAATTTTCGGTCAGTAAGTCTCTTGATCAGCTTGGATTCATGTCCTTCTCTACTTCGAGACACGACCAATACATCGACCGTGGCCGAGTGACACTCAATCGCTAATTCGACTAGCACGTTCGCGATGTCGCTGTTAACCGCATTGTCGAATTGATCTATAACGAGCAGAACTCGCTGGTTTTTGCTCAAGCCATGGATTGTCTGGCTAAGGGGCTCACTCATCGAAAAGGCCTGCCGTAACCCCGCTTCATCTTTAACGTTCTGTAAAAAGCGGGCATCTATACAAAGCACAATCTTACCTTTAGCGATTGCTGCCCTTGCGACGAACATTGCAACGCCACTTTTTCCGGTACCAGGCTCACCGCTCAACAAAACCGGGAGGCCGTTCTCGAACTGATCTTCAATTAGGAAAAGTTCCTCCCGCTGGACCGACCCGGTGATTCCAGTTATCTCTACGCGAATGTTCTTGAGTGCCTTTTGGGTGTGAAATTCGAATGCCGATTTGATCTTCCTGACCTTGGATCCGCGAAATGCGAGCCACCAAATACCCGAAATAGCGATCGCTACGAGGGCGTTGATTGGCTCGAAAGATTTGCTTTCTAGGAACCACTCAACCAGTGTTAATAGCCATGCCAGTATGGCCACTGGTAACAGGACCCATGCTGCGATTCTGAGGACCTTGTCTATTCGGTTCATCGCATCCAAAGAAACGGACTAAACCCGGGTAAGATCTGAGAGGCACGACGATTTAATATTCGACCACGCTACGCATGAGTCCCGCCATAAGGCGCATTATAACCCCTAAACCTTGAGAGAGTGGGTCAGGTTCATACCATCAGGCCCGACTCCCAGAGTTGGCCTCGCCCGAGAGAAAAACCTACACAACTCCGGTCATCCAAAAGTATGATGCCCCACGAATTTGGCAAAATCATCCTAAAGAGCGTTGTCGTAAGACCGGGGTCAGGCCTTCGATTCTGCAATTCTCACCTCGCCGAGTACATCGACCACGTTGAATTCCTAAGCTATTAGTGATGTTGGTCCAAAATCGCGAAATCGCAGGCCCGACCTCGCCACGAACTCGCGGGCCGTCATTTTTATTTCAACTGCCGAATCCGCTCTTGCAGGAATTGCCGCTCTGGTTCCTGTTGGGTCAGTGGTGAATGAATCAGTCCCTTGAACAGTGCGATACTTCGACTAACCTTTGGGGCTGCCTTTAACGAGATAGGAGAAGGATCATGGCCGCAAATCTGGAAGACCAACTGATCGATAACGTGCGAGCGCTGCCCCCCAACAAACAGCAGGAAGCGCTACGACTCCTTGATACTCTTGCCAGTGGGGCTAGTTCCGAACCTAACGGAACGGGCATGGATCGCAGGCCGATTGGGGAGGTAGTCGACGAGATCAATGCCTCGTTACCCGCGGACACCTGGGCTGACGTCCCGACCGACGGCTCGATGAATCTTGATCATTACCTCTACGGAGCGCCGAAGCAGCAGCCGTGAGAGTCGCATTCGTTGACCCGCTGACAATGCTATACTCTCCGACGGCTGAGAGGAACTCTTATGACTCAAACCGTGAGCGTAGATGAAGCCCAAAATAAGTTGCCGGATTTGCTGGCACAGGCTGTGGCTGGAAACGAAGTGATAATCACAGAGCACGGCACGCCAGTGGCGCGTCTGGTTCCGGTTGTGGCTCACTCTAAAAAGAAGCGTGTTGCGGGTCTTAATCGAGGCACAATCTCGACGAGCGAAGACTTTGATGAACCCTTACCGGATGAGTTTTGGCTAGGCCAGGAATGAAACTTCTGCTCGACACTCACATCTTCATCTAGTGGGCAGACCAACCAGAAAAACTTTCACACGCCGCGCTTTCCGCTCTTCAGGATGAAGCTAATGAGTTACTCCTGAGTGTTGCGAGCGTTTGGGAAATGCAGATCAAGATTCAATTCGGAAAGCTGAAACTAAGCCGGCCGCTCAAGCATCTGATCAAGAACCAACAAGAGACCAACCAGCTTAACCTTTTGCCGGTGGAGTTGAAGCATGTTCTGGCACTGGACGCGTTGCCCTTTCATCATAAAGACCCGTTTGATCGCTTGCTGATGGCTCAAAGCATTGAAGAAGAGCTGACTCTTGTCAGCGCGGATTCGCAGTTCTCAGCGTACTCCGTTAGATTGCTGCAATAGTCGCGCTATCTCTTGACTGTGCCTGAGTGGTCAATCTTTGGCTGGCGAATGATCCTTGCCGCAGAAGCTCAAAGGTTATCTTCATGTCCACCGTGGGCGCGTAAAACAGGTTGCGGAG
>JBOGOU010000014.1:0-1078 GCA_050748205.1 Pyrinomonadaceae bacterium | reverse complement strand
ACAGTAACTTGAGAGCGGCATCGCTGGGCACTCTTATTCCCTGCTCCCACGCCTGTACAGTCTTCGGGCTGACATTCAACACACGAGCAAAAACAGATTGAGAGTATTTCAGTTGTTGCCGTAGGCGGGCGATCTCCGTCGATGACATCGCACTCGGGGGACGCGGCACCGCAATTCGTGTGACGCGATGCCCCGAATCCTCGCCCCGCTCATACGCGAGCGCCTGCTTGGCAGACGTCATCAATTCGGCGAACGTCTCATCCGTCATGTGTCGGCTCTTGGTCTTCTTCCTGCTCATATCAGGCCTCTCTCTTGATGCTGGTAATGATCTTTCCCAATCTCCTACACAGTAGGACTAATGTCAAATCTTGAGCATCGTACGGACCTGGGGTTCAGCTCCCCGCGCTCCTAACATACGTTTGGCCATTCGGATATGTAGTTGACTACATAATGTTCTTCGGTTCATACTATGAAAGTGAAGTGGACGGTATCGTTTCATGACGAATTCGACTCGGAGTTTGGCGCCTTATCAGAAGCTGTGCAGGACGAAATGCTAGCTCACGCCAGATTGCTCGAACAGTTTGGCCCGCTCCTCGGAAGGCCCCGCGTCGATACTCTGAAAGGCTCGCGCCACGCGAACATGAAGGAACTGAGATTTGATGCCGCTGATGGCGTTTGGCGCGTTGCTTTCGCTTTCGACCCGAAGCGCAAGGCTATCCTTCTCGTTGCGGGTGACAAGTCGGGCGGCAGTGAAAAGCGTTTTTATCGGCAGTTAATAGCGAAGGCCGATGAGCGATTTGACGGCCATCTGGCACGCTTGAAAAAGGAAGGGAAGAACTAGCCATGAAGACCCTGAAACAGAAAATGAAAGCTATCGGTCCTGGGCGCCGCAAGAAGGTCGAGGCCCGCGCTGCTGCGCTGATTGCCGAAGAAATGACCTTACAGGAACTACGGCAGGCCCGCAAACTCACCCAGGTGCGGATTGCGAAGGCGCTCGGCATCAGTCAGGATGGCGTTTCTCGTCTGGAAAAGCGCAGCGACTTCTTGCTTTCCACGTTACGGAAGACCGTCGAGGCAA
>JBOGOU010000013.1:0-16681 GCA_050748205.1 Pyrinomonadaceae bacterium | reverse complement strand
GGTGTCCAGTCTGTGGGAGACGATGAACGCAGGCGGTTTCTCGCCGATCATGCGAGAGAACCTGCTGCGCTTTAATGGCGGTTTGTTTGAAAGTTTCGAAGCGCTACCTATTACCGAGCGGCAGCTTGATCTGTTGATCGCCGCAAGTAAGTCAGATTGGGGTGATGTTGAGCCCGCAATCTTTGGAACATTGTTGGAGCGAGCACTTGATCCGCTGGAGCGGCAGCTTCGGGGTGCACACTTTACTCCGCGTGCTTATGTCGAGCGGCTGGTAATGCCGACGGTTATTGAGCCGCTGCGCGAGGAGTGGAGCAGCGTACTCGCAGCCGCAATCACTCTAGCTCAGGCTGGAAAACTCAAAGAAGCGGCAGAAGAAGTCAAACTCTTCCATCGACGCCTATGTAAGGTAAGGGTTTTAGATCCGGCCTGCGGCAGTGGAAATTTCCTGTACGTTACTCTCGAACATCTTAAACGCCTCGAAGGCGAGGTTCTCGATGCGCTGCACGGTTTTGGGGAGAAGCAAGGAATCTTAGAAGACGCCGGAATGACTGTGGACCCCCATCAGCTACTTGGGATCGAGAAGAATCCGCGCGCGACAGCAATCACGGACCTCGTACTTTGGATCGGTTACCTGCAATGGCACTTTCGAACACGGGGGCAGGCGAACCCACCCGAACCAGTGATCCGAAAGTTTCACAACATTGAGTGTCGAGATGCCGTACTGGCATATGACGCCGAAGAAGTTGTTACTGATGACTCAGGTCAGCCAGTAACCCGATGGGATGGACGCACTAACAAATTGAATCCCTTGACCGGAGAAGATGTACCAGATGAGCTGGCGCGAGTCCCAGTGCTCCGCTATGTGAATGCCCGTGACGCTGATTGGCCGGAAGCGGATTATATCATCGGCAATCCGCCCTTCATTGGCAATAAGAGGATGCGTCTCGTATTAGGTGACGGCTATGTGGAAGCCCTGCGCCAGGCGCACGACGATGTGCCTGAAAATGTTGACTATGTGATGTACTGGTGGAACAAGGCTGCCAAACTTGCCAGAGCGAGGAAGGTTCAACGCTTTGGACTGATCACAACCAATAGCATCACTCAACCGTTCAACAGACGAATCATTGAAAACCATGTAAACAAGGACAATGCGCTCACTCTTTGCTTCGCTATACCTGATCACCCATGGGTTGATTCAGTAAATGGCGCCAATGTGCGTATTGCAATGACAGTTGCAGCGACATCGGTAAGCCGAGTGGTAATCGGCTGGGTCATGGGTGAATCGGTTTGGGGTGAGTCTCCTGAAGAATTCGTAGTCAACCAACCTCGCATGAATGCCCAGCCTGTCGTTGGCAGTATTGTTATGAATGAAGGAGGGGCCGAGGTTCTCGCGGAAGGTGAGAATGCGGAAGTGCACTTTCGGTCAGTCGCTGAGATTCACTCGGATCTCACAGGAGGGGCCAATGTCGCAGGCTCGAAGCGACTGAACTCAAATATTGGTCTCTCATTTATGGGAGTCACGTTAGTCGGTGAGGGCTTTCGACTATCAGCTGAAGATGTCGAAGGTTTGGGCTATGAAGTCTCGGCGTTGCCGCCTGTCATCAAGCGGTATGTCAGCGGACGAGAGATTTCTCAGGCGAATAAGAATAGGTTTGTCATCGATCTTTTTGACCTACCTCAAGAGCGTGTCCGTAACGAATATCCGAGGCTGTATCAGTGGCTTCTTGACAGGGTTAAACCTCAAAGAGAACAAAACAAGCGACAATCCTATAGGGATCGTTGGTGGATCTTCGGTGAGCCGCGAACAGCAATGCGCAGTGCAATCGGCAAACTAGAACGCTATATCGTTACGTTGGAGACATCTAAGCACCGATTCTTTACCTTCCTTCCTTCTGATGTAATTGCCGACCATTCGCTTTTTGTTGTGGCGTTAGATGACGCGTACGCACTCAGTGTTCTGAGTTCGCGGGCTCATTTGGTTTGGTGCAGGTTCGCTGGTTCCACACTCGAGGATCGTCCGCGCTGGCGAAATGTTACCTGTTTCGAGCCCTTTCCTTTTCCAGTCAGTAGCGTTGAGCAAACGGATGCGCTTCGGGCATTGGGTGAGTCTCTAGATGCCCACCGCAAGAAACAGCAGGAACTCCATCCTGACCTGACAATCACCGACATGTATAACGTTCTTGACAAGTTGCGCTCCCGCGACCCTCTAAGCGAACGTGACCAGGTTATTCATGAGCAAGGATTGATCTCTATCCTCAGACAACTTCATGACGATCTCGATGCGGCCGTGTTCCATGCGTACGGTTGGCCTTCTACGCTAACAGATGACGAGATTCTTGACTTGCTTGTAACGCTCAACGCAACGCGAGCCGAAGAAGAACGCACAGGTCTTGTCCGATGGTTGCGCGTTGACTACCAGAAGCCAGAAGGGGTGGCGGCAGGGTTCGTCAAAGGCTTCGAGAAGCTTATTAGTCCGGCCAAGAAGAAAGCAAAGCTCATCTGGCCTAAGACGATTCCTGAACAGGCACGTGCCGTACGGCACGCTCTTACATCACAGGTCGGTGCCGTTACTCCGAGACAGGTGGCGAAGCTCTTCTCTCGTGCGAACGTTGATCGCGTTGAAGAGCTTTTGCAGACACTCGTCTCGCTTGGGCAAGCCCGCGAAACGGAAGAGGGACACTACGTGTCATAGTTGACTCACGCTGAAGCAAGGACAGCAAGCTACCCAAATGCAGCCTCGCGAAGCCCTATTCATTTCTCACGCCAGTCCGGAAGACAACGCGTTCGCCCGATGGCTTGGCGCCAGTGGTGTCTGAGCCTCGTCTACCCTTCAAGTTCTATATCTGACAGCAAGGAACTCCAAACATACACTTCGCTGAGAAGGCATCGTTGGACGCGGTTGCAGCTAGTCGATGTCGTTGATGAACCTGTCTAAGTAAGCGAATCGCTTTTTTTAGGAGAGAAGTTGCCCGCGCGCGAGTCAAGGCGCGCGGGCAAACTTTATCAATCATGTCGCTGGCGAGGCTCGAGCGAGAATCGTGACCGGCTATTAAGCCCCCGCGCACCGGCAGAGCGCGAAAACGGCTATCAACTGCGCCCGATTGAGATCCTCTCTTTGACCCCAGTCTACAAACCGCTCAGTTTTGTTTGGGATTACTTGAGTGAGAACTTGATTGGCGGGGAATGAAACGTGTGTACGTAATGGCTGGAGACGGACCAATCCGTAAGTAGTTAATCATGTGCCAAGTGCCTCTATGTGGTGGCCTTGTACATTCGCTTAGCGCCCTCACTGTGCATAAACCACCAGGCATAAACCCCAACGGGCCAGAGAAATGGCAACACCAAGGCTGCTGAGATCAGCGCCAACTTCCTTCCCACAGGCTTCCTTTTATACATACTGAAAGCCGTAGACCACATTAACGCTGCTAGAAGAAAAATTACAGGAATCAGGCGTTCGTCTAAGACCCGAAAGAAGCAATAATCCACGCTGAAATTTGCCCCTTCGACTTCGCGAAGTTGGACCACGTAGTCAATCTATCTCATTCACCAAGCTTAGTACGCTCACTATCAGTATTAGAACTGCGGTGCCGAAGAGTACTAGATGCCAATGGGTTAGGGCGTAATGACGGCAATACCCGCAACGAAATGCAGTTCTGCTGATCGAAGTCCGGCAGTGGGCGCAAAATCTCCTCCGTCTTCTCCTGGCTTCTGAAGCGCGACCGATTTCTCGGTAAGTGATGGGCATTGCATTGAAGGCGACTTCTTAGCCTTGGATTCAGGAGTTGTCGAAATGCTCCTCAATGTACTAGTACGGAGGTTAACTCCAGACTGTGACCGGGAAGGAATTGGTCAATTAACGAGTCAAGCTCGTCAAAGTCGAGCGGTTTATCAAGAAAAGCCGCGCACCCTTCGGCTAGCGCGAGTTCGCGATAGCAGGTTTGTTCAACTATGGCGAAGGAGATGATGGGAATGTTTCGCAGACTCTCGTGTTTTTTGATCCGTCTAACCACCGTAAAACCACTTACGATTGGCAGTTTGAGATCCATCAGAATGAGTTCTGGGCGCCAGCGAAACGCGAGGTCTACGGCTTCGCGTCCGTTGACAGCCTGAAGCACGTCGAATCCTTTCAATCCGAGTATTGATTTCATCAGGCAGAGGTTTTCTTCGTCACTATCGACCGCTAGAACGGTCTCAATTCTCTGAGGTTCTTCGCTCATTCAACTTAGATTCGCCTAAATAAGTCTGGTCGACGAACTGTGAAATTACTTAAGACGGTACGTAATGCGTGCCTTGGATAGATCATAGGGAGACATCTCCACGCGAACCCGATCGCCAAGAAGAATACGAATCGAGTTTTTCCTGATCTTGCCGGAGGGAAGCGCCAACACCGTGTGCTCGCCGCTGTCCAACCGTACGCGGAAGTACGCGTTAGGAAGTCTATCGACAACTGTTCCCTCAGCCGGGATGGCGTCCTCTCGCGACATTCTTAGTTCTCCGGATTCTTCAGAAGCTTCGATCCTATATCGCAGTTCATAACCTCAGTTCAGGCGCTATGCAGACCCGAGCACTCCAAACAGGTTTGACCTCGGTTGCGAACAAGATAAGTGTGCGGTGCTAAGGCGAAGTTACTGGCAGATGAAATATTGCTTAATTGCTTTGAGTCCAAGGACGTTTCAGTGAAGGCTAACCCTCACCAACCAAGGTTTACTGAGGCCCCCAGATTCTCATCGTCGCTACCGAAAGCAACGCCGCCATTTACCCCCGGCACGAATTCCATGGCCTCCACCTTGTGATAACTAAAACAATAAAGGCGCGTTTTGGTGGTCGCTTGTTTGAAAGTCAGACGCTGGCCGTCCGTAACACCAAAAACGCCTATGTAGTAGACGGCGGAATTGAATGGTCCATTATCGCCAGGATCCGCAGCGGCTGAGATAAACACCGAGCCGGTTGGGTCAACCTTGACGTCAGAGATATGGCGGACGTATGCGGTTGGATATGGGACTTTTATCGCAGCGAAACCTACATGCGAGCAGGTATGGTTTTGTAGATCAAATTTACTCCAAAAAAGTGTGGCTGGCTTTGCGTCCAGCCCACGTTCTGCCCAAACTAATAGCAACTGGTGGTCGACTACTTGTAGGGAAATTCCTTCAAAGTCGCTACCGGCCGGAATTGTTGGGACATCGAACGATTGAATGACTTGCACCTGCTTTCGTTGGTGATCGAGGCTCACGTGGTAGACCCTTCCCGCTGAGCTTAGTGCCACGAAAGTCGAGGCGTCTCCCGGCACCGAACTGATTGCCTCGAGGTCAACAGGAATGTCATTGCCAACCCATTCGAGTGGCGTGTAACGTGGCGCTTCTTGTCCTTCGATCGTGAGGAGTCCAGCGTGCTGTTCCTCCTTGAGTTTGTTGTCATGAACGACGATGAAGGTCGTGCGGTTTTCGATCTGTCCTACGAGCGCCATCCCGCTGATGTTCATCTGTCGGCTACCACCTACAGGACGCCATTGCGCGTGGACACACGTTGTTTCGAAAACAAGTAAGGCGACGAGAACTGGGGCAAAGAGGGCCTTTGAAATCATATTTAGAGTTACGGTGAAGCCCGACACGCAATCTAAGTTAGAACACAAAGCGTAGTCCGATTTGTAGTTGCCGCGCGCCGCCGAAGCGTGCTGTCGAGGGCGCGGAAGTCGGCTGTTGGGCTCGTATGTTTGGGAAAAAGCCGCTCGGACAAGAAATAGTGAGCGGGTTAGCAGTGTCTCTCAGATTCGAATTCGCGGTGCAGAAATTGGCAAGTGAGTCCACGCCAAAGCCTTTATTGGTATTGCGAGTAGTGTTGTAGAGTTCCGCTGAAAGGTCGAGACGCTTTGTTTCGCCGAAGCGGAAGCCCTTCAGCAGTCGCAAATCGAGGTTGAAAAACTGGGGTTGCCGGAAGCCGAATCGCTGTGAGACAAGGCCATTTACGACGGCCCGTTCATTCGCGTCGTTGAGGTCGTTGTTGGTGTCCGTGCCGTCTTCGATCAACGCTGTGTAAGGGAACCCGCTCCGCGTGACGACGATCGCGCTCGTGGTAAAGCCGTGGCCTAAATCAACCAGGCCGCTTAAGTTCAAATTGTGACGTACGTCCTGCTTCGATGGTCCAACCTCACCCTGCAAGTTAAACGGGTTAAGCGTCGTTTCGCGCGAAAAATTCCGCTCGTTGGAGTCGTCGTCGCGGTTCTTCGCAAAAGTGTAGTTGGCTTCAAATTGATATCTGCGTGCGAATCGGCGCCGCAGCGAAAGGGTTAGCCCATCATAGCGCGAATGGGCACTCGATTCGTTGATTTCCAACTGGGCAATCGTTGGGTTGGGACGCGTCGTGGCAAAAATTGGAAAGCCGCTCGGTTGTAAGGTTGGCGGAAACAGGTTGCGGTCGAGGCGGCGCTGCAGGTTCCAGGTTGAGTTATGAATGTATCCGGCGGTGAAAACCAAATCATTGCCAACTTTCTGTTCGATTGTCGCTGAGGTTTGGAATGAACGGGGGTTCTTGAAGCTGGAGTCAAATCCGAAAACCCTCGCCGGCACGATAAAGCCCGTTGGGATCGCGGTCAAACGGTTCGGGTAGGTGACGATCGCGTTCGGACCTCGCAAACGGCAGCCGGCGAGGTTGACAACCGTCGAATTGCGGCAAGGAGTAGTTTCAGCGATTTCGATTTCCTGCGTCGTTAAGCCATTGTCGGTGGTAACGCGTTGGAAAAGATTCGCGGGTGTTCGGGCGGTGAAGATTCCAGTCGAAACCCTGATCAGGGTTTTGCTATTCCCGCCAAGGTCGTAGGCGAAGCCGAGTCGCGGCTGGAACTGAGTCGTATCGTTTGGAATGCGAGCTGTCTGTGGGAATGCCGGATTCGGATTTTTCGGCTGTGGGTTGAACTGCGCTTCCCAGCGCAAGCCAGCGTTAATCGTCAATTCCTTTGAGATTTTGATCTTATCCTGTGCGAAGAGCGCGAATTCCCTCTGGGTCCCGTGATAGATCAGATCCTCCGGATTGGAACTGACGGGAAAGGTCTGACGGAAACGACGCGGTCGCACCGCGATAAGATTCTCAAGTCCGCTAATGGGAATACCGCCGACTGTGCGGTTTTCAAAATCGAAGCGCGGCTGAGTGTTCGACTCGCGCTGCTGCCGGACACGGTTGACGTTAGCGTCAAAACCAAAACGGAAGTTGTGCTTGCCAGTGTCATAACTCAAGTTGTCAGTTATTTGAAAGCGCGTCGTATCGAATAAGCGCGGGCGAGCCCGATCGCCCCCGAGCGTGCCAAATCCGACGACCACGGCCTGGCCGGCGGTCGAATTGGGTTCTTCCAAACGATTATCTGTGGCGACTTGAGCGCGAATCTCATTGATAACCCCAGGGCTCAAGACCGAAACCAGGGACCCTTTCAAACCGTTACTAGAATTGTGGCGCGTGTAATTGTCTTCGACTGCAGTGTCCTGGCGCGCTGTGTCGAAATTAAAATTCTCGCCGCGAAACCTTGTGTACGTGTATTGAGTGTTGAGGGTGTGTTTCTGATTCAAAACAAAATCGGTGCGCCCAAAAAACGCCGTGGGATTATTCGTGCCGCGTTGTTCTCCCTGCCGAGCCGCCAGCTCGGGTGTGAGGGCGACGCCCGGAACACTCTGGAATTGCACTACAAACGGAACGCGGAGGAAGTTTTGTTCGACACCCAGGAAAAAGAAGGCCCGGTCCTTTTTCAGTGGCCCACCGATTGAACCGCCAAATTGATTTTGTGCGTTGTTGAGATGTTGTCCAAAGGCATCAGGCGAAGTAAAGTGCCGGTTGCGGTTGAAGTAAAATGCCTCGCCGTGAAAACCATTCGTCCCTGATTTGGTGACGACGTTAACGAAGCCTGCGTTTGTACGTCCGACCTCGGCGTTAGCTCCAGAGCGCACGACTTGAAATTCTCGGACAGCCGTCTGAGGAAAGAAAAAGACTGATTCATTGCCGCCGCGCTGATTGCCTTGCAGAGCATCGTTGAAATCAGCGCCATCAATCGCTACGTTAGAGTTGATCGAGCGCTGGCCGGCAATGACTAAACCGCTTCGGTCCGATTCCTGGACAACAGCCGGAGTAAGTTGCACGAACTCCGTGAAATTACGACCGCGAACTGGCAAGTCAGTTACCAGGCGCTGCGAAATCAAAGCTTCGGTGGTGTGCGTCTGGCTGTCGATCGTTTCGCCGTCAGATGTAACGTCAACGTGCTCCTTCACTGCCGCAGGCCGCAATGTGAGATTGAGCACGGTCGTCTCGCCGACGCGCAAAACGACTCCCTCCTCGCTGCCAACTGAAAACCCTCCGGCTTCAATGCGTACCGAATAGCGTCCTACAGGTAACACTCTCGCTCCGTAGCGTCCGCCGTTGTCGGTCGTCGCTACGCGTTCCAGTCCCGTCTCGGAGTTGTGAATGGTGACGCTCGCACCCGCCACAGCCGCTCCGTTGCCGTCAACCACGACGCCTTCAATCGCAGCGCTACCAGATTCAGATTGGGCGTTCGCATTTTGTACGCCAGCTGCTGCGACGATTAGCAGAAGAGAGCAAAGTAATTGAGTAAGAACATGTTCCAAGCGCTTACAGCTAGGGGGTTGTGTCCGCATATTGGTTCTCCGATTCAGCGATGTATCGATGGTTCTTGAAGAGAAAGGTGAACGGCGACGCTGTGTAAGTGCTAGCTCCGAAACCCGACAGTCATCTCGTCAGATTTCTTATTGAACCAACACACCGCCTCGCTGAACCTGTTGTGGTATAAATTTGGAGTCTGAGGCAGGGATGTTACGGCGTCGTAAAGACTACATTAACCAGGGGTTAATTTTTTCTGCCGCTTGTACGTGCGAAACTCGCCTTGAACGCCGTTTCGATGACTTCGCGTCTTAAGAGTAATGTCACTGACGTGACAGCGCACGGGGTCGGAAGCTTGAACTCAGCTGGTAGCACTATCCTGACGGTTGGGCCACCTTGTGCATTGGCGGCTCCCGAACTAAGAAACACAAATATAATCACGGCGATGGCAAACGTTGCAGCGGTCGAGACCGAAAGCTTCTTCATTGAATGTATTCTCCTTGCTTTAGACCTTCAAATCGAAACTATTTATCGGGCCTTGGCACGAACACACTCCGACGAGCCCTTGACGACGTCCCGATCGAGTGTCAAGCAGAGGCCTACCGATTTGTTCAACTCTACAGCGTCGGGCGAGTTCTAATTGGGTTGAAGTGTGAGACTAAACAAGTGGCGTTACGGGTGCGTAAATGCGTTCTTAAATGTTTGTTGCCGCGATGGGTAAACAAAGAAACCTGCCTCGTCGAGGGTTCACTCGGATTTAAGTTGCCTAACACCGAGCGTTAACGCAGATGCCTCAAACTTTGCCTTTCGTTCTACGAACAGAGCTATGATCGTTGCCACCCTGGAAGGCCTAAAAACAAGGAGAAATGAAACGTATGAGCACCCATATCTACACGCGTCATGTCATGGATCTGGCGATCAAAAAAGATGCACCCGGAATTGCCCTGGTGGCACACGACGCGTGTAAGCAAGGAATGCTTGAATGGGCGCGCTTTAACCGGGAGACACTTTCATCGTACACGCTCTACACAACCGGAACGACCGGAAGTTTGCTAGCTCGTGCGCTTGACCTCCACGTCCATCGACTACTGAGTGGCCCATACGGCGGAGATGCTCAGATTGGAGCCTTGGTGGCTGAGCGTCGAGTTCGTTGCGTAATTTTCTTTTGGGATCCTCTTACACCTCAACCTCACGATGTTGATGTGAAGGCATTGCTCAGACTGACGGTGCTGCACAATGTGCCAACCGCGTGTAATCGCGTGACCGCAGACTTTCTGATCTCGTCGCCGTTGTTCTCTGACTCTCTGCGTACTGTCACCGAGAAGCATAACGAGGTTTTTGACCTTCAAGACGATAAGGATCTTGTGCCAGCATGAAGATTGACTGACGGTCGTGATAGGACACTGTCGTCAAATTTGTTACAGAATCTCTCACATGTCCGCAACGGGTTCGGCACACTCACGCCGTGCCTTCATGATTCTACCCCGGCATTTTGACTCGCAAATGTTTCGTCAAAAGGAAATTCAATGATCCAAATCTCTAAAGATAAACAGCTTGTCACGCTCATAAACGTCTTTACCGTGGAGCCCAAGAATCAGCAAAGACTAGTGGACATGCTCGCGAAAGCTACGGAACAGACCATGAAACATATGACCGGGTTCGTATCGGCTACCATTCATAAGACCGCAGACGGCGTGCGAGTTGCGAACTATGCCCAGTGGAAGACTCAGGAGGATTTTGAAGCGATGCTTAAGAATCCTGAAGCCACGGCGCACATGAAGCCGATTATGGAGATTGCCACCTTCGATGCTCATGTGTATGAGGTAATCGAAAGTATTTTGATACCAGAAACCTCGTAGCAGCAGCGGACAATGGGCCTAATCTTGATCAGATGGGTGATAGTCTACCCTT
The DNA here is from genome assembly GCA_050748205.1 of Pyrinomonadaceae bacterium. GTDB lineage: Bacteria > Acidobacteriota > Blastocatellia > Pyrinomonadales > Pyrinomonadaceae > PSRF01. The sequence continues at coordinate 6,178 of JBOGOU010000013.1, read as the reverse complement.
CAGCTTGACATTCCCCCTCCACGTCAAGTATCTTGACATCAAGGTAATTTAATTATTATGAGCGAGAGCAAGCTGGAATCATTAACGGGGGGAACCGGTATCCACGTTTTTCTGGTTTTGTGGAAGGCGGCGAGAGCGGTCGAGACCTACGCGGAGAAAAGCATTACGGATTTGCAGATGTGCGGCAGCGATTTTGCCGTGCTTGAGGCCCTGCTTCACAAGGGACCGCTGCCGGTTAACGAGATCGGGAAAAAGGTTTTGTTGACCAGCGGTTCCATTACGGTCGCGGTCGACCGTTTGGAGGACAGGGGGTTGGTCGAACGGCGTGCGCACGGCACAGACAGGCGCGCCAGGGTAGTTCATTTGACGAAAGAAGGCAGAAAGGTAATCACGCGTGTCTACGCGGATCATGCCGCCGACATGGAGCGGCTCGCTTCCACCTCGCTGACGAGAAAGGAGCGCGGCGCGCTCATTCGCCTGTTAAAAAAGATCGGGTATGAAGCGTTAAATTCGTCGGCCGGGAGTGATAAGGAAAAGATCGCGTGAGCTTGCTGACGCGAATTAGATCAAACTGAGAGGGAGTGTTATGTCGATAGTTAGTGAAGCTTTGGAAATTCAGGAGAGCAAAGCAATAAACGGACGAACGGTCGCTGGAATTGTGAATAGTATCGAAACTTTAGAAGGCGGGGGCTTTCTGGTCCGCCGCCCGTTTCCCAAGCCGGCGTTTTCAGACTTTGATCCATTCCTGTTACTCGATGAGATGGGCCCGATGGATGTCGCGCCGGGTGAAGCTAAAGGAGCGCCGGACCATCCGCATCGCGGATTCGAGACGGTCACCTACATGCTATCGGGGCACATGGAGCATAAAGATTCGCGCGGCCATGCGGGACACCTTCGGGCCGGTGACGTGCAATGGATGACGGCAGGCGCTGGCGTGATTCATGCCGAGATGCCCAGCAAAGAATTCATGCGCGATGGCGGGCGGATGCACGGATTTCAACTTTGGGTAAACCTGCCGCAGCAGGACAAAATGGTGAAACCGCGCTACCAGGAAATCCCGAGTTCGCAAATTCCAAAAGCGACATCGGTCGACGGCTTGGTCGCAGTGAATGTAATTGCGGGCGAAGCGATGGGCGAGAAAGCCGTTATTGAGACGCGCATTCGGATCATCTACCTGCATTACGCGATTAAGCCGGGAGGTTCAGTCCGGCAACGAGTGCCTGGAGACTACAACGCTTTCGCATACATCGTGAATGGCGAAGGATTGTTCGGTGAAGAAAGTGAGCGCGCCGTTGACGGGCAGATGGTCATGTTCGCGCCTGATGGCGATGAAGTCAGAATCGAAAGCCCGGCGGATTCCGTGACAACGCTCGAAGTATTGTTTATCGCCGGAGTCCCCTTGAACGAACCAATAGCGCGCTATGGTCCGTTTGTGATGAACACTGAGGCGGAAATCCATCAGGCTTTTGAGGATTACCGTGAAGGTCGGATGGGTGCGATTAACCCTTGAGCATCGCATTTTGATTCGAAAGGAAAGATGAAATGAAAATCGTAGTATTGATTGCCCGTCTTCTGCTTGGGCTGGTCTTCGTTGTCTTTGGGCTGAATGGTTTTCTTAATTTCCTCAGCATGGGACCGATGCCAACAGGATTGGCAGGACAATTTATCGGGGCGCTGTTTGTCTCCCACTATTTTTGGGTGGTCGCCGGGCTGCAAATACTGGGCGGCGCGTTGTTGCTTGCTAATCGATACGTGCCGCTCGGTTTGGTGTTGCTTGGACCAGTGATTGTGAACATCATTTGTTATCACGTGTTCTTGAATCCGACTGGGGTAGCACTGCCAATCGTTGTGACGATCCTGTGGTTGACCGTTTTCTACACACATCGCCAATACTTCTCCGGAATATTTGTGCAACGCGCGTGAATTGCGGAGCGTGAACGATGACTAAGTGGACTTTCGAACCGGGACATACCGCCGCTGAGTTTCGCGCGCGGCACATGATGGTGACGTACGTGCGTGGACACTTCAAAAACATTCACGGCAGGCTTGAATTTGATGCGTCAAACCCGAACAATTCTTCAGTCGAAGTAAACATTGATGCAGGTACACTCTGGACGGGAGTGAAAGAAAGGGACGATCACCTGCGGAGTGCCGACTTTCTGGATGTGGACAATTATCCGCAGATTACTTTCAAGGACAATCAAGTGGAGGTAAAAGGCGAACATGACTATGCAGTGACTGGTGATCTAACAATTCGCGGGATCACTAAGAAAGTCTGTTTGAACGTCAGTTATCTGGGCCAGTGGGAGACGCCCTGGTGGAGGATGGAGTTAACAAGGGACCGAAGACGCGCGCTGGTTTTGTAGCCACAACAAAGATTAATCGCCAGGACTTTGGAGTCAGTTGGCAGGATACGATGGATCGTGGCGGAATCGTCGTCGGTAATGAGATCGATATCACCATCGATGTTGAAGCGGTGCTGGAAGATAAGTGATGACGAGGATATTGAGATTCGGTAGTTGGCGATTCACCTCAATACTCCACAAACGCGTCGTCCGGATAGCAATAGAGCCAGCGCTCACCCGGTTCGGCCGACGCGATCACGGGATGTCGGGTAGCATGCGCATGCTTGGTTGCGTGGCGATTCGGCGAGTCGTCACAGCAAAGCGTCGCACCGCACGTTTGACAGGTTCTCAGATGAACCCACCGCGCGCCTATCGTGACACATTCTTCGCATTCACGACGCTTCGCGTGCTTGACATCAGTAATCGCATTTAGGTGTGCACAAGTCTCTTCAGCCATGATTCTTTTACTCGGCCAGCACCTGGTGTACTAACGAAATCACGATCGAACCTTCACCGACTGCTGACGCCACGCGCTTTACGCTGCCGCCGCGAACGTCACCAACCGCAAACACTCCGGGTAAACTAGTTTCCAGCAAATAAGGCGCCCGCTCCAGAGGCCACTGGGCATTTGCCAAATCGTCCGCCGTAAGGTCGGAACCGGTCTTGATAAATCCGCCTTTATCACACGCCACACAACCATCCAACCAGCCCGAGTTTGGCACGGCACCTGTCATTGAAAAAACGTGGGCGATGGTGTGGGTCTCAGTCTGGCCGGTTTGATTGTTTCGCCATTGTACGCGCTCGAGATGTTGGTCTCCTTCAAGCGCAATGACTTCCGTGTTTGTATGGAGTTGAATGTTGGGACTCTCTTCAATTCGTCGAATCAAGTAGCGCGACATGCTTTCAGAGAGTCCGCTTGAGCGCACCAGGAGGTATACACGCCTGGTCGTTTGCGAGAGAAAGACAGCTGCTTGTCCAGCGGAGTTGCCGCCGCCAACAACAATTACTTCCTCACCTCCGCACAACTGTGCTTCGAGATGCGTTGCACCGTAATAGACGCCAACACCTTCGAACTTAGGCAGATTATCCAGCGGCAGTTTTCGATACTGCGCGCCCGAGGCAATCACGACGGCGCGGCCGTGAACCCGTTCGCCGTCACCAAGCAAGACAGCATAAGGTCGGCGATCACAGGCTAGGCATTTCGCGTCTTTTGCAATCAACATTTGAGCCCCAAACTTTTGCGCCTGGGCATAAGCGCGACCCGCAAGATCGTGACCGGATATTCCGGTAGGGAAGCCGAGATAGTTTTCGATCTTCGAACTGGCTCCGGCCTGGCCACCCGGCGCGTTGGCTTCCAACACCAGGACATCGAGTCCCTCAGATGCTCCATAGACAGCGGCTGCGAGACCTGACGGCCCGGCTCCAACGATGATCAGGTCGCGCACGTGCGTTTGGTCGATTGCTTCGTTAAATCCAAGACAGTTTGTTATTTTTTGGTTGGTCGGATTTCGCAGTACAGCGCTGCCGCGACAGATCAGGACAGGCAAGTCATCGAGGGACAGGGAAAAGCGATCAAGCAGTTCCTGCACCTCGGCATCTTGTTCGAGGTCGATGTAAGAGTACGGTTGGTAATTACCCGTTAGAAATTCTTTTATGCGAAGCGTATCGAGAGAGTGACTGGATCCGATTAAGACTATATCTCCGATCTGGCGGGCGATTAGTTCGAGGCGGCGAAGAATGAACGCCCTCAGGAAGATATCGCTGAGTTCACTATCGGTTTGAACCAGCGCCTGCAGCGGTTCGCGTTCGATCTCGATAAGTTCGCAAGATTCCGCCGCCTTAATCCGAAGCAAACCCGGCCGACCGGAGAGAAGATTCATTTCGCCGGTGAACATGCCCGGCCCGCAAATCGCGACAACTTCCTCACGGCCATCAGAAAGCTGCATGAGATTAAGCTGTCCAGTGCGCACGATGAAGAACTTGGTTGCAAGTTCATTAACTTCTACGACGGTCTCGCCTGCTTCGGCTTTTCGCAGGCTAGCGTGGGCCAAGACGCGCGATTGCTGAGCAGGCGTGAGAACCGGAAACATCTCGCTTGGCGTAGTGCCTGGTACCGGACGTGATTCTGTTGGTGTCTTGTCAGTCATTCCGATAGGACACTACACGTGGGTCCGTTGTTGCTACCGCGACTTGTTAATGAATCCCACCAGTCGCGGGATCACTTCACGCGGCGCTTCTTCCATCAGCCAATGACCCTTGCCCTTGATCACGATTCCTTCGACGTTCGTGTCGACGAGTCGCGCTTGCTGAATCAAGAATTCTCCTGACGCTTTCTCGCCTGTCAATACCAGCATTGGTACGCTCAGTTTCGTCTCGGCAAATTGCGCAAAGTCTTTCGCATCCTGTTCGAAGTTGCGGAATACTTCGAAGCCGGCCCGCATCGCACCGGGTTGTGCATAGGATCGGGCATAGAACTGTCGATCTGCTTCCGGCACCGAATGTTTCGGGTCAGCGGCGAAGTCATTCCAGAAATGCTCGAAGTAAATGCGCTCACGGCCGGCGACGAGTTTGAGCGGCGTCTCTCCATAGAAGTGAAAGTGCCACAAATCTCTAAGCAGCCAGACAGTCTTCCAATCGCCGACGCCCGGAAGGAACGCATCCATCAAGACGATCCGATCGACTTCCGCCGGGTATTGCGCAGCGTAAGCGTAGGCGACCATCAATCCGATATCATGACCAACTACAATCGAGTGTCGATAACCGAGTTTAAGGGCGAGCGCATGAACATCCTGGGCCATCGTCTTTTTGGTATAGCCAGTTAGCGGCTTGGACGACTGGCCAAATCCGCGCAGGTCCGGCGCAATCACTGTGTGACTCTTTGCCAACTCAAGTATCAATGGCCGCCACATATGACTATTCTCCGCGTAACCGTGAAGAAGAATCACCGGATCGCCTTTTCCTGCGACCAGGTAGTGAAGCTTAACGTCGCCCACAGATGCGAAGCGGTCCTGAATGACCACCCGGTTGGTTTGAGAAATTGTGTCGGTAGCGAATCCAAGAATAAGAATGGCCGCGGTAATGAGTAAAGCACGTAAGCGCGTTTTCATTGAGTCTCCTCTGAGTCTGCGAAATCCGGGGCTACGTGGCTGGTTTATTCTCGATTAACGTGCCGCAGACGATCCCACAAGTTCCCTAATCCGCCGTTCTTTTTGGCCCACTGAATGCGACCTTTCACGTCCGCGGCTCTGATCGCAACCAAAAGACTTTCGAGATCAGTCGCGCCGGTATAGCGAGTTTCATTGATGTAGATCGTGGGTGTTCCCGTAATGTGCTCGTCGAAGAGACTGCGGTCGAAGTCAGCCTCAATCTGGTGTAGCAACGTGTCATCGAGCATGTCGCGCGCGAATCGTTCAACGTCAAGTCCAATGTGTCGGGCGTAGCCTAAGAGGTGGTGGTCGTCAAGGGCGCTCTGATGAGTAAATAGTTGGTCGTGCATCTCCCAAAACTTTTGTTGTAGGCCTGCGGCTTCGGCCGAAGTGGCGGCTCGCAAAGAGTGTGGATGCGTTTGCACAGTAGGGAAGTGACGAAAAACAAAGCGCAAGTCATCGGCGAGCAACTTGCGCACTTGCTTAATGACCGGAAAGAATCGCCCGCAATGTATGCACTCAAAATTTCCATACTCAAGCAATGTAACGGGTGCAGTCGTAGGACCCGCAGCGTGATCGCGTTCCGTAACCGGGTTTTTTAGCCTGACTATATCCATCGGGGTCTAACCCTACCGATGATGGTGCTCGCTTTCAACGGGCAAGCCGGCATCGATCCAGCCCTGTTTT
>JBOGOU010000012.1:0-5680 GCA_050748205.1 Pyrinomonadaceae bacterium | reverse complement strand
GGGGTAGTTGGTGGATTGTTCAAGTCCGGCCTTCGTCGCTTGTTTCATCTTGAAATGACGGCGTATTAACTAAAAACCTGACTTAGTGAATAGGTTGGACCTGAAGAATCCACCAACTGCCGTTGGTGGGATTTAGGCTATCTGAGCCAGCACCCCTGTGTAGGTTGAACCTGAACAATCCACCCACTTCCGTGGGTGGGATTTCTGAGTTTTGACACGCACTTTTAATCGCTGGGATCACAGTGTCTTCGGTCTGTGAATTTTGTGCTTTGAGCTTTTCATCTTCTGCACCACAACAAAAAACCCGCGCCATCGAATTGATGCGCGGGCTTTAGGTTTAATTGGCAGCCCTGTTGGAACTGCTCCGCTTTGGTTTTCGGAGTCGCCGCTTCAGGGTTTTCCCTTCTTGTCGTTTTTCTTCCCTCCCTGATTGCTGTTCTGCGGCGGCTTCTCCTTCGGAGTCTTTTGCTCAACGACCACCTTATCTGGCGGCTTGGGCGGGCGCTTGTCGTCCTTCTGGGCGAAGGCCCCAGCGGAAACAAGGCAGGCCATCCCCACTGCCAGTAACTTTTGCTTAAGGTTTGTCATGACTCTCTAATTCCTCCTCATGCTAATTCAGCGCTCATGGGGAGGGAGAAGAGTTGCGCCGCCTTCCAACCGAGCAATACCGGTGCCAGAAGACAGAATCCACAGGTCTCCAGCTTTCGCCGTGCAGAGTCTATCAGTCCAGGACCAAAATGCGCACGGAAAGGGAGCAAATTCGCACGGTTTCGTGCATTACGCTGCATTTAAAGAGCTTGCGGTCAGCGTCGCACACTGATGCTCAGCGTACCCACATTCCCGCTGAGGTCAAAGGCCCTAAGCGAGATTGTATGTTCACCAGCGGCCAAGGCGCCAAAATCAAGCGAGTATCTTTCATGCCCGCTGTCGGCGATGCCATCATCCGGAAAGATCGGGCTCCAGGGTGCGCCGTCAATGCTCGCATCGGCCTTCTTGATCTTTCCTGTTGCGTCTTCTACATCAACAACCGCCAGCACTCTGTCAGCCCTGATTTGTGGTGGCCCTACAGCTTTCACTGCGGGCGGAGTGTTGTCAATATCGACGGGCTCGCTCAGTCGCTCCCCTGACAAAGCCTGGCCCACTGGATTGTCGGCCGCGTCCGACGCGGTAATCTTGATCACGTAGCGGCCATCCGCCAAGGTAGCACCGTCAATCGTATAGAAGTTATCTCGCAGCTTATCCTTCAGTAAACGAAATGTGTTCTCATTCAACGATCGGTAATAGATCGCGTACTCGAGTGTGTCGCCATTACGATCCTCCGCTTGCCATTGGAATGAGCGTGCACCTCGTTGAAATAGCCGCCGGGGAGGAACCAGCGCGACAGCGCCAAAGAGCGATGGGTCGAGCCCTGACGACTCAACGTTAGGATCCATTTGCATCTGCACCACAGACTGCAACCCAATTCCAACGGGCAGTGCGCTAATTGAGAGCACTTCTGGCGCTACATTTCTGGGCAGATAGGCAATGCTCACATCCTCCATCCATGTTGGATTTGCAGCCCCGGCGGATGACCGAAGGATCGCGCGCCACTGAATGAAGCGCGCGCGTGGGCTCAAGACCTGATTTCCCTCAGGGCTGCGATAAGCACCGCTCCACTCGCTCCAGGTGGAATCCGGTCGCTCGCCATTTCCCGTGCGCGTCTGCAATTCAACATTGCCCGCGCCCCGCCAGAAAACGCGTCCCCAGGTCGCAGTGAGTTTTGCGTCGCGCACCGGCGATTCAAAAGAGCCTTCGGTGACTAATTGCTGACCGAATCGCAGTAGCTTCCCCTGGTTACTCGAGGCTACATAGACTTGTCCGCCTCGCACCAGGAAAGATGAAATCTGTCCTTCCGTCGACTGCAGCAGTAATGTGTCGCGTCCATCGTTCGTGACAGAATAAATTCGTCCCTTGTCTGCCGTTCCTATGAGCACGCTTCCTGGTTGCAACGCTGGCGCAATTGCAAATGCCGTCACTGTTGGCGAACTCCAGACCACGTCCGCCGCGCCGTCTGGCAAGATGCGAAAGACGGCGCTGCGCGCATTTGAAACATCGGTTCTGCTGCGCGCAGTCGACGGTTGCGGCTGGAGCGGCGCGCCGCTCTCATCAACTGGCGTGATCGTTACGCTGGTGCTCGGTGTGCTGACTGCCTCGGGGGACTGAGGGGCTGGCGGAGCGGCGCCTGGGGTTCGGCCTGATGAGGCTGCATCGCTGAGCGCCAGTGCGTATATCGAGCCGTCCGCAGCAGGGGCTAATGCGTGAATCTCCCGCAGGTGTGCATCAAACAGGGCGAATGCTTTGCCGTCCGATGAAATTCTGAGCACCAGACCGCCAGGATCTGTTCCGGCGATCAAATCTCCCTGCACAGTCACTGCTAAAGAAATGACGTGGGTTTGATTGGTGCTGATGAGCAAAGACGTTTCCGGCTTGGCGCCGGCAGTCGAAACGCGATAGAGCTTGCCATTGTCTCCTGTGCCTACTGCGATTGCGCCGTCGGCAAGCACCGCTAAAGCCCAAATGTATTTGTCGGGAGGGTCAAAATAAACTTCTGAACGACCATCTGCGGTGATTCGATAGACTTTTCCTTCCGGCGATGTGCCTGCATACAGGATGCCATCCCGCCCCACGGCGAGCGCGGTAACATCGAGCTCAGCCGCATCGTAAAGCAATGAGCCGCGGCCGTCGCTTGAAACGCGATAGATTTTCCCGTCGTGTCCCGTGCCCAGATAGACGTTACCCTGGCCATCAACTGCGCTGGACCAAATAAATGCCTGCTGGGTGTTGAATATTTCCGTGAAGTTGGGCGCCAGCATCAGCACGCCAGTGTCTGTTATTGAGACTCCGCGCGCGTCGCCCTTCAATAATTCCGCGCGCCCACTGGTTTCCCAGATCACCGGCTGACCGGCCCGGCTCCTGGGAACGAAACAAAGCATGACAAGAAACACTGTTGCGCATGACAACAGGCGTTTGACGAGGTTGGATTGAAACATTTTCAAGTTTAGTTTCCTATATATTTTGCATACAACGAGCGGGCCGTCTTCATTTCACTCGTGCCGCGAATGATCGAGCGAGCGTCCTGAAAGACGGTCATTTCATATTCACCGGTGCTAAAACGCAGCAGGTAGTCATTGAATTTCACATCTCCGGCGCCTCGCAGCCGGTTGGCCAGGCTCTCGAAATCGACGTGCGTAGGTGCTGCCGGCAAAATCTGCACCGCGTTGCGACCGCACATCACCGCGGCGAAATCACCGGCTGTTGCTGCCAGCGTATCAAAGCGGCCAAGCGCGCATGTGGTACAGCTTAGAGACCGTGGGCCGGGATTGATCTTCCGCCATTCGTTTCGCCACACATCAAACTGCATCAGTGACTTGTGCAGCTCTTCATTCTGGCCGGTCAATAACTTTAGAGCCTCGGTAACCTGGACCGCCGCTACCACGTTGATGATCGGCATGATCACTCCCGCCGTATCACAAGTTGGCGCGCTGGCGGCCGGCGGTGCTTCCTCGAACACACAGCGCAAACATGGAGTTTGATGCGGCCGGATGGTCATCGTTACGCCGTAAGAACCGACGGCCGCACCGTAAATCCAGTTGACGTCATGCTTCACGCAGGCGTCGTTAATCAGGTAACGAGTCGCGAAATTGTCTGTTCCGTCGAGGACCACATCACAGTCTTCGATTAATTGTTCGATGTTTGAATGGTTGACGTCAGCAATTTCGGGTTCGGTTTCTATCTCTGAATTGACCTCACGGATGTGATTGGCAGCGGCTATCGCCTTAGGCATACGTTCGGCAGCGTCGCGCTCCGTGAACATAGTCTGGCGTTGCAGATTCGACGCCTCGACAAAATCACGGTCAACTATGCGCAAACTTCCGACTCCGGCCCGAGCCAGCGCTTCCAGTTGAGCTGACCCCAATGCCCCGCAGCCGATAATCAGTGCTCGCGATTCACTCAGGCGCCGTTGGCCCTCTGCGCCAATCCCTCTGAAAAGAATCTGCCGGCTGTATCGTTCGTTCATGACTTTGGTCTCAGCGACCCAAGGGCCGCGTCACGCATCACTTCCTCAGGCGCTTGCATGCCTGTCCACAAGCGGAATTGCGCAGCCGCCTGCTCAACTAGCATCTCTAAACCTCCCAGAACGTCGCAACCTGCGTCGCGCGCTTCAGACAGGAATCGCGTCTCAACTGGATTGTAAACTAGATCGTAGGCTAAACGCGCACCGCCAAGCTGAGCAGCTATGGCTGGTGTTTCTGTTTCCTGCCCGCCGGAGGTTCCCAGAGTGGTTGCGTTGATCACTACGTCAAACCCATCGAACGGAGCCGGGCCTAACGACTCCCACATCGTGCCAAATCGTTCAGCCAGCGAACGGGCCTTATCGATATCGCGCGCATACAGAGTTACCTCTGCCCGCTCCTGCTTCAAACCCCACAATGCGGCGCTCGCCGCCCCACCTGCGCCGATGACCGCACAGCGCGCGTTGCGCAATTCACCCACCCGCCCGATCAAGGTACTGATGAAAGCGCCGGCATCGGTGTTGTAACCGTGCAGGCCCTCGTCTTCAACGACGATTGTGTTCACCGCGCCAATTTCTCTTGCCGCCGGCTCGATCCAATCGAGACAATTGATCACCGCACTTTTATGCGGCGCCGTGACACTCAAGCCGCGCATGTTCCAATCGATTTCGCGTGTATGAGGATGGACCATCCGTGTGATAAACGAAGCGATATCCCGGACCGCAAAGGGCATGTAAACGCTATCCAGGCCCTTGGATTCAAAAGCTAAGTTTTGGATCTGTGGCGAAATAGAATGTGCCACTGGCCAGCCGGCAAGGCCCAGAACCTGGGTCTTCTTATTGATCGTGTCAATCCGGTAAAGAGAGCGCAACTCGCCGGCACTGATTTGGCCGGGTGCCGTTGCGCTTTCATTCTCCAGCGCACCGTAAGTCAGAAAAGAACCGCGTGATGGTCCCAGAATGCGAGTAGCGATTCCCGCCTCGCCCATTGCAATTGCGATGATCTCGCGCTGCTCGCGACGCGCCCGATCGAGCAGATGAAACACTCGAATGCAATCGGTGATGTCTTCTGACTGCACGGCAATTTTGAGAATTCGCGCCCGCGTCCTCGCCATTCGGTCATAGATTTCATCGAGGTCGGGTGGCGTCCCGACGAAGTCGTGGTGAGAACAGATGATTCGCGTCCAGTCAGGGTGCGTCAATGACGCCGCGTCCCTGGCAAGTAACCTCTCGACGATATCCAGCTCCAGATCAAAGAATGAGCCGGGACTGGACAGGTCTGTGGACCAAAATTCGTAACGACGATCGGCGTTGAGGGCGCGACGTCCGCCTTGCTCCTCAGGACGGTAGGTGAGAACAAACGCCTTCCCTTGTCGACGCAAGGGCTCTGTAATCTGGTCCAGCCCCGCAATTAAGTCCGCGTCCTCGAGACAATCGAGTCTCAATTCGACCAGGTCGCCTATCGCCGCGGCCTTCGCGCTCGCGTCCCTGACTGCCTGGCTCGTGCGTTCGCAGACCGGCACACAAATACGTACTCGCTCAATGGGTTTCATGGAATTTTGAGTGGAGCGCGGACATCTTGTCCGCCCTTTGAGCGCCACCTTCAGTCCTGGTTGCGGACAAGATGTC
>JBOGOU010000011.1:0-23491 GCA_050748205.1 Pyrinomonadaceae bacterium | reverse complement strand
ACTCTAGACTTTTCTGACCCTCGCGGCCGCCACTGAATAACGAGGATACCAAGTGGAATCTGCCGCCAGTCCTGTCCGCGCTACAAGTACATCTATCAAGTAAGGCCGGCCTTCGCGGGTCGTCGTAATCGCCCGTTGTAATGCTGGTTTGAGCTGGGCCGGATTCTCGACGCGTTCTCCGCGGATACCGTAGGCGCTCGCAAGATGCGTGAACTCTACGTCAGGGCTACCTAGATAGCAGATCATGTCTTTGTTTGCCTGGCGGGAGCGGCCGCCTTTCATCAGAATATTGTTTCGCGGCTCGTCATAACTTCGGTTGTTGCAAACGACAGTGATGATGGGCACGTCATAACGTGACATGGCCCAAAGCGAATCAGATTGGCCGAATAAGAATCCGCCGTCTCCTTGGAGCGAGATGACTTGATTATTTGGCCGCGCTAACTTGACGCCGATCGATGCGCCCATGCCCCAGCAAAGTGATCGGCCGAGGGTACGGCCAACCTTCGTCTTTTTCCCTTCAGCGAAAGGAAATGACTTTAGTACCCAGTCCTCGGTGCCAAGCTCTTCTACGATGATCGCGTCGTTGTCGAGCAATTCGTTCAGCGTCAGGAGCAGGCGCGGCCATGTGAGGGGACCTTCATCCCAACCGTCGCGCGCGGCCGCGAGGTAGGATTGCTTCATCTTGTCGGTAAAGTTTTTGATTGCCGTTTCGCGTGCCTGCCTGATTGCAGCCAACCGTTCTCTTGTTGCCGTTGCCTTGACGGCTTCAGTCAACGCCCGGGCGGTCTCCTTTACGTCAGCCACGATCGCCAGATCCATCGGATAATCAGCGCCTAAATGACGGCTGTCCACTCGCGCATCAATAATCTTTGCCTTACGAGAAACCATCGGAGGACCACTTCCCGGATCGGGCATCTTGGCGCCGAGATTCAAAAAGAGATCGATCTCGGCCGGAAAACGCATCGGGCTAAAATATCCGCCTAAATAAAGCGGATGGTCAGTTGGAAAGTCCGCGGCCCAACTCCACGCCTGGGTCACCGGAATTGCAAGAAGTTCTGCCAGCTCGACGACTGCTGCCCGTCCTCCCGAAGTCCAGACCTCAGATCCAACGTGGAGCACAGGATTGCTGGCTTCGACGAGCATTCGTGCTCCCTGCTCGATATATTTGGCATTCGGTGTGATATCCATAGGCACCGACATGCGCGAGCGAGCGAAGATCTCAGCCTTAATGTTCTTTTCATAAAGTACGTTGCGCGGAACACGCACGAACGTCGGCCCGCAAGGTGCAGTGGACGAGACCTTAAATGCATGCGCCACCCATTCGGGAATGCGATTCCCTTCTTTGACAATCCAGCGCCACTTTGTGAACTGTTTGACCGGCTCCAACCAGTCGTCTATGTCTTCATGGCCATCGCGGCCATCAGCCTGTGAATCCATGTGATCAGTTAGAATAACCACAGGGGTGCGATCTTTCATCGCATTGTACATATTGGCGCTCGCCAGAGGTCCTCCCACTCGACTGAAGCAGGCAAATGCGGTTTCTCCGGAGGCCTTTGCAAACCCATCGGCCATTGCCACTGCCTGGTTTTCGGAAATGCCCTGAATGAACTGCAAGCCGGATCTGTCAACGACGGCGTCGCAAAGTGGTCCCATGCCTGAGCTGTTGCAAACAAAAATGAAGCGTGTGCCGGCCGCGCTAAGCTGTTCCGCGAGCAGTTCACCTCCGGTGCCAGTAAATGAGGTTGCGGGAGACGCTGGGGTGCACACCCTGGAAGTCGTTTTCGCATTGGCGATCGGCTCAAGCGCCTGCAGTGCGGAGTGCGCGGCCATTGCGCTGAAGCCGGCCGCTGTTGATCTCCGGATGAAGCTGCGTCTGGAGATCTTGCCGCCGAGATAGTCTTTAGCCAGATCCTGCATGCTCATTTCTTGCGCATTACGGGGTTTCGAGAGATCGCCCGCACCTCTTCTGCTTCTACTCTATTCAAGGACAATTTACACAGCGACCGCGATCGTCAAACATAAATACTGACCCACTCAGTGGCAAAACAACGTCCGTTCCATGTTTCAGTTGCTCAAGAAAGCGCGTAAGCCGCTCTCCTGTAGGCTGCCCGCTGGTTGTGGCTTGCTCGTTGATATGCGACGGTATAACCGTCCGCGGCTTAATCAAACTGTTGGTTGCAAAGGCCGCCTCGTCAGGTCCAAGCGTCGCTGTGTCCGAGAGATTTATGATGAGTAGACTCGGACCATAGAACTTCCGCACCACGGTCTCCATGTCTCCAAACAGGCCCGTATCTCCCGTTAAATAGATGGTCAGTCCGTTGGTGAATTTAACAACGTATCCCGCAGGATCACCACCGTACCCTGTGGTGCCAGGAGCAACGCCGGGTGGGTCGATTAAGCTGGCTGGAATGCCATTGCTGTGGAAGGCTGGAACGGTGACGATCTTCACTCCCTCGCCAGCTCCGTTGAACCTCACTGTGCGACTACCTCCAGGGCGCAGTGTAGCTGTGCAGGGAGAGACACGAGGGACCACCAACTCGTTATTGATTCCCGCTGCGGGACAGCCAGCCGTTGGAACGCCCTTAATGTTTTGGATCTTACGCGCAAGAAAATCAGACAATTCGCCGGGAACCAGCACGGCCGAGTTCTTAGCTGCCGCGATATCGGCAAAGTTAGAGTTTGGAGCCGCGGATACGGTGTTGGGACTGCCGCATGTGCCCGGAGGGACGGTGTTGGGTTTGGTATCGCCAATGTGGTCGCTATGAGCATGCGACAGGAGCATTGCATGAACGTCGCCCAGTCTCGCATCGGTGCCGCCGTTGACGGTTCGTCCCGGATCCCAAAGCACTCTCACTCCAGTCGGATCCTCAAAGATCAAAGCTCGGTCGTTGCGACAGAACTCTCCCGCATGGCTCCCGAGCGGTATGACCTTTACAGGTTGAGACGGAGGAGGCGAATTAACAGCCGCCTCCGAGTAGCCGAGGGCTAGTTGAATCACGAGCAGTCCTGCGGAGGCAAACCCGAACAATGGCATGCTGGTTTTTCGGTTCAGCATCAGATCTCCTATTCAGCGGTTACAAGTTCAGCTGGCCCGCCATTGGTCTTAACGCGGTCTGGCGCTCAATCAATCCAATTGCCTACGGCTCACCTTTGGCCGGTTTTGTCTTTAGTGCCTCGGGTAGAGGCTTGTCCGGGCCAAACGAAACGGCAAGATAATTTGTGATAGTTTCTGCCTCGTCCGCCAGCAACGGGGCCCCACGCCATATCATCTCGTTAACGGTCCGTCGCCACGCGACACGCGTCTTACGCTGAGAAACGGAGTTCACGAGGTTATGACATTGGACGCAGCCTTGAAGCATAAGCTTGCGGGCTTCGCCCGGCGGCAAGTATTCGGCTCCTTCTGGCAATTCCCGTGAGCTTAAGCCTTCCTGACTCGATGCAGGCAAAGCAGTCATAGGAATTAGAATTGAAAGGAACAACAGCGCCCCGGTCAGCTCTTTAGCGATGCACTTTGACATACCGATACACTCTGATTTAGGAAGTCGGGGTCCCAGAACCTTGGTCGCACTTTCTCTGTGACCTCGACATCCTCCATCTCGCCCAAGTTTCGCTGGGCTAAAAGATAAACTTAAAACCGAACTGGATTTCGCGTGAGTCCGCAACAGTGCTGAAAATCCTGCCAGCGGTGCTAACGCGAGTAAATGTGGCGGGGGCGGCAAAGTTGAATACGAGCTCTCCATCCTCCGAATTTGAAGGCAGATCGAAGTTCGCACGGTTGAAGACATTGAAGATCTCTCCGCGAAACTGAAGACTACGCCGCTCGTCAATGTGGAAATTCTTGACTATAGAAAGATCCACGCTTTTGAAATTAGGACCGGTCAGAATATTTCTCCCGGCAGTGCCGCGGAACCCAACTGCGGGAGCCGTGAACGCAGCCGGATTGAACCACAGGTCAGCCGAAGATCCGCCTGGCGGGGCCAATGGAATACCGGGCACAAGGTTCGGCCGCGATGAATTCTCATCTGTGGCATCACGATCCGGATCGCCATCAATGAGCACCGTAAACGGCACTCCCGAACTAAGCGTTACGATGGTGTTGATCTGCCAGTCGCCCAGCACGTGCTTTGCTAAACCTTTATGGTCTTTGCCGAAAGGCAACTCGTAAGTGGCGTTGGCGACGAAAGTGTGCCGGACGTCAAAATCAGAGCGCGCTCGATCGAGGCGGAGGTTGTAGGGATCGAAGCTGCGGGCTTGTCCGTTAGAGTATTCCTGACGTCCGCTCGTGCCAGACTTATTGTCGATCGATTTACCAAAAGTGTAGGACGTTTGGAACTGTAAGCCCTGACTGAAGCGCTTAACTAATCCGACGTTCATCGAGTTGTAGTTCGAGCTGAAGCCCTGGTAGACGGTGCGTACTGCCCCGAATGCAGGGTTACGACGCGGGGCGTTTGCCGGAAAAAACTCTCGTCCGTCTGCCAGAATTTGCGGCCGAGCGGTATTGAGGTCTGCCTGTCCGAAGAGGTTGACACCGCGCGAACCGACGTAAGCAAGTGAAACGACCGCGCCCGCGACTTCTCTCTGGGCATTCAGGTTGTACTGCATGACGTAACTCGGCCGCAGATTGAAGGCGAAAGATTCGGTGGCCGATTCAACCCCGGCGAAGCGAATGGGATCCACGGGCAGCGCGGCTACGCAATTAGGAGGTACATTTGGGGGGTTCCCACAGGCCCGCAACCTGCCGCGATTCACGAACGGTAGCGACCGAAAGATTGGGTTGCGAAATGTATTGAAGAGCGGTTGGTCATAGAACATCCCAAAGCCACCGCGCAACGCAGTCTTGCCATCTCCAAACACGTCTAATGCGAACCCAACGCGCGGCGCGAAAGTGTTATGAACTGGCTTGAAGTATGGATCCCCGACTGTAACCGTCGGGTCCGTGATGTTTCTCAGGTTTGAGACCTTGCCGTTCGCCTCTTTGGGCGTGGAAACATGTTCGTAGCGCAAGCCGAGGTTGATGGCTAAACGGCGCGTTAACTTGAAATCGTCCTGGATGTAGAGTCCCCAAAGTGTCTGGCCATAATTGCGCAAGAAGTCTGAGTTTGGCGACGCCCCCTGGAGATCCTGCACGCGAAAACGGAGGAAGTCTGAGAGCGAGGCGAAGCGCAATTGCCCGCGCGTGCGACTTTCAGAGTTGCCGAATACGTTAAAGCGATCGAAGCTGACGCCCATTTTCAGACTATGTTGGCCGTGGCTGATGAACAGGTTATCTACCAACTGCCAGTTGTCCTGAAAGAAGTGCTTAGGATTGGTGCGGTCTGTTCCTACCGCTGACAGCCCACTAACGGCAATTTCGCCAAGGTCTCTGCCGGTGACGAGTGTAAAAGTGCTCGAGGTTGGTGGCACAAGCTCCGCCGGCCTGCTGCGGTTTAGGCCAAAACGTACCTCGTTTACGATCGTAGGAGAGAGAATTGCGCGCTCTTCCACAGTGATTACCTGTTTCTGATTCACAGCGAGATTTGGCCACTGGGGGAAATTCCGCGGCAGCACCTGATCCGAGTCGTCATACAGGTAACGCGCAAAAATGGAGTGTGCGTTTGAAATCTTGTGGTCCAACCTGATTGTGAAGAAGTCGTCTCGCGAAATGCGATTTGTCGTACCGGTGAACTCCGCGGTGCCATCACTGAAGGTCTGGCCGTTGGCCCTTGGGAAAAGATCAAGAATGGGCCGGCTGCGTGGATCGACAGTCACAGTGCCGGTCGGCAGTATGCCGAGCCGCGCGCTGTCGCTGGGCACAAGTGAGACGGTCGAGATGCCTTTGAATTCTCTCAGACCTTCATAGCTGCCAAAAAAGAACGTTTTGTTTTTAATTATCGGACCGCCAACTGTAAAGCCAAACTGGTTTCGCCGAAATTCGGGTCTGCCGCCGGCTTTACAATTCGGGTTTACGCTGGCACATCTATCAAAGAAATTACGAGCGTCCAGATTGTCATTGCGCAGGAATTCAAAGGCCGAGCCACTAAACAGATTTGTGCCTGATTTCGTCACCGCCAAAAAGACCCCGCCAGCGACCCGGCCAAATTCCGCGCTGTAAGTGCTTGTCAACACTCTGAACTCTTTCACTGTCTCAACGCCCACGAGTAAACCCTGAGCACTGCCCGGCGTGTTGTTCAGCGCATCATTGAGGGTCGTTCCGTCAAGTTGAAATAGATTCTGGCTCGGGCGTGAGCCCGCCACTGAGAAGCGCGTGCCGCGGCCTGTGTTGGCCGACTGCACACTCGCGCGGCTGTTCACAACACCCGGTTGCAGCAAGACTAACTGCGCCATGTCGCGGCCGTTGAGCGGCAAGTCTCGAATCTTCTTCTCGTCTACGAGGCTACTTATGGTGGCAGTCGTCGTATCTACCTGCGCTGGTCCGGCCTCCGCAACCTGTACTGTTTCTCGCACGCCGCTTACATTAAGTTGGATATCCAGCACGGCCTCTTCGGCCACCGTCAGCTTCAAGCCACTCCGGACTTCTGTAGTAAAACCCTGGCGGTCGGTGCGTAACTCGTAAGTACCTGGCGACAGGCCCAGGGCGCTGTAGTGGCCGGCCGCGTTAGTTTCAAGCTCGCGCTGCAAGCCGGTATCTGTGTTTTTTATGGTTACCTTTACGCCCGGGATGAGCGCACCTTGAGAATCCGAAATAGTGCCGGAGAGTGTTGCGCTGGTGGCCTGACCAAATACGGTTGGGCTAATCAGTAACAGGCAGAACAGAACGGCGAGAGTGTTTTGGCGGGTTGACATTGCGCGCTCCTTTGCAGGCTGGAGTAGACGGCTTCTCTGTAAGAAAAGTCGTCGGTCTATTTAAGCCAAGCGAGGGTTCCTAATCTGACGACCTGGAAATACACTCCAAGCCGCACTCAACCTAGGACAAAAGAAAGCTGCAGCACTTAGGAAGCAAAACCTCGATGATTGGCACGGGTTCCGAAAGCGCGCCAGTCGAGCTAGATAAAATGTCTGACCAATGAATGCAAAGACCTATCATTGGTGGTACATATTATGACGAAACAGGATTTTGTCAACAGTTTTCTAAGCCGGCGTTGACTGGGGAGGCCCGCCAGTGACGCTTTCGTTCACGTGGGCCGGGGAGGGCTCCGCATCATAGGGGTTGGCCGTCGCGGATGAGGATAAGCTTGCTCGGTTCGACGCGGCCTTTAGGCGTCATTCGTTTCAGGTGTGGCCTAACTCACTCACTTTACTCTAGCCTCCTTGATCTTCTTTAAATTCTCTTTAGCTCCCTCGTTCTTCGGATCAAGCTTCAGAGATTTTTCGTAGTATCGCCTGGCCGCCTTCATGTCGCCTGCTTTCATGTAGGCCTCCGCCAGGCTGTCCCAAACGTTTGCTGACCTTGGAAATACCCGGGCATTTCAACATGAACACTCGGATTGCAGCTGCCGTATCTTTCTTCTCCAACACTTCATAGCCAAAGACATTCAATGATCGTTCTGAAAAGTCGTAGGCGCCCTTCTCGAGGTATTTCGTTTTCAAATCCTGGTAATGAGTCAGCGCGGTTTCGACTCCCTTCATCCGATATGTTTCTCCCAACTCTTCCTCCAGCGCCATCGGTCTTGGACGGCCGAGATGGCATGTGTGACACCACATGTTCACTCGCTTGTCGCCGCTGGGCTCGATCTTCTTAAGGTGATCATTGACGCTGCCGAGCATCCTCAGCATTTCACGAGCGCGATTTTTGTTTGGGTTTTGGTCCGACGCGAAATCGTAGGTGCTTAAGGATTTGCCTTCCTCCCCTGTGTGGCAGTAGGAACAACGCACGCCAAGCGCTCTGGTGAATCCCCGCATCACTGGACTCAGGCGAGAGCCAGGCCAGTCCTTGTTCATTACCTGGAGATTCTTCGGTTTTTCCGGCCAAGACCATTGGTCTTGTTGTGCTCGC
Source organism: Pyrinomonadaceae bacterium (assembly GCA_050748205.1). GTDB lineage: Bacteria > Acidobacteriota > Blastocatellia > Pyrinomonadales > Pyrinomonadaceae > PSRF01. The sequence goes on along the minus strand of JBOGOU010000011.1, from coordinate 15,558 downwards.
GAAGTCGACGTAAAGACAATTGCCAGAAACGCAATGCTCGATACTTTCAAAAGGCTACGCGACATGATCTCCTCCTGAGTTGATGCGGTTTTAGTTCAGCGCTGCGATGGCGGTGGATTGAATTGTACATCGTCGACCTCCACGTTCTCTTTTATCTCCACAATCTTGCGGCCCCAAATCCTTCCGGGCATGGACCAATGGATCAGGAAAGGCTGTTTGATGCCGTCAACTTCTCGATAGTCTTCGTAATCGGTTTGCAGCGGAAACCTGCCCAGGAACGTTTCAGACTCCACATACCTTCGTAGTAGCAATCCGGTTCGGGCATCGAAAAATAGTTTCTCGGAAATGCCGCTTAAGGGAGTGGCATCGATAACAAAAACTTCGCTGTCGCCAATCGTTGATTTGCCTGCGAAGGTAAGTTTCCGATACAGATCCTTGGTTCTAATCTCCTTGTAGAACTCTGCATCCGTCCTAAGTTGCGCCAACACCGGGCCGGGTAACTCCCTGGCGCCACCCGTACTGCTTCTTCCCCAACCAGTGATTCCGTTAAAGCCGATGCTAAAAACAATGTCGGGATAAGTAGTGACAGTTAGCAATTTGTTGGGGGCCTTCTGATAAACATCCTCTGGGACGAGCACGCCATCGGCGCCTATTCGCGAACCCTTCGCGACGCGGCTGGTTACTTTCTGCAGGGCCTGCGCGCCGCCCAGCGCTCGCACGTACTTGTCTAATATCTCGTCCACGCTTGGAGGTGGGCTCTCCTTCGGAAGTGTCGGGTTAGGTTGCCAAAGATTCTGTCCGACAGCAGGAACGGAAACTGGTAGCGGCTTCCCTCGATGACACGTATAGCAGCTAACAGCCTTCTCCCCTCGGAAACTGCCTTTGTTCAGATCAAACACCATCCGGATCATTTCTCGCGCAGTCTTCTTGGTCGGTCTGTCATCTTTCTCAAATGGGTTCACGTGACAATAGTTGCATTTGACCCCCAGTGACCCCGAAATGAACGCCATTGTGGGCTCTAGCTCTGCCGCGGGTAGTGTTTTGAAGATTTGAATGTTCTTGTATACCTAACAAAGAACTGCGTTTCCGACACTGGAAACAATTCAACCTTTTGTCCCACAGCTTCAATCGTCAGCCGGCCTCCCTCATTGCGGACGATCATCTCCAGATCGGGCCGATGATCATCGTCGCGATAATGAGCGGCGTATTTGTCATAAACGCCCGGGTCCACTTCGATCACCTCTCTTAAACATTTCTCCACCGTGACGTTGCTGGACAGAATTTGAAAGCCGAGCTTCTGGTTCAATGCGAGAACTGCGGATTGAACGGGACGGTTGAAGGTTTGGATGATTCCGTAGCGATGTAGTCTGGCATACTCGATGGCACATAGCTTTAGTGCAGTGGCAATGCCCTGCCTCCGGTACTCGCGCCGCACGCCGGTAAAGCCTTGAGTGATGCCGCCCGGCGCAGCTTCGTACAAACTTACGTCGCTGACAGCAACATAGAGATCGCCATGCTTGGCTATAAAGTAGGCATCCGGCAAAACGTAAGGCATGTCCAGCCAGAGCAGGGCCTCGCGCGCGTGGTACGCCGGCGGCGCAAGGGGCCCACGGCCAGGATCGTCCTCGTGCAGACTGGTCGTTAGCTCGTAGAGTTTCTCGACACACCGGGGGTCGCGACCGCGTTCTTCGGCAAGCGTAGTAATGGTGATGCCGCGATCGTTTACTTTTTGTACAGCGGTTAAGAATGGTGAAACGTCTGCCGCTTCGACCTCCAAACGTAAATCCAATACTCTGTCCACTTCTGTGAAACCACGTTCCTTGAGGAATGCCAAGAGATCGGTTTGCGATGCATACTCTCTGCAAGAAACGGTGATAGCGTTTGCTTCTCTTAGATCGTTCGTCAGTCGCTCTAGTAAAAGATCTCCAACACCGCGTTTCAGCCAACGAGGATCCGTTACGATGAAGAGCCGGTACTTTGGCAAATAGATGGTCTGTTCGATGGAACCAAACGCGAGAATCTGTCCGGAGTTGGCATCCTCTGCCACATACTGCCGTCGTACATAACGAGCTTCGTCAAAGTGTTGTCGACGATGGAGCCAGAGATCATTACCGAGAACGTCAGTTTGCTCCCGGGCATACGCCATCGTCTTAATGGGAAGCCAATCTCCAGTAACTAATGGACGAAGACTCGCATTCACTCGGTCAGAAAAAGTACGGTTGCGAGATGGACGTTGTTTTTGAAGATCGTCTTTGAACACCTCGACGCTTTCCTTCAACCGCTGCCTCGCTGTGTAAAGGCGCTTGTTCACGGTGGACACCGGGACCTCCAGAAATTCGCCGATGTCAGCTTGCGTATAACCGTTAACGTAAAAGAGTGTGGTTACGAGGCGCTCTTTATCGGGTAATGCTTTGATTGCCCTGAGCACTTTATTCAATAGTTCATGCTTTTCGGCGACCATGTGCGGGCCGGGATCATCTGCTGGACTGTTGGCGCCAACGTCGAGAGGCACAATCTGGAGCCGGCTTTGTCGCGTTAGGCGATTACACTGGCTCAACACAATACGCTTGAACCAGCCGGGGAAAGCATTGGGTTCACGGAGTTGATCGAGCTTCTGCCAGGCAATGACAAAGGCGTCTTGGGCGACATCTTCAGCAAGATAGGCATCGCCGAGCACAGCATATGCACAGGCGAAAGCCATGTCTTGGAAATGGAGTACTAGCTCTGCGAACGCCTCGTGGCGCAGTGGTAGGGAGATGCCTGAATCACACGCTCTGGAGATCGGGCCGTGAATATCGGTCACATTTCTATTCTCTGATTATCTCCCTACATAAGATAAGAGCCAGAATGTAGACGGAAGCTTACCAGCAGTCTTCAGGATACTTTCTTCATAACCGCTCTTGAAGCCAGATCGCGCATAACAGCTCGGAGGGAAATAGCGGGTTTTTTCACTGCGGAAAAGAGGAAAGCTACATCGAACGCCGGAAGGCCCCTTAAACTAATGCTCCACCAGAGTCGTACGCAATGTGAAAACAAAGGGAGCGCGTTTCAGAAGTTCTCCAAGACTCTCCAACTTATGTGAAGGTAGGTAACGGAGAGTCCACATTCTGAAACGCGCTCGGACTAGAGGAAGATTGGCTTCATAAGAGCATCGCCAATTCAATTGTCTTCCTCGTCATCATCATCGTTGTCATCGCCCCTAATCTGTCCTCGAATCTCGCCAGTGGGGTACTTGTTCGTATGGACGTTAGCGTAGGCGTAGCCACTGCGTATCGCGCGAACAAGCTCATTGAATTCCCCTGCAGCAATACCCTGGCCGGTCGGTCCAATGACGTCCGCGGCATCGATGACCCCGGTGATGGTCCCCGCGGTGGGAGTGCAGGCGGGCTTATCCCCACCGCCGCATAGAAAAGCAGAAACTCCACCAGTCGTCCTACGCTGGCCGAGGTGAATATGTGCGGCCAACGTAGTCGTACCTTCCAGATTCGAATAGCTTAATCTGTAAGTTATCGTTTGAGCCGCGTCGTCTATTCTCGCTCTCAAATTACCACGGCCAGTGGTTGATAACGAGAGGGGAGTTTCCTCATACCCAATTAACCGGGCTCGGATAGTATTGTCCCCGTCTTTGCCCCCGTCGGCGCTGACCCAGGTGACAGTGAAAACCAAGAGCGAAAAGATTATCGAAGAGAGCACTAACGATTTCTTTGTCCAAAGGTTCTTCATTTTATTGTCCTCCTAGTTATCTTATGTGCGGTGAATATAGCTCCCCGCGACTGTTTTCGTGTGTTTACCTTCACGCGGACGCCAAAACTGCAGCCAAAGAAATAGTGCTCCGAATGTGGCTACTCGTTTGAGCGAGCGCTGAACGAGATCAAAAAGATCCGCCTCTTACCTTTAGAAGCGTTCAGCGGCGACCTCTGTTCTCCGGCCGAACGTCGACACGCTTTGCCACACTAGGGACACCCGCCCTGTCGAGGACGTAGAGCAAATAGATCCCTGGGACCGCCTGCGCCGGCAAGTTGGGAGCCGTCACCCGCAGCTTGCGGCCTCCTCTGCTGTCGCCCCTGTCGCCGTCGTTCCTGCTTCCGTTGCCCCTGTGGCCGTCGTCCCCATCGTCGTCTCCGTCGTCGTCGTCATCGTCGTCCTTTAGCCGGAACGCGAGCTTCACGTACCGATCACCGGTCGTCAGGCTGTGGGTGTTATGGTCGCTGCGAAGCATCACCACTGAGCCGATCTGACGCGGATCGCCCGCCACCTTGATGTCGAAGTGCCCGTCGTAGCGGATTTCATCGGGCAACTTAGTAATGACCGGTCGCACCGCCCGGCTGCCGTCCGGCTTGAACAGGTACGGCGGGAAGAACAGTTGCCCGACAGGAACGCCAAGGTCGGGATCTCCCCGTGGGAGCATGCCGGCATACGAACTTATCAGCGGAAACGAGGGGTCATCAGGCCGAACCAGAGCCTCTCGGTTCTCGCCAGCGAAAAAGACCGAGCCATCCGGCAGCAGCGTCGCGGTCCCGTGAAGGCCTCGCGAGACCGTCGTTCGAGCCAGTTTTCTAATCGAGCCGTTTGCGGGGTCGAACATCTGGAAGTGGAGACCTTCTTTTTCCTCGTACGTGCACGGTCTTACGACACCGTTGTCGTTAACAGTGCATCTCGGCGAGCGGTTTACCCCCTGGCCGATGAGCACCTTGCCGTCGGGCAGTAGCACGGCCTTGGTAGTGGCGAGTGGCTGCAGGATATCTCCCACCTTCCTCCATCGCGGGCTCGCATCAGCGAAGTTGATTTCCTCGACGGTGCCGGTCTGATCACCGTCCGCATTCGTCCCCGAAATCATGAACCATTTGTGCGACACTGTGCGCCCGTCGGCATCAATCTCAATAAGGGCCGCGCTCGGACAGCAGTAGGGCCTGACCTCTAGCGCGGTGTCTACGAGCGTCCAGTGGTTCCGAGCGGGAATGCTACGGTTGGGATCCCTCATCGCCCCCACTACGTCGAGGCACCAGGTCGTACCCCTGGTGAAACCTGCGCCTCCTACAGAGCCGAACTTGGTTCCACCCGGGATGACCTCAGCGCCATAGTTGATCTCGCCATCGAACGTGCAAACCTTCCAATCGTCCCTTCCCGGACCAGTCTGGACGACCTCCATCTGCGGGTAGAGCGGGAACGCCATGCGAGCGTTCTCCAGCGCGATGTTCCGATCCGTCTTCGGATCGTACACCTCAGGAACGACCTGATTGACTCTGCTGGCGGTAAACGCGGTGTCGCTCTGGCTCTGGTTTAGCCTGCCCTTCGCAGCTCGATTAGGATCGGGCGGAACCGTGTTGTCCTGGTCCATGCCACCGATTACGAGCACCATGCCATTGGGCAATGGAGCCGCCGAGGGGTACCAACGACCGTACTTCTGGTCGGATGGCTCCGACGGCTGAGTGCTTTGCTGATTTCTCTGATCACAGTTCGGATAGTTCTGGGCGTTTGGGTTGCCCGCGAACAGTTGCACGCCAAACGGGTCTCTGGTCCAATTTGCCCTGGTGCATGGCTCACGGCGCCGCACCCAAGTTTCGGTGTCTGGGTCGAAGATGTTCACCTTGTACAGCCCGTTGTTGCTCTGCATGTCATGGCCTCCGAAGACGTAAACACGTCCGTCGGCCAACGTTACACGCGCATTGCAATAGGTGTTGTAGAACATGCCTTTCGAATATCCGTTTTCTGCGAACGCCGCCCGGTTCATAGCGAAGTCGGCCTCGTCGAGCAATGCAGTATGGAATTTGCCGCTGTTCCTGAACGCGTCGGGGTGGCCGATGTCGAACAGGAGTTGCCGTTCCATTGTCCGATTCGCTCTAATACGTGTCGGCACGCTCTGGCTCAGGCCCTGCCGCATCAGGTAGCCGCCGTAGGTGAGTCTCTGAAACGAGTCGTCGGCCGAGCGCATCGGCCCGAGGCCCAGGAACGGATCGAAACCGTGGAGAACATCTCTCAACGACGCACGAAACTGATCTCCCGTGGTCGTGAACGCCCCGTTGGTGATGGCCAGGTCGGTCAGCGCGGGATCGGCCATGTCGGTGCCGGAGTACTCGGGAAACCTCGCGTGAAACAGGATCTTGGGCTTGGACGAGTTTTTCTTCCAAACCAGACCCATGTGCACCCCTTCTGTGCTTTGCATCGGGATAAAGGGCGACACTTCCCCGCACTGTGCTCGCGGGCAGTTGGCGTTGGGATCCGGAAACCCGCCCTGAGCAGATACATCTTCATGCGTGCCAGAGAGGCTGAGCGCCAAAACGCCCAAGAGAAGCGCGCTGAACAAAAGGTAACTTCGCTTGCTACGAAACACGGACCTCGCGGAAAGCAGTCTCCCGCCTGCCATGCGAGATGCGATCAACCGAATGAAATTCGTCATGATGTTGCCTCCTCCCATTCCAAGCTTGCTTCTTCGATTCTGGAACCTGCTCAGCGGCACCTGGCGTCCCGAAGTTGGCTTCCGAAACGAAGACGTGCGTCTGGTAGTAGGTAGTCCAATCAGGATGTGCCGGGGGGCCTGGCTACTCTTATTCTTTTAGATAGGACAGGGACTCTATTACTCTTACGGTTCCAAGAGCGTGGCATTTTCCGAATTCCGAAAATGCCACGCTGAACATGCTAAGGCACTACTTATAATGTTTGGTTCTATTGCGACACGGCCGGATTCGGCCGCGTGCAGAGTTGGATTCAATTCAGCCAATAGCTTCTGGAATCAGATCCTTAGAACTGAGGGACATTACGGTGGACAGGCTTGCATCTATAGACGACATTCTGAACAAAGCCTTTCTGCTTGCCTACTTCATCCACGGCAACAAGGAGACTGCGGTCAGAATCGTCTCAAGAGCTATGTCCAAGCTTGATGTAGCAGCCACCGCTCAAGGTAAGCGGTTCTATTACCGACCTAGCGGTCGTTCCCTGTTGCGGCAGCCAAGATCGATTGGGTTGAGAAGTAAGGTGACGTTTAACGACCTTCACCTGCTCCAGCGGCTCGTTTACATCGAGTCGGAGGTCTACGAAAAACAGAAAGAGCAGGCTGGCAGCGGCGAGGCACTTGGGAAGGAAGACATGATCATTCATTTCATCAAGCATCTGGTACGGATTACTCTGAAACGAAATTCATTTTACGTGACGCTTGGAATGAGCCGCCTGCTCTACAACTACACCACTCAGGAAACCATGGGGATTTACAATTTGGTAGTTCAAGATCCAGAACGCGTGAAGGACGACTACTATTACCGCTCGCGTAAAGGAGTGCTGATGCAAGAAATAAAGGAGCGCTTTGGCGATCTTGTCAAGATTTGCCACGGACAAAGAGGAGAAGAGCGGCTTCAAGCAGAACCTGATCCGGATCGGTTCGCGGACCTGGTCAGAGAGTGCCTCTCTTTTTTTACGCCGTGGGCCACCCCATGCCTGGTTCCTGCAGGCTTTGACCCCATTTCGGACGGTATCCCCCCACTCCAATTTGAAGGTAGAGATAAGGAAGATCAGATTGAGGTAAATCGAATTCACGCAGCGCTCCATCCTAACTGTTACCAGCGGTTAATAAAGGCACTTGGCTTTAGCTCACCCGACCAGCGGCTGGAAGTTCCGCATTTCTTTCTCTCGAACGAGAGTGGCAACGGAGGAGAAGGTCGTCGTACTCCGACTGTCGAGCTAGGCAGAGAAGACTTGAACGCTATCAAGAATGACTTGGATCAATTGGCGGAGCGCCGCAAGAAAGCCTCAGCTGGATTGTTGCAAGTAGTAGTAGATGGCGTGGAGTATGCGCGCCTGGATCTTAGGCGCGCGCGCCGAGTTCGTTTTAACATGGACGGCTGGAGGGAGTTGATCGAAATCTGGACTACCGGAAAAACCGGCGATCTTCTCCTTGCTTCACATCTGCTTACTTCGCTGGAGGAAGGCGAAGCTCAGCCGAGGAAATCATCGATTGTGCTGGAGGGAGGTCAGAAGCTTTCCATAGACCTCTCACCTTCGGGTGACGCTTCAGGCCGAGTCGTTGACATAAGTTATCGAGAGACTAATCCGATCAAAGCAGCCTCACTTGCATTTCAACAACTTCTGGCAGATTCGGCCGTAGACCGATTGTTGTTTGCCGGAAGGCGTTTGTTCGAGGGCACTGGCTCCAGGGTTCTGATCCCTGTTTCAGTCTTCATCCTGCTTCTGGTCTTTACAGCAGGCCTTGTGACATACCTGCAGAGCGGAAAGAACCGACTTGATTCGCCAGCAGTAACAAACGGGGGCGAGACGCCACCCTCACCAGCCGGACAAGGAGCGATCTCAGAAAAAGCTTCTGGCACTAGCTCTACGCCCATACCGTTTAGCTCGCCACAAAGGGGAGAATCGATCGGGGAACAACCGGGTGCCCAGAGTTCCCGCTCGGCACAACCTCCGCCAGGACAAGAGCCCGGCTCACCAGATCGAGAGAAGCGGTCGCTGCCGAATGCCGATAGAGATCTCCGGCGAACATCTGTCGAGCGCTCGTCTACCGCGCCGGAAACCATGCCTAGCGGAGAAGAGGTAACCAGAGCTGTAACACGAGCGGAGACGCGCCTTTCGCTCCGCGACGTGAAATCTGTTTTTGTAGAGGTAGTCGAGAACGAACAATCCAATCAGATACTACGAGAGGTCCTGATCAAGAAATTACAGGCGAGCAATAGATTCACTTTGAGCAAGAGCCGCGATGATGCAGATGCAGTTCTCAAAGTGAGAACGACGGAACTTGAACCAGGCGCAAGCAACCCTGGTCAATCAGCGACGTCCGTTTTCAGAGTCCAGCTTATTAATGCCCAAGGTCAAGTAATCTGGCCTCTCAAAGGTCGCAGCTTGAATAGAACGTATTCAGCTCCAACGGCAGAACAGGTCGGTGTTCAAATTCTGCAGGATGTGCTTGCTGATATTCGCCAGCAAAGAAGACGCCTTTAGAACGCATGTTTGTCGCTTACCAGCTTCAGCCATTGTTGGCATCAGCGAGGCTCACCCTGCAGTACAAATGCCGCCCAGTAGTACGGAGCTGGCCATCGACCATCTTTCCAAAGCGCTATTTGTGCTGCTCTGAGGGCGGATGCGGGACTCAACCGTTTTGGCCCAAGCATGCCTCGGTAGAAGTGGACCATTAACCTGGCAGAGGCTTCATCAGACACATCCCACAAACTCACCACTATTCGAGCGGCCCCCGCGTACATGAATGCCCGGGTGAGTCCGACCAAGCCTTCACCTTTGATCTCTTTTCCGAGGCCGGTGCGACAACCGCTCAGGACGACTAATTCCACGGGGAGCTTTAAGTTGAGTATTTCATTGACTCGCAAATAACCATCCTGTTCGCGACCTTGCCGATCAAATAAAGACAGAACTATTCCGGACAACTCCGGATGGGCTGTATCGAGGACGCCATGCGTGGCGAAATGCACGAAACGGTAAAGACCTAATTCAGGGTTAGTGGCCATCATCAGATTCGCATCGAAATCGAGGGCTTTTAAGCGTTCTGATTCTGGCACCAGTGCGAGAATCTCGTCGGCTTCACGCCGGGTAAATAGCAATCGCTGGATGCGGGTCTGTCCGGCTTCGTCGGAAAATTGAGGTGAGTATTGGACGGCGCTTCGTAAGTTCTTGATAACTTCGCCGGATGAAACTCTCTCTGCATTACGAGTAAGAGGTTTAACGGCAACGCTGCTTTTCCTTCGTTTCACATCCTCCTTTTCAAATACCGGATCCGCTAAAACGGCAAGTGTCTTCGGGGCTCGTTTACGGCCAAGTGTTTCCCGTCGCAGGACATCAAGAATCGAAGCGGACGGCAAGCTCACAATTTCGTGCTCAACCATGAGTGGAGTAAAAGAGCGAGAGGCCCGTGCTACAGCAGCTTCTCCTTTTGCGCCCTGATTTTCGGGTATGGGTAGCGCAGCAAATGGCAGATAGTTTAGGGCGCCATCGGTGACGATCAGTAACCGTTTCTTCCCTGCCTGGCTGATCTGCCTCGCCACTGGACCAAGCAGTATCTGACTCAGAGCAGTGGCTTCCCTTAAGTATTCTGCGTCGGCAGTGGTAATGCGCGCCAGCCGGTCCGCCGCCGTTTCGAATTTCACCCGGCGATTGCGCTCCGTGAGTAGCTCATATACACGGCGCGCTGCAACTTCTATTTCTTCACGTCGCGGCAGTACCACAGTCGTCAAAGAGCTGGATGTTACCATCCACAGATAGCTCCTTTCAGACCCCAATGAGTATTCAAGTAGCATACTATCGGGATCAAGTACTCGCTGCCGAATCTCTTTGATACTCAACGTCGCAGGCTGCGTCAGAGCTGCGTAGCGTGGACTACCAACTCTGATCTGCGCCTCGATATCATTGTGTTGAGCAAGGAGAAGCTTGATCTCGTTCTTTAGACCAGCCAGCTGCTCTTCGCCGTGATTGCCCTGCATCAGCCGATCCTGAGCCGCAACTTTGGCGTTTAGCCTTCGCTGCAATGTGCGCTCGCGCTGCAAAAGATCCGGGTCAACGCCCTCGCGAATACCAGCGCCGGTCTCGGTCAACATTTCCAACAAACTTCGAGCGCGTGCGCGCTCGCTGGCTTGCAGGGCCCCGCCGTCATGTCCCTCGTTCGGCTGACGATTGTGCAAACGCATAAGAAGATCAATGTAGGTTTCGAAATACTGCTGTGCTGAAGCGAAGTAGGAAGCGCGTAGTTCCTGGCTGGCAATCTTGGCTCGAAGGGATTCGATGATATCAAGAGCGGCTTCTATGTGTGTTCGTGCGTCAACAAGATCGCCGCGGTCGCGAGCGACTAATGCAATCCTTCGGAGAGTCGATGCCTCAAGGCTTCGATCTTCCACCGCCCTACTGAGTGAAAGAGCATGGCTATAGTAATCCAGCGCCTCCAGATGCTTGCTTGATGAAGCGTATGAGTATCCGATATCACCGAGAGTAATGGCTTCCCCCTGGCGATCTCCGACGGCACGTCTGAGCAGCAGCGAGCGATTGAAATACTCAAGCGCTTTTTGCTTATCGTTTAGTGAAAAATATACCAAGCCTATGTTGTTAAGCGTAATAGCTTCCACTCGGCGATCGCCCACGAGTCGCAAGATAAGAAGCGCTTGATTGAAGTATTCAAGAGCTTTAACTTGTTCACCGAGCGACTCGTAAACATGGCCCACATTGTTAATGGTGATGGCTTCCACGTGGTGGTCACCCACGGCGCGAAGTATCGGCAGGGCCTGGTGGAAGTATTCGAGGGCCCTCTCTTTTTCGCCCAGTGAGTTATAGACGAAGCCGATGTTATTAAGAGTCGCGGCTTCAGCTCGGCGATCACCCACGGCTTGGAGCATCTGAAGCGCTCGTTTGTAATTGTCGAGGGCTCTCTGCTTCTCGCCTAGTGAATCATATGACAACCCTATGTTACTTAGTGTATATGCCTCGACGCGCCTGTCGCCGACGGTTCGCAGAACTGGGAGCGCGCGGTGGTAATAGCTAAGCGCTGTCTGCTTTTCACCAAGTGAGTCGTAGATGAGACCGATATTGTTGAGCGTTGTGCCTTCGCCAGCGCTGTCCTTAGCAGCTTGTAAGAGCGGTAGCGCTTGATTATATACGTCAAGGGCTTTCACTTTCTCCCCTAACAAGTCATAGCAGCTACCCATCTGCGTAAGCGTGATGGCTTCCGCTCGGTGGTCTTCAACAAGACGCCAGAAAGTACGCGCCTCATTGAATTTGTCTATTGCTTTGCGCAATGACGCTGCCGTTGCTTGTGCAAACAACTGCTGCCCCTCTCCAACCAATTGATAGGCGGCTAGACGATTCCTATCTTGCGGAGTGGCAAGGTGCTTTTCCTCGATCCGCACGTCGTAGCTGCCTGACGAAGCCTGCTCGTCACGCGAATAAATATCGAAAAGATAGTTCCCTGACACCACAGCTACGAACAGAACGCGCTCCGGCCCGTGGGCTGCGTTTCGGCTATCGATTTCGGTAATCTGCTGACCTGAGGGCGCGAAGACCGCGACGGCCACATTAATTCCTCGTTGCTCTACGACGACATGTATGAATTCCTGGGCCCTAAGACTGATCTGATAGGAGTGTCGCTCGGCTCTCGCAAGTTCTCGTTGAATCGACTTCCCAATTTCAAGGACACGGAAATCCCTAGCACGCTGGGACTCGCTAGTGGGCACCGGTGGCTGCTGCGATGGAGATTGCGCTGAGGCGTTCACGCTCATTAACTCGGAAATCAAAAGGCTTGCAAGGACAATAAAGCAGCTCTTAATTACACAGCCTCGAAACTTCAAAAGAGTTGAACGCCCTTTGTTTTGTTCGCTCATGACTATCGCCTAATAAAGAAGCCATCAGATTGAAATCGCTTCTTCCCCTGAGCGATTTCGGCTTGCATCTGATCCGCGTACCACCTGCCGAAGGCTCTACAGATCCCTTTGTAACGGTTTGAGGTTACTTTCATTAGGCCTGGGGGTGTATAATGCGACGCTGAATCAACCAGAATAATAGCACCCCGGCATAAAACAATTCTCCCCTACCGGCGGCACTCAGCTTCGCCTGAGTAGTTCGGTATTCGACAACACTCCAGAATGGAGTGGAGAAAGTCATGTCAACCAGGTGTTTCAGGTCTTATCTGACTCAGACCCTAATATCGCTCTGCCTTCTCGTTTTCATCTTCTCGACAGATTACGCCCAAGACAACGGGCCTTTCAGGACTACGCTTAGCACGCACGAACTCTCACCGAACTCCACGCTTTACGGTACTGTAGTTGATGAACAAAATGCGGTAGTGCCCAATGCCTCGGTGCTAGTGACCCAAGTTAGTGAAAGGTTCAAGAGGCAATTGAAAACGGACCGTGACGGCAACTTTGCGGTCAAACTGCATGCTCCCGGCAATTACACGGTTTCTGTACAGCAGCATGGGTTTCGCCCTGCAGAAATCAAAAATCTGATCCTAAACATTGATGACCAGATCGCGCTCAAGATTCAACTGCGAGTCGGCGCCATCGGGGAAACAGTCAAGGTCGAGGCTGGTCCTGCTTCCCTGCGCCACGCACCAGGCGTCGTGACAGACATTGACGCCGGGTTTCTTGAGAATCTACCGCTAAGCGGGAGAACCTTGCAGCCATTGATTTCACTTACACCGGGTACAGTTCTAACCAAATCAACTTTTAGTGAGCAAGGACAATTTAGTGTCAACGGACAGAGAGCGAATGCGAATTATTTTCTGGTGGATGGCGTCAGCGCCAACATTGGGGTCGCGGCGGGAGCTGGGCTCGGTCAATCCGGTTCCGGCGCGTTGCCCGCACTAAGCGTCTTTGGTAGCACTAACAGTCTTTTCTCGATGGATGCCCTACAAGAGTTTAAGATTCACACCTCTTCTTATGCGCCCGAGTTTGGTCGCACACCCGGGGCCCAGGTCTCGATCAGCACGCGGACTGGAACCAACCAATTCCGCGGAACTGTATTTGAATATTTTCGGCATGATGCATTAGATGCTAACGACTGGTTCGCGAACCGCAATCTCTTGCGAAATCCGCGTTTGCGTCATCACGATTTTGGAGGTGTCCTAGGCGGACCGTTAGTGAAGGACCGGGCTTTCTTTTTTCTTTCTTACGAAGGCGTGCGTTCAACTTCACCTCAGGTATCAACTAGAGAAGTGCCATCGCTAGCTGCGCGCCAGGTTGCACCGACACAGATAAGAACTTATTTGACGGTGTTTCCAGTTCCAAACGGTGGCAATACCAAAGATGGATTAGCGAAATTCACGGCCAGCTACTCAGATGGAGCGACCCTGAATACAACCGGTCTCCGCGTCGACCATAAGTTGAGTGAAACTCTGACGCTCTTCGGGCGATATAACTATGCACCTTCTTCAACGACTCAGCGAGGCGTCTCCAGCAGTCTTAACACATCTCTACTCACCTCCTTTAACACTCATACTCTCACTGCGGGCGGCTTGCTGGCCCTCTCGTCTGGAGTCCATAACGATCTCCGGATCAATTACAGCCGAATGAGTGCTTCCAAGGCTTTCTTACTCGACGAGCTCGGTGGTGCTGTGATTCCCACTGATTCAGTTTTCTTTCCTTCTTCGGTCTCTCGACACGATTCCATGTACGGCTTCAGCCTGGGTAATGGTTCTTCATTCTTCGTGGGAAGGGATATTGACAATCTTCAGCGGCAAGTGAATTTCGTCGATAACTTGTCCATCCCGAAGGGCGCCCATAACCTGAGACTCGGGATCGATTATCGGCGACTTTTCCCAGTCTATGGCCAACGCAGATATAACCAGGTCGCGAGTTTCAATGGCGTGGCGCGAGCGTTGACCGGAATCGCATCATCCGTATCGATCGTTACGCAAGACCAGGTGGGCCTTATCTTCACAAATCTCTCCGCCTACGCGCAGGACACTTGGCGACTCAAACCTCGACTGATACTCACCTATGGGCTGCGGTGGGAGATGAATCCCGCACCCTCGGGCAAAGATGGTCGAGATCTATTTACAGCATTAGGAGTGAATAATCTTGCGAATCTCTCACTCGCGTCACCTGGCACACCGCACTACAAATCTGCGTATGGTAACTTCGCGCCGCGGGCCGGGCTGGCCTATCAACTCTTCGAGAGTCCGGGAAGAGAAACAATACTCCGAGCGGGCATCGGCATCTTCTATGATCTCGGAGAGGGATTGGTTGCTAATTCGGCCAGCTATTTCCCATATCTAAGACGCAAGAGCCTCGCGAATGTCACATATCCACTTGACGCTTCCTCGGCTGAGGCACGTCCGTTCAACCTTAGTCCGCCTTTTAGCACAGTCCGTGTTTTCGAGCCCCATTTCAAACTTCCTTTAACGATCCAATGGAATATGGCCATCGAGCAGTCGCTCGGTGCCAGTCAAACTTTATCTGCTTCATATGTGGGTGCCGCAGGGCGTCGATTGTTGCGCTCGGAAGGGCTTGTTAATCCCAATCCGAATTTTCAACAGGTCTTCATCGTGACGAACGATGCCACGTCAGACTATCACGCCTTGCAACTTCAGTTTCAGCGTCCCTTAACGAAGCGGCTCCAAGCCCTCGCGGCTTATACATGGTCTCATTCGATCGACATCAACTCCAATGATTCATTTAGCAATGTTCCTTCAGGCAAGATCCACCCGGGCCTGGATCGTGGGCCATCCGATTTCGACGTACGTCACTCATTCGGTGCCGCTCTCACTTACAACCTTCCAACAGCAAACATCCGCGGCGTGGGCACTCAACTGTTTCGCAATTGGTCGCTCGACACTATGGTAATCGCCCGCACGGCCACGCCTGTAGATGTCTTTCTTGGGAGGGATATCGGCTTTGGTTCATTCAACCTTCGACCTGATTCGGTTGAAGGAGTTGCTCTTTACATTGACTATCGCACTGCACCCGGAGGAAGGATCATCAACAGGGCTGCATTTTCCATTCCCCACACTTCTCGACAGGGCACATTTGGGCGCAATTCAGTGCGAGGATTTCCGCTCACTCAGGTAAATCTTGCTTTGCGCCGTCGCATGAAACTTAATGAAAGATTCAATCTTCAGCTCAGGGC
>JBOGOU010000010.1:0-15134 GCA_050748205.1 Pyrinomonadaceae bacterium | reverse complement strand
GCGTAAGTGAGCAATGCGCTCGAGTCGTTTCGAATGTGGGTAGCATCAACAAAATCCGTCCCCCACGTTGGATCCAGCTCTATCCACCGGCCGACCCACACTTCGACCCAGGCGTGCCCACCAAAAGAGGTGCCTCCGTAGGCAAGTCCTGAAACGATTCGTGCGGGTAGTCCGAGCGACCGTGCCATAGCTACGTACAACTGACTAAACTCCGAGCAGTCGGCCTCCCTGGTTGCGAGAGTTTTCCCCGCATCCGCGCTGGCGACGAATTTCCATTCGAGATTAGTGTGGGTCCACTCGGACAGCTTGCGCGCGACACTCCACGCATCGCGATCCTCGCCAACAATCTCTCGTGCCTGGTTTATCACCCGCTCGTCATCTGACTTAATTTCCCCTGAGGGATTAAGAGAGGTGGCGAAGCCAGGATCGTTAATCGGCAGGAGCAACTTTGCTTCCGGTACCGCACGCCGTGAGGCAACCGTAATTACCAAGTCGTCCGGGGACGTTTGTTCCACCGTCTGATGGGGCGACTTAACGTCATCCCTAATGGGCTCGATTGCGCCTGCTGCTCGGGCGCGAATTCGTAATACCAGGTGGCTGAGTCTCCCTTGATCTACGATCGGTATGCCGCGTGGCTCCACGGTCGCGTAAGTGATATTCGAAGCCGTGGGCCGGTAAGATAAATCAGAGACGGCGTAACGTCCCTGGCGATCCATGGCAACTGACGACTGCGCTTCGACCGTTCCGGCGCTCGCCGTGGCAAAGAAATTTTGACTGTGGAAAGCTCGCGCGAGAGAGGCGACAACCTCAGCTACCTGTGCGTTAAGACCATCACGGGGACCGGTGGAGGCGGCAGTGATTGCGGCCTCCAGGTTGTATCCGCCAAAGGCCACGATTCCTGCCGGAGCTTTTTCGGCGGCCCGGGAATAATCTCGAGTTGAGGCGAGCTTCTCTTTGTGATCCAGCAAGTCCAGGCCTGTGGCTCGATTCGAAAACACCAGAAAACCGTTTTTCAGGGCGACGAAATAGGACGCCTTTTCTCGCTTGATTTCGGTCGACCCTGGAGCAAGGTCTCGAAAGAGCTTGCCGGCAGCAAAAGCATTCTGCAGCTTGTCCCACTTCAGCTTGCAGAATGCGGCCCAGGTAGCTTCATTGTCGGACGGACCCATATCGGGGAGATCCAGTAGGACAGCTCCACATTCCGGTCCAAGTTCCGGCAGCACATCCTTTTCGAAATTCAAGGACCAAAATGCCGCAAGGGATTCCATTTCTTTTTGGCCAAAGAGAGACTTGGCCCACTTTGACCAGGCGCTACTCATATCGACCTTCATGAAGTAGTAGGCAACGGTTGAGGCGGGCAAGAGATCACGTGGCGCCGAGAGATCGCCGGGTTTGAAGGGAAGCAGAGATTTTGACCAGTCGCTCTCGTCAAAGCTCAAGCGATAAGAGTTTTCCCACGAAGATTTGGAGATTTTCAGTTCTCCACTCTCCTTGACTCTGGGTTGTGGTTCGCTGTTTTTGGTTTCACCAACCCCCGCCAGGAGCGCCTTAAGATCGCTGAAGTAGATGACATCGCCGCCGCTCTCAACCGCGCGACGAAACTCCGGATTGCTGGCCAGCGTAGCCGGATCTTTGCCGGTGCTGCTGGAGAGACCCAACAGGTCGCGGAGAGTAGTCATATTGGGAGTCAGGATGGCGGTATCGCCAAGGAATGTCAGGTAGGTAGCTGAGTTCTCTATCTTGCCGACAGAATCTACTTGTCGATGTTCAATTATCGTGACGGGAAAACCGTTCCACTCAGTGTGCGAGACGAAAGAATACTTCAGCAGTGGGGTTGGCTTTGGCTTTGCCGGTCCGGCGCTTATCGCTTTCGATATCAAGGGCAGAATGGCGGGTAGCGCTGCGAGCGAACGGCTCCCAGCCGCAAAGTAAGTCGGTAACTGGGCGAAGCTCAGAAAGTTTCTTTGGTAGACCTCAACCATACGAGCAAAACGCTCTCGGTCGCTAACTCGCAAAATGATGGCCTGGTGGCGCGCGCTGGAGATACCCTGAGGGGCGCCGACAGCAATCCATCCGGCCAGGGAAATTGGGGCATCGGCTTTGATTCCGGTGTAGTCAATAAGAGACGCGTCAGGTGGGGCCGCTAACTCTGTACCCAGAAGTTTTCTGACCCCACCCATCATCAACACCAGATTCGACTGGCCGCGCGCCGAGTCCATCTGGATTCCCTGCAAACTTTCGTAAAACTTCTGCACTGCACGGCCCGGGTTTGGCACTGCTGCAAAGTGCTCAACTTTTTCCGGAAGGAGATTTTCGCCCAGCGGTTTCACGACGAAATCTGGTTTCACAATGTTCGTGAACGCGGCGGGGACACAGGCACCGGGTGTTGCTTCGCATACGTATCGCCAGACAAATTCGGCGAGCTGCGAATCGGAGAGTCCTTCCTTGATGATTTCCTTTGGCGATTGGCCGGTGGTTTTTGACGCGGCAGTTAGTTGATGGCGAAACCGAATCTTTTTGATTGACCGCCTGAGTTCTTCGGCCAGATCACTTTGGCCAACGCTGGGGTCCTTTGCGCCGGGTAAGCGTTGCGCTAGCGACACAATCGATCCCTCAAGGCGATCAATGTCCGAAACACCGGCTGACAACCCAAGATTCTCCGCCGCCAGGCGTTTGACGTTCGGGTCGTTGGTCGTCAACAGCTTGAGGAGCAGATCCACAGGAAGAGGCTCAGCTCTTTCAATGGCTGTCTGCAGGGCCACGGCCGTTAGCACGTTGTAGTCGGCGGCAATAATGCGCGCCAAGGGCAATTTGAATTCACCCGGCGTGACATCACGAAGCAGCGTGAGGGCTCCCATCTGAACGCTCGCATCAGATGAGAAAGATAATCCATTTGACGCAGCTGCAAGCGGCGCCAACTTTCCCTCAACAACCGTCGTCAGCTCGCCAACAGAAACTTTTACATCGTGCTGGGGGCGAGTGTGCTTGGGCGGTGGGGTTGGTGAGGGTGACGGAGACGGTTTGACGGCCGTTCGGCTGAAGATTGTCTGCAGTATTTGGCTACGCTTTTCTTTGCCAAGGAATGGCCACAAACGAGCCAGGGTCTCGATCCTAAGCCCTTCGAACGACAGTTCAGTTATTTTCGAGAACACATCGGGTGAGGAGGCCACTGCACGAGCGGCATGCTCCGCTACCAGTGGCTCTGGATCGCCCACAGCTCGCCACAAGAAAGGTTCCAAGGCGGAGTTTTTGCTGCGTGCAAGAGCTTCGATAGCTGCAGCTCGGATGATCGGGCGGCGATCGAGAAGCAGATCGATGACTGTGTCAGGGGACGAAGCAAAGAGCGATGTAAGGCGAGCGATAGAGGATTCGCGAGTACCATTAGGTTCGTTGAGAATTGCAACTATGTTGTCGAGCTCGCTAATGGAGGCCGGTAGAGATGTCTTAATCGTCGTCGTGCGAAAGGCCTCAAAACCTGCGTATTCAAGTTTTCGCACGAACATCACCGACTGGACAACGGCTTTGAAGTAGGGCTCGACTTCCGCGACGTGCGCCAGGGGAGCGACGAAGCTGAAACTCACGGCCAGCGGTCCGTTCACCGTCACCCACAAAACACTGCGCGTCATCTCCCCTTCGAGATCGGGCATTTCGAGGACGAGTTCTCGAGCTTCAAGATCCTGGATTTGTGCTCGTCTAAGAATGGAGGATTCGGCGGCTCCCGGTGCGTTTCTCACGGTTCGCATGATCGCGGCGACGTAATCCGGCAACGGCATTCCGTCCGAAACTCTTTCAACAATGATCTTGAGTTTCGCAGAATGAGGGCCGTTGAAGGTGAGTTTGGCGGCCTCTTGCTTCCAGTCAGCCGGAACGCGGAAAAGAAATTCTTTCTCCCCGCCCGTTTGGCGTATGAAGTTTGCCTTCGGTAAGGAATAGCCCTGCCACTCTGCCTCACGAGCTTGCACACGCACGTCCTGAGCGCGGACCTGCATCACCGGGCCGCAAGAGAGGAGAGACAAGACTAGCGTAAACAGGAATCGCTTCCGCATCGGTTCAATCGTCCTTCGGGAATAAGACACTGGCAATAGGACACCGGAAACGCCCCGCGAGATCAGCTGTTTTGATATAGGCTGAGATTTGAAATTAACACTGGAGCCAGGTCACGTGAGAATCCTGTACCAATTTGCGAGATGGATGATACACGAATGCTTAGCTCGGGGCCATTCGTGCTCCGGAGATTGCTGCGAAAAAGTGACGTGCTGACAAAGCGGCGGGTTATTGGTGGAGCAGAGGTGGCGGCGAATGAGACTGCGGGTTTTCTTACTCTGCAGAGAGTTTGCTTGCTGGAAACAATCGATCCACGAAACCACACGAACGAACACGAAAATAGTAAGTGTTATTTCGTGGCATTTGGTGAGTGACTCACCTGAGACGCGCGCCAGGCGATGACCATCAGCCAGACGCAATAGGCCAGCACCACAAGCCGGTTGGGCAATCCAATTAGCACGTTGGGACCGAATTTGCCCTGCGTCTGCCCGAGCATGATGAACATAGATACGAACATCACCAGAACGCTAATCCAGGTTAGGTGCGCGGTCCAGAGAAGCAATCGCCGTGAGGAGGACCAAACCTCGTTGCGGCCAAGACTCCGGCTGATGAGCACAGCGGCAATCGGAAGGCCGGGGATGCCAATCATCGCGGCCAAACCATGAAGACTGCCATGCGTCGTCAATTCGTCCTTGCTTGCCGTTATGGGGTCCGCGACGAAAATGCCCGCAGCAACCAAAGCGACTGCAACCACGACCAGCAAAGCCAGTCCGATCTTGCCGCCGGTTGTCCCTATTTGCGATCTAATCGCGATATCTGAGGAGAGGCAGCTGAGCGCGAGGAAAAGAAATGCGAGCACCATTACCCACCCATGGCGGCCGATCGCATATTCGCTGACAAAACGCCACGAAGGATCGAACTCAGGTTTGATAATGTGCAGGACGGTAAGCAAAACCAGAAAGATAGCGGCTGCTGCAAATGATATGTATGCCGCTCCTGGTGAAATCGCCATCACCGGCTTGGTTATGTTTGTATCTCCGAAGATGATGTCTTTAGAAAGTACTTTCTGCATGTTTTATCTCCCATCGCTACTATCTATTAAACCGTCCACCAACATTGGATGGCCGCGATTGTCTTTCTCACTTGTCGATCCTTCTTGCGTTTATTTTTGTCGACCCTTCCTCTACCGACATGCGTCGAACTGGCACGCGTTCGCTTATTTCTGCCGGTTCTTGTCGTAGTTCACCATCCATTGAACCCCGAATTTGTCCGTGAATGAACCGTAATACGCTCCCCAGAACATGTCCTGGAGCGGCATCTCTATTTTCCCGCCCGCAGAAAGCCCTTTGAAGAGTCTGTCCGCTTCTTCCTTGCTTTCCGGAGAGAGAGCAATATAAAAGTTGTTACCAACAGTCAGCTTTTGTCCCATTGATTCCAAAGCGTCGGTGGCCATGAGAGCATTGCCGTTGCCGATCGGCAACGCAACGTGCATTATCCGTTCCTTGTCGCTTTCGGACATATCCTTGCAATCCGAGTTCTCCTTGAATCGCATTAGCGCTAGAAATTCTCCACCGAATACCGATTTGTAAAAATTGAATGCCTCCTCGGTGTTGCCGTCAAAGTTTAAGTACGGATTAATTGTTGTCATCTTTCTTTCTCCTCTTGTCGCCTACTTGACGAAAAGGCCAGTAGGTCCCGTTCATTGATTTGTTCCTCTCCATCAGTAAGTCGACCGGCGATTCCCGGAATCGGCATCCCCGAAAACACTCTCTCGGGCTGCACCATATTCTGAAGCGCCTTCAACCTTAAGACGGATGAAAATCCAAAGATCGACATAGGACCCGGCATTATTTTTCGGGGATTCAGAAGAGCGCGGACCAGAAATAACAGGAGAGATTGAGTAAAGACTTTCCCCGGGTGGGCGACACTCCCCAAGTTGTCTTCGTCGTCGTCACGGGCGCTGTTGAATCTCTTGGACCCAACAACGCTGTAACTGCCTCCAGGCTTGACATGGACTTGCCCCGAGTATATATTCAACCGTATGGTTGAATAATGGTGACCCAACAGGCCAATTTGGATCAGACGCTGATGGCGCTGGCAGACCCGACGCGGAGGGCAATTCTACAGCGCTTGTCGCGGGGCGAGGCGCGAGTCACGGAACTTGCGCAACCCTTTGACATGTCGCTCAACGCCGTCTCGAAACACATCCGTATCCTCGAGCGCGCCGACCTGGTGCGCCGCCGAACTGCCGGACGGGAACACTTCCTGTCGTTCAACCGCAAACAACTCGACGAGGTTGCAGCCTGGATCGAGACTCAGCGTGCCGTTTGGAACGCGCGACTGGATGCTTTAGAGGCACTGCTGAAGACCGAGGACGAGGCGGCGTCGTCAACCAAGAAGAAGAAAGGACCATCTCGATGAACGCAGAATTGAAGGAACAAGCTGGCAGGCAAGGGGCAGGCGTTGGTGAGTACGGCATAGCTACAGAAGCCGGTACGGTTCGTCTCGAACGAGTGCTTCCGGGCCCAATCGAACGTGTCTGGGCTTACCTTACCGAGTCGGAGAAGCGGGGAAAGTGGTTCGCATCCGGCCCCATGGAACTGCGCGTGGGTGGCCGGCTCGAGTTTCATTTTCACAACTCGGACCTGACCCCGCACGGTGAACCGACGCCGGAACGCTACAAAGAATGTGAAGGCATGGTGAGCAACGGTCGGGTGACACGGTGTGAGCCGCCGCACCTACTAAGTTTTACTTGGGGTGAAGAGCTGGGAGACGAATCGGAAGTCACGTTTGAACTGGCTGACCGAGAAGGACAGGTGCTCATGGTGCTGACGCACCGCCGCCTGCGCAACCGTGCGGAGATGGTAAGCGTCGCCAGCGGTTGGCACGTGCACGTCGGGGTTCTCATCGACCAACTAAACGGACGGGAGCCGCAACCCTTTTGGTCAGCGCTTGAAGAGTTGGAAGCAGAGTATGACAAGCGACTGCCTGCGGAAGATCGTGCGGTATCAACATCTTAGGAGGGGATAATATCCGAAGGTCAAGCTAAAGCGCCGTACTTCTGGACGACCCGGACAGGGCAAAGTTGAGAGTTGCGAGTCGGAGGTTGGACGGCAGTTGACAGGTTGTCGATTTGACGTTTTTCATCCGTCGTAAGGTTGGAAGCTAGTTCTTAAAGGAGAAATGAAATCATGGAAACAAGACCTACGCACGAACAAGCACAACTACACCTGCAAGTCTACGATTTGCGCCGCGAGGCCCGGCTCCGCCAGGCACGCGATTGGTTCCAACAGAACTACATCGCAGAGACATTCGACGACGCCATGCGCATCGCGCCGCCCGGAACGGAAACGGGGGCTTTCGTGGGAATGGTGATCGGCTATTGGGAGCAAGCCTGCGCGCTACTCAACTACGGCCTTCTCCACGAAGACCTGTTTTTTGAGACCAGCGGCGAGTTTTTCGGCGTGTGGGAGTTGCTCAAGCCGGTCGTCCCGCAGTTTCGCGAGCGGTTTGCTGATAAGAACCTCCTCGCGAATCTGGAAAGAGCGGCCCAGCGCTACGAAGCCTGGTCGGAACGCCGCTCGCCTGGTCATGTTGCCGCCATACGGCAATTCATGCAGCAGCAGCGGGCTAAAGCTGCGGCAGCAGCGAGCGCCTGATCTAAGTAGACTGCGGAGGGAGCCTGCGACCCCGTCTTCGGTTGCCGACGGAGGTCGTAGGTTCCCGGGAAGTAATTGACTTGGATACATACCGTGTGCGTTGGCAGGGGGCAGCGGCACGCAAGCGGGAGCCTTTGCGCGGTTGAGCTAAAGGGGTTGGCTTATGCTGAAAGTACGCATTAAGAATTTGGGGACCGTCGCCATCCTGTGTTTGCAAGGTCGAATGGTGAGGGGTGAAACCGCAGCACTACGCAAGGCCGTGCATTCCCAGTCGGGGATTAGCGCAGTCGTACTCGATATGGCCCGGGTAAATACAGTCGATGCAGGCGGTTTGGGTGTGATGCTGGAGCTGCGCGAGCAGACTCAATCAAAAGGAATCGACTTCAAACTCATGAACGTAACGAAACTTGTAAGCGACGTGCTGGAAATCACCTGCTTGAATTCTGTTTTCGAAGTCACCTCTGAAGCAGACATTTTGTCTGCAGTCTCGCTCGAGCGAGCAGTGTCAGCGATGGAACTTGCACCTTGCGCGTAGCGCTTAGACTTACTCAGGGAGAGGCATGACGAGTGGTACGCGCGCCTACTTCTTCGAAGAACCGAAGTTCAAAGCGCGCGGGGTGTCTTGAACTTTTCGCTTCCGGGAGATTTAGAGAATGATCTGGGGAAGGGATAAGGTGCGCCTTTTGGAGCGACGCTTCAAGGTCAAGATCCCCCTCGATAGAGCGTGGGCGCATCTCGAGAAGGTCGAGCAGTGGCCGAGTTGGGCTCGCCACATCCGGAGGATCGACCTCCGTCCTCCGGGTTCCTTGGAACCCAACTCAGAGGGCATAATCCGGTTGACCAACGGAATACGCTCGACATTCCGAATGGAGGAACTCAACGTGGGCACCAACTGGAAGTGGGCCGGGCCATTCCTGTGGATTACAGTGCATTACGACCATCAGTTCAGCCGAATTGGGCCAGAAGAGTCGGAAATCGGCTTCGTCTTGGATGGGGAGGGCTTCGGCGCAAAGGTGTTCGGCCGGCTTTTCGCGCTTATATACGCCCGCAATCTCGACCGCGCCATTCCAAAGCTGGTTAAAGAGCTGGAGAATCATTGAACAAGACCTTATGAAGGGAATGAAGATCATCGGATTCCTTTTGCTCATGCACAGAGAGAATAATGCCGCGCAGCTCCGCTATTTCTTGATCGACTCGCAGTACCGAGGTATCGGATTGGGAAAGAGGCTGATGGACCTATACATGGAATTCCTTCATCGGTGCGAATACCGATCATCATATCTTTGGACCACCCATGAGCTGACGGCAGCTGCGTCTCTCTACAAGAAGTACGGATTCAAGCTGACCGAAGAGAAAGAATCCAGTGTGTTTGGCAAACCCTTGAGGGAACAGCGTTATGACTTGCTCATAGAGTAGGTGGAGTTAGAAGAAAAACCTATGAAGAGATGTCGATTTGGGCACCCGCCGTGCGACGCACTGACAGGAGGAAAGGTCAGGTTCACGGCCTTGCCGATGGACTAGGATCCCAGGAGCGCGACTTCGCCGTGTCAAGGCGCAACCGATCGTGGCGGACCTGCTCAGGAGAAAGGAAAGGGGACGTTGTCAGAAGACCAGCCGACGCCCGTGTGAAAATGTTACGCTACGCAAGCACACCATGAACAGGCGTCCGCTCTCAGTCACTGTCATCAGTTGCCTGTTCGTAGCAGCCGGCGCCATCGGATTTGCATACCACCTCACGGAGTTCAAGGCACGGGGTCAGTTTGATTATGGCCTTGTTTTGGTTTGCTTCGTCCGGCTTCTCGCGATTCTTTCCGGATTATTCATGCTTCGCGGCAGAAACTGGGCGCGCTGGCTTCTGCTCGTTTGGATCGCCTATCACGTCATCCTCAGCGCGTTTCACTCGCTGTCTGAGTTGGCAATGCACAGTTTACTGCTGGGGGTGGTTGCATATTTTCTCTTTCGCCGGCAGGCGTCTGCGTATTTTCGCGGCGCGAGTGCTGAGGGCGATAGATAAACGCCCTGGGCCTAGCAAGAGCGGCAAAGCCAGTATTTCTTCGAACTCGGTGTGTCTGAGCTGCGTATCTGTTCGAAAGCCTGTTAAAGTAAGTTTTTCGCCAGAGTTGTTACAACCGAGGGTTTTATGAAATTTAGCAAACTCATTCTGAAAAACATTCTGCGCAACAAGCGTCGAACATTGTTGACGATTTCGAGTCTGGTAGTTTCGTTGTTCCTGATAATCACTCTGGCCACGATTCTGACTGAGTTTGACCGCGGCACCGAAGAGGCGAATCCGTCACGACTATTTACACGACACGCTGTCTCGCTTGGTTTTCCAATGCCTATCGCTCATCAACAGAGAATTGCCGCGGTGCCGGGAGTTAAGGATGTCACTCCATTCAGTTGGTTTGGAGGAATTTACAAAGACGAGAAGAACTTCTTTGCCAATTTCGCTGTGGATGCCCAGCGGTTACGGGGCATCATGACGGAGCTGAAGATGTCCGACGCCGAGTGGCAGGCTTTTATTGGTGATAAGCAAGGGGCGATTGTCGGTCAAAAATTGGTGAAGCTGTACGGCTTTACTATTGGTCAAAGGATTACCTTGAAGAGTCCGATCTATGACCGCAGCATCGAGTTTATCATTCGCGGAATTTGTACTGGAGGAGACGAGAAGACCCTCTTCTTCCACAGCGATTATCTCAACGAACTGCTGCCGGACTGGGCTAAGGACAAGGCGGGGACTTTCAGTATTCTGGCCAACTCTCCTGCCGATGTGCCGCGCGTCGCGCAGGCAATCGATTCAATTTTCATTAACACAGATGCTCCAACCAAGACTGAGAGTGAACGCGACTTCGCCTTGAGCTTTCAAACTATGATGGGCGGCGTAAGGCAGTTTATGTATGGCATTATGGCTGCGATCACGTTTTCGTTGCTGCTGGTAATGGGCAACACTATGGCCATGACCGTGCGCGAGCGAACGAAAGAAGTGGGAACCTTGAAGGCTATTGGTTTCCAGCGCAGGACCATCGCCGGCCTGTTTCTGGGCGAGTCATTACTCGTCACGACCCTCGGTGCTTTGATCGGCATCGGAGCAGCACTGTTGATTTTCAGGTCGATCGATCTGAGTTTATATCTTCCCAATTTCCAATCGTTTGTCCCCACGGGGCAAACTCTCGTCGTGGCATTCGTCTTATCAATTTTTGTGGGAATAGTAAGCGTCATCTATTCGGCTTATCGTGTTTCCGGTTTGACTATCGCTGAGGCTCTGCGGAGCACGGAATAATGGCACTACCGCTCAAATACAATCTGCGCAATATCGTGGTGCGCAAGGGGAGCACGTTGGCGACCGCCTTCACGATCGGTTTGACTGTATCAGTCTTTCTCATGGTGATGGCTCTGGCGCGCGGGATAGATCTCACTTTGGCGAGTAGTGGCGAGCCACTTAATTTGATCGTCTTGCGAGAGGGAAGCACGGCTGAGCTGAACAGCACTGTGACGCGGGAGAACCTGAACGACTTGATGTATTTGGATGGCGTTGTTCGTGAAGCCGACCAGCCGCTGGTAGCAGCGGAACTTATCACACTGATCTATAAACCCCGTAAAGGAATGAGCCAAGGGTCGAACGTTGGCATCCGCGGAGTGAGCCCAATGTCATTCAAGTTGCGCTCAGGTTTCCAGACGATAGCAGGTCGCATGTTTCAGCCGGGTCTCGCTGAAGCGGTCGTTTCCAAGCGCATCTCCGAACGCTTTCAGGGTCTGGACATCGGCGACAAATTCCGGATTCAGACCACTGACTACACCGTGGTGGGACTCTTTGAGTCTGGAGGCAAAGCGTTTGAGTCGGAGATCTGGATAGACGTGAACTCGCTTGCCAGCGCGACAAAGCGCGACGCCTTCTCTTCAGTTCTCTTGCGAGCGAGAGACCAAGCAGCGCTCGAGGCTTTGGCGAAACGGATTACAGACGATCCGAAACTGCATTTGAAAGCGCTTTCAGAGCGGACCTTCTATGAAGATCAGCAAGGCACGGCATCCGGCGCCTTGAAAGGGCTAGCCGTGTTTATCTCTTTTATCATGGCTGTTGGAGCTGGCTTTGCCGGCATGAATACAATGTATGCAGCAGTCGGGAGACGTACCAATGAGATCGGAACCTTGCGGGTACTGGGATTTGGCAGGTTGAGCATTCTGACTGCCTTTCTCCTGGAGTCAGTGGCCATCGCTTTGGTTGGTGCTGCGATTGGTATTGTGCTGGCACTGCCGCTTAACCTCGTATCAACCGGTACTTCAAACTTTGTTACATTCAGTGAAATCGCTTTCAATTTTCGGGTGACGCCTGATCTCATGTTATGGGCCTTGATTTTTGGTACGATAATCGGTTTGGTGGGCTCCCTACTTCCTTCCATTAGGGCTTCCCGCATCAAGATAATCGATGCTCTTCGAGCATGAAGTTTGTCAGCCTGAGATCCTTCAGCGATCTCGGTAATATTCACTGAACTGGACGTTAAGCACAATCAGATACATCCGAAAGTTTTAATGTTGAAGGAATATTGAATGGTTTCAAATCCGAAGAGTAAAGAGGAGCAGGAGAACCTTAACGCGCGTTTGAGGAGCTTAAAGATCGATCGTGCTCCTGAGGCTGCCCTCGCGGAAAAGAGCCGAACACCGAAGGTGCTTTTACTCGTCGTGGCCGCCGTTCTAGCCCTGGCGGCCTTCGCTTATCTCTTTCTGTTCACCACGCCAAAGACAATCTCCGCGGACAAAGTCAAGAGGGAAGAAGGCGGCTCTTCGCAAGGCGACACGATACTGGCTGCTTCGGGTTATGTGGTGGCTCACCATAAGACGGCTGTCGGCGCTAAGGTGATGGGACGCGTGGCATGGATTGGAGTTGAGAAGGGAGACAAAGTTCAGCAGGGTCAGGTGCTGGTGCGGATTGAAGACAATGAGTTTCGCGCGCAAGTCAATCAGGCGCGAGCTAATCTTGCGGCAGCGCAAGCCCGGCTTGATCAATTGCGGGCGGGCTCACGGCCACAGGAAAAGTTGAAAGATAAGGCAGCCGTCGTACAGGCCGAGGCAAATCTGAAAAAAGCTCAGGCGGAGTATGAGCGCACTGAGCAGCTGCATCAGGCAGGAGTTTCATCGAAGTCGGCCCTCGACAACGCCCTTGCGGAGAGAGATACGGCAGCTGCGTTGCTTGAATCTGCTCGTCAGGCCAGTGCTATGACTGATCTCGGACCGCGGACGGAGGAGGTTAGAGCTGCTGCAGCGCAAGTGCAGCAGATGAAAGCAGCGCTTGACTATGCAGAAACGCAACTTGCGGCTACGGAAATCAAGGCACCGGTTTCTGGCACCGTATTGCAACGAATCGTCGAGCGCGGCGAGATGGTGAGCCCGTCGGCATTCGGTGGCTCAGGAGCTCGAACATCCGTCGTAGATCTTGCTGACCTGAATGACTTGCAGATCGAACTCGATATTAGTCAGGCAGATTTCGCGCGCTTGAAGATGGGCCAGCGCGCGGAAATTATCCCGGAGGCGTTCCCCGGCCTCAGGTATACAGGTTTCATCGCCGAGATCGCGCCCGAAGCAAACCGTGCGAAATCTACTGTTCAGGTGAAGGTGAAAGTTGAGAATCCCGACGAGCAACTGCGGCCGGAAATGAACGCTCGCGTCAATTTCTTGAGTGACGCGACGAGCAGCAACAACAACAAAACGGTCGCGAGAGTGCTGCTGCCGAAACTTGCGGTGGTGCGAAAGGAAGGAAGCACCTTTGTGTTCGTGCTTAAAGGCAACAACGTAGAGCAGCGAACTGTACGCCTCGGCGACGAAGCGGGTGATTCATATTACGTCTTGGATGGATTGAGCGGTGGTGAGACCGTTGCGACCGCAGGAATTGAAAGCTTACGCGATGGCGATCGGGTGAAGGTTAATAAATAGCGGCCGTCATTTGTGACGTGACACCGAAACCGACCCCACGCGGGCAATACAACAATCACACAAAGGAAATCTATGGCCTCAGGTGCGATAGTCCAGATTCGGAATGTGAGCAAACGTTTTTCGCGCGACGGTTTCGAGGTCGTGGCGCTGGACCACGTTAATCTCGAGATCCAGCAGGGCGATTTTCTGGCCCTAATGGGTCCCAGCGGTTCAGGCAAGTCAACACTGCTCAACCTGCTTGCAGGAATTGACCGTTGCACGGAAGGCGAGGTGGACGTCCTGGGAACGGATCTCGCACGGTTGAGCGAACGCCAGTTAGCCGTGTGGCGCAACAGCCATATTGGGTACATTTTCCAAACCTTTAACCTTGTTCCCGTCCTGACGGCTTTCGAGAATGTCGAACTGCCGTTGCTGCTAACCGAATTGTCGAAGTCAGAACGTCGGAAGAATGTCGAAACTGCGCTTGAGCTGGTAGGACTCGCTGAACGCATGCATCACCAGCCGCGTCAGTTATCCGGAGGACAGGAACAACGTGTGGCCATAGCGCGAGCTATCGTCACCGATCCGGATCTCGTCCTGGCAGATGAGCCAACCGGCAATCTCGACGCCCGCTCCGGTGAAGAGATTATGAACATTCTGTCGACGCTCAATCGAGAATTAAAGAAGACGATCATGCTGGTCACACATGACCCGCATGCAGCTGCCTATGCGTCACAGCAACTGCACCTCGAAAAAGGCTTGCTAATTGAAAGTGCGCCAGTAGCTGCCATGACCTTCAGCTAGACCAAAATTTGCACCTATCCCGGCCATTGTGAGCATGATGCTTGAGTAAATCCACACCGAGCCGAGATGAGGATTTCGTCGTCCGCGTATTTTCGCGCAGATCTTGCGCCACATCCGGCGGCAAAGCCGAACCACCACCAGGGCATCTAACGTACATTTTCAAGAAGACACTCTGAACACAAGCGTCTGAATGGAATGGGGCAAGCTACTGACCTCGGCCGCCTGGCCATCCAGCCAAAGGTAATAGGAAATCTTCTGATCGCTCTTGTTCATCACCACCACCGACACTTTTCCGTCAGGATTGATAAAGGCAACGGAAAGGAGGGGGCTTCTGCTCGGCGAGCTGCCGATTCTCTTCGCGCCCGGGCGGACAAACTTTGAAAAGTGTCCAATGTAGTAGTACGAGTTTGTGTAGATCAACTGACCCGTCTTCGTATCGGCGTGAACGGGGGCGAAGCAGAAATTTTTGACGTGATTTGGCCCGCCTGTTTCATCCAGCAATATGTTCCAATCCGTCCAGCCGACAGTACCGCTGTTGAAGTCGTTGATCATCGAGCGTCCGTACAGCTCGCCTAATTTCCAATCGTTGAGCTTTTGAGCATTGAAGGAATCAGCGCAGCCTTCAGTGAAGATCAGATGTTTATCCGGAAAGGACTCATGTACGAGCTTGACGTTGTCGAACATCGGCTCGCCGCCGCTCCATGGCTCATACCAGTGATAACC
>JBOGOU010000009.1:0-1898 GCA_050748205.1 Pyrinomonadaceae bacterium | reverse complement strand
GAACAACTCAAGCTACTACTTTTGGGGCGCCCTTTCATATATAGAGTAGCGACCGGATGCCAGGCTCAATTAACTAAAAGAACTAAGCCGAACCTTGAATGCCCGCATCCGGTCGCTACCGCTCCCGGTTCCGTAGTTGAGTGGCGCCAACCAATTAAACTCTTTTCGACCTTTACAAATTAGGACTTTCTCCGTTGGGCTGACGCAGAAATATCAACCTGGGAAACAATCACCAACACCAATACGGCAATCCTCGCTTCGTACTTCTCATCCGAAAGAGGTTCCCGCAATGAAAACCAGATCGAGCTTTGTACGAGATATTCGTCGCTAAAGGAATCTGGTTTCACCATCATGTCGGTTCACGGCGTGAATTTCGGAATCGTCAGTCCCGGTATGACGCCACTCGATTCGAACAGCTTCAGAAGTTCCGCAGTCATCAGCCGGTGTCCCATGTGGTTCGGATGGATGAGCTCACCAAACCAGCCCTCGTTTGCTGGATACCCAGCCTCTGTTAGTTCCCGGATTTCAACATAAGGTATTTGGTCCAGTCGCATCGCTGATCGTAGCGCAGAGCGATAGCCTATCATCAAGTTGGCTTCTGGCGGGTTTGTCACACGATCGCGGTAAGGCGCTCCGATCACGATCACCTTTGCTCCGTGATCTTGAGCCAGCCTTACTATCTCTCTCATATTGTTAACATACTCTTGTTCCGAAACCCTGGGCACAGGTGTACGAACCGGCATTGGCGCTTGATTACGCGCGCGCAGCCACTTGCTCGCGTGCGCAAATGCCTGACTATGATCAATGGTCCAACGAACAAAGACGGCACGCCAATCTGTCTTTATCGTTTCTCGATCCGCGGCATCGCTAAAGCTGGCATCGTTCCATCCGAAACTCACAGTCAGCAGATCAGGTTGGAGGTTGTCGATGTCGCGTCGCAGCCACGCCAGTCCCTGGTGGCTCGTATAGCCAGGAACGGCCATTGCAACCACCTCAATCTTTCGTCCGGGATTGGCTGCACGCAACTGTTTCTCGAGCAACATCGGGTACGGAATCCATTCAGGATCGTAGTCTGAAGGGCGCTCGGGCCAAACAGGTGGCACGCGATAACCGAATGTTACTGAGTCACCAAGACAGACGATGCGAATCGTGTCGTGCGCCTTCGCCTTCACCTCGTAAGCGGCACGAAGGTTTTGCCCATTGGTTGAGACCAAGGTGAAGTCCCACTCGACCTTCGCCAGATTTGGCTTGAGTCGCCAAAGAAGCAGCGGGTCTCCTTCAAAGATGCCGACCTGTTGAGGATTGGCGACCTGGGCTCTCTGTTGCGGTGTGTTGACAAATAGTTCAAGACTAGAAACGTGCGGCAGTGTCAGCCGTGCGCCCCCTTCGATGGCCAGCAGAAGCAGAAGGAACCCGAAATAGATGATGGAGATGTAAAAAATGCGGCGCTTGAAAGGGATTTTCCCTGCGGAACTCTCGATTGGGATTGTCTGTTCCATTTTAGCCGGGTTCAATTAGCTCCTTGGGAGCGAGCTTGGTCACGCACCATGACCATTTGATCTGGCAAGATACTCGCGCAGGAATCGTCCCGTGTGGGACGCTGGCAGTTTCATTATGTCTTCGGGCGTTCCGGTGCCCACCACATACCCGCCCGCATCACCGCCTTCCGGACCCAGGTCAATAATGTAGTCCGCCGTCTTAATTACGTCGAGATTATGCTCTATTACCATCAAGGAGCCGCCGGCGTCGATCAACGCGCGAAACGCTGCCAGGAGTTTGTTGATGTCATCAAAGTGAAGCCCGGTGGTTGGTTCGTCGAAAATGTAAAGTGTCTTCGCGCCGGTTCGCTTGGAGAGATGGGCAGCGAGTTTGATCCGCTGCGCCTCGCCGCCGGAAAG
>JBOGOU010000008.1:0-1817 GCA_050748205.1 Pyrinomonadaceae bacterium | reverse complement strand
CGACTTGTGCTCTTGCGTGGGCAAGTGAATCAAACGCGGCGAGCCAAGTCTCGGCATCCAAGTCAGCAAACGAGCAAAGGCGTAGCTGCGCTCGGTACAGCAATTCGTCAGGGGATACATGGGAAGTGGATACATGGGAAGTTATCAGCATCGGTTTCTCCTTTCGCTAGGCTTTGCGGGCCAGTCCCAACTCTGTCATGGCCTGACGCTCGGCTTGCTGGACATCTTCGAGCGAATACTTCTCCTGCTTGCCTTGGCGTGCCAGAATCTCCTGCATCCGGTTCTGCACCAAGCGCCCTTGATTCTCCTGCCACTCAATCCAGTCGTGAAGATATTCCATGTTCCTTCTCCTCAACTGCCCACAATCCCCAATCTCCATTGTCATTCCTTCCCCATACATGATCGGGGATTGCAAACTGGGAGTTCAGGTAATCGTCTATCTCGTCCTCGACTTTCCCAGCAAACTCATAACCGGAAAGCGATTCAAGGTTGCCTTCCTCTTCCCCGAGTACAAACCCAAAGCCCTCCGCCAAATCGGCAATGCGGTCTATCGCGTATGCCCCTCGTGCCGAGTCAACGTAACAGCCAGGTTCAAAAAGCCAGTCCTTGAAAGCAGCCGGTGGGTTGCTAGGTGCCAGTTTCGTTTGCATGGTCTTTGTCTCCTTTTTCACCTATTCGATCAACTGTTATTCTCCCGTGTCCCTGTCATCCCACGCTTGCGGGCCGCAGTCTAGATAGCGTGCATGCTGTTCTTCCCGCGTAGCGACGCGCGTTTGCTGAGCACGTGCTTTGCGCTGGCGTGGATTGTTAGCGGCCTGTGCCGCACGGCGAGCACATTCTTTCACGCATCGCTTGCAATCACAGCCGATTAGATAAGGGTGGCTCATTTTCGCTTCCCCTCCGACCTTTTCAATCCGCAACTATAGGGCCATTCAGGTAAACCCTTTAGAATCAGTGGCTCAGGTGGTTCTAGTACGCGTAAGGTTTACATGCTGTTTGGCGGGTTTTGAGGTAAGTGGTGGGGAATCAGTGGGTTAGGTGGTGGGTAGGTTTTACACAGTGTTGGTAAAATGTGCCGGCCCTGCACGTCAAGGTCCAAACTTGTGTTGGGTGTGGCCATCTACGTGCTCCCCCTGCACGTAGAGGTCCAAACTGGCAGGTAACAGGTTACGGGTGTGTAGATTGCAGGTTACACTGTAGGTTGCAGGTTAAGGTTGCAGGTTACCAAGGTCGTGTTGGCACTGGCAGTGGGTCTGACCCCGGGGGGCTTGGCGCAAGGGGTACCCCCATTTGTCGTGTAGGTGGGCCCCATTTTCCACACCCTCGGCTTTCTGGACTTTTTTGGTCTTGTGGGTGTGTAGGATGGCCCGCCAGCGCACCAGGAGGCGACTAGGAAGGATGACCTCTCAAGGTAGGCCCCCAACCATAGGGGGACCACTTTTGCCTCCTAGAAACCCCTTTTAGGCCAAACAGACCCCCCCGACGTCCATTTGGTGCCACCTTTTGACCTCGACAAGGCAGTCACAGAATGTGTCTGAATAACCACACTTTAGATGAAAACTGGTATTTCTGTATCTGGAATACCATAGATACAATTTTATGTACTTGCGCACGGCACCTCAAGAAATATGAGTAAGGGTGTAGCAGATTTTGTGCTTGACAGTTGGGTAGAAAGGTGACATCCTGAAGATATGGGGCACCACGCCAGTACCCGGTGTAGAGATTGCGGCGGCCCATTGTACGCCAACCAAATCGACAAGCGTTTGCGGCACCACAAACTCTGCCCCTCCTGTTTGCAAGCCGGTAGTTATGGCCGC
>JBOGOU010000007.1:0-8893 GCA_050748205.1 Pyrinomonadaceae bacterium | reverse complement strand
GGTCTAGTCAAGGCGCCGGAGAGACTCTTCAGCGCTCCCGACTTCCATACAGTTTTTCTCAAACTCGATGTCCTCGGAGCCTTGAAGCTTTCTCTCTTACCAGCGATCATCGGGATTCTCTTTACCGATCTATTTGACTCGATATCGACTTTCATTGGTGTGGCGCATGCGGCCGACCTGCTTGACGAACAAGGTCATCCGCGCAATCTAAAACAGGGATTGATTGTGGATTCCTTTGCCACGCTCGGCGCTGGTTTGGTGGGCACATCTTCAGGCACCGCCTACATTGAGAGTGTTGCCGGAATCAATATGGGAGGCCGCACAGGCCTTACGTCCGTCTTCACTGCGCTTTGTTTTCTACCATGTTTCTTTCTGGCGCCCCTGGCGGGAATGGTGCCGGCTTACGCCACTGCTTCGGTTCTGATTCTGATCGGGGCGTCGATGTTCAAGAGCGTCAACCAGATCTCCTTCTCCCGGATCGAAGAGGGTTTGCCCGCGTTTCTAACAATAATCTTGATCCCCCTTACTTTCTCCATAACTCAGGGGATACTATGGGGCTTTATCGCCCATGTCGGAATGTACCTGCTGGTGGGTAGACGTAGCGACATTCACCCCATTATGTACATCCTGGCAATCATATCGATTGGCTTACTGTTGCTTGAACACGTAGAGTTTGGATACTGATCTTAGACCAATCGAGTCCGGAGCAATCCTTTTTGAACAAGGGCGCACGAGCTGAGGAGAAATGCTATGAGTCAAATCACCAGGCGTTGGACGACCGCAATCCCCATCGTCTTACTTGTCGGCCTTTCAACATGTGCTTGGGCGCAAACTCCCCCACCAACGCCGGCGCCATCGCCCTCAGACAAGCGTGGCATCGGCGTACAGAGTGGCACTTCTGCAAACAGTTCCCGGGCCGAACAACAAGCGAGAGAGGCTAAACCAGAACTCGTTCTGCAAACGGGATACAACAATTTCTTCGGTGCGACGAGACTTGTTTTTTCTCCCGACGGTCGGCTGCTCGCCACCACGACTTTCCGAAGCAGCGCGGTCAAATTGTGGGAAACGGCAAGCGGGCGCGAGTTGCGCAACCTCTCGAGCGGAACTCAAAGTGGCATGAGCATGTCTCCGTTCATCGCCTTTAGCCGGGACAGCCGGCTAGTTGCCGCCGCCGCCGGTGACAACTCAGTAAAAATTTGGGACGTTATATCGGGACGAGAACTGCAAACGCTCGCTGGCACTCAGGGGTCTATGACCTCGGCGATCGCAGGAGTCTTCTTTATCGCATTCACTCCGGACGGTCGCGTGGTGACAATCAGCGACGCGATCAGAGTTTGGGACGCCGCGTCCGGGCAAGAGCTGCGTTCGATCAGTCTGGAGACTTTGAGCACGTCGGCTTTAATGGGTGGTGAAGGCGGTGCGGCGATAACTCCGGATGGGAACCAACTGGCATTCGTTCTCGCTAACGGCGGATCGGGACCACAGGTAAAGTTTTGGGACCTCGCGAGTGGGCGCGAAGCTCGCGCCGTGAATCTGCCTGACAAAGATATCGATAGCATCGAGCTGGCGTTTACGCCGGCCGGACGTTTGCTTGTCTCCGGAATCGTCGATAAGCGTTTAAGACTATGGGACCTGAGTGGAAAAGGAAATGAGCGGGAGCTGACACCAACTGCCACCGATCACGGTCTCGTAAAGTTCAGCCGCGACGGTCGCCTGCTCGCATTCGCGGAAGGTTACACGGTCAAACTGTGGGACGTCGCGACGTTGCGAGAGTTGCCGGCATTGAACGCGCCTCACAGCGGCTTACTGGCCTCGCAAGGGCGTATCTTCGCGAATTTCACCGAGGATGGGAAAAGACTTGCTACCGGAGGGTTCGGTACGCCAACGATTCTCTGGGAAACCGAGACCCTAAAACAACTCGTCAAGATGAGCGGACGCACTAACATGTCGTACGAGGTGGCCTTCAGCGCCGACGGCACCCGACTCTCTTCGGGTGGACGCACGCGGTGGGACCTCCGTACCGGTCGTGGCTTCCGCCTCACCGCTGCGCCCTCCGATGGCATGTTCGGCCTGCCTAGCACTGATGGCAAATTGCTCGCCGCATTCTCAATGAACAGTAATGTCCTCACAATTCTGGAAGTACCAAGCGGACGACAATTGCAGCGTCTAGCGCCGGCTTCTGGCGGGGGCATTATTAACCGCGTTAATTTCAGTCCTGATGGGACGATGTTGCTCACAACGTATGGGGCAGATCCGGAGCAACAGCAGAAGCCGTCGAGCAGCATTCCTGGTGGCAATGAGAACCAATTAAGGATTTGGGATGTGAAGTCAGGGCGTGAGTTGCGGTCGATAGCGCTCGGCTTGGGAGGCTCATCCAAAGCCGGTTTCAGCTCCGATGGTCGCATGCTGGCGACGCTCGGCATGATGGGCCAAATCTCGCTCTGGGATGCCGAGTCAGGCAGCCGGATACGCGATCTGACTTCGTCACCGTTAGGCAACCTCGGATCGCTTGGTAATCTCGGCTCAATGACGCCTGGTTCGATCAACCCCGGCACGATCAAACCCGGCTCAATAACAATGCCGAACATGGCCGATATCACTGCCATGATGACAAACATGATGGGCGCGATGTCAGCCGGCACCATGGGCCAAACCGTTACCTCGCTCGCATTCAGTCCTGACGGTCGAACATTGGCGACGGGCGGTGTCGAGTCGAAGTCGAATTTTGATATGGCCGCAATGATGAGCGGCGCCATGAACCAGGGGAAAAAACCCAAGAAGCAACCCACTCCTGATCCTCAGGATTTCATGAAGAATATGAAGGTTGAGGCGATCGGTCAGGTGCGGCTTTGGGACGTTGCCAGCGGTAACCAGGTCGGAGATCTCAAAGGTCATGGCAAAGGAGTTACGGAAGTTGCTTTTAGTCGGGATGGTCGGCTACTCGCTTCCGGTAGTACGGACAACACGATTCGGATCTGGGACCTTGCTACTAAGCGCGAGTTACGAACTCTGACCGGGCACACATCCAACATCGAGTCGATAGACTTCAGCCCCGACTCCCGTTTGCTCGCCTCGGCGGGCGATGATGGCGGAACTTTTTTGTGGGATGCAAACACAGGAGAACACTTGTTAACGCTCATCTCCCTGGACGATGGAGGAGAGTGGATGGTGGTGACGCCGCAGGGTTTGTTTGACGGTACTCCCGTATCCTGGAATCAGATTCTTTGGCGCTATGACCACAACACCTTCAACGTCGCCCCCATCGAGTGGTTCTTCAATGAGTTTTACTATCCCGGCCTGCTCGCCGATGTGTTCGCCGGCAAGCGTCCCCGCGTAGCCGAGGACGTATCAAAGAAAGACCGTCGCCAACCGGTTGTGAAGGTATCACTAGCCGGCGACCAGGCACCGGGCGGAAGCATCGCGTCGCGGACAGTCAAGTTAAAGATCGAAGTAACCGACGCACCTGCGGACAAAGACAATTCCCAGGGCAGCGGCGCGCGCGACCTGCGTTTGTTCCGCAATGGTTCGTTAGTTAAAGTCTGGCACGGCGACGTGCTGAATGGTAAGGCTTCGGTCACCCTTGAGGACGAAATCACTCTTGCCGCCGGACCGAACCAGATGACGGCCTACGCATTCAACAGAGATAACGTTAAGAGCAAAGACGCACAGCTGCAATTAACAGGTGCTGATAGTCTGAAACGCGCCGGCACTGCCTACGTCATTGCCGTTGGGGTAAACGAATACGCAAACGCCCAGTACAATTTGAAGTATGCCGTAGCTGATGCGCAGAGTTTCGGCGAAGAAGTCCGCCTTAGGCTGTCCGAAGGAGCGCGCTTCGATCGCGTTGAAGTCGTCACGCTGCTCAACGAGAACGCAACGAAGGCGAACCTTCTTTCGGCGCTGAAGCTACTGGTCGGCGGGCTTGATCCGCCGACGCTCAAGGCAGGAACACAGCCTTTTAGTGGCCTCAAGCGAGCGGAACCGGAAGACACCGTCATAATCTATTTCGCCGGACATGGCACGGCGCAGGCGCAGCGCTTCTATCTCATCCCGCACGACCTTGGTTACACGGGTGAAAGGACCAAGCTGGATGAGCCGGGCTTGCGGACCATACTTGCTCATAGTGTTTCGGACATAGAGCTGGAACAAGCGGTCGAGGGTCTGGACGCCGGCCATCTGTTGCTGATCATTGATGCTTGCAACTCAGGGCAAGCGCTGGAAGCAGAAGAAAAACGCCGTGGGCCAATGAATTCCAAGGGGCTGGCCCAACTAGCCTACGAAAAGGGCATGTATATCCTCACTGCGGCGCAAAGCTATCAAGCGGCGCTGGAGGCCGCGCAATTTGGTCATGGCCTGCTGACTTATGCGTTGGTCGTGGAAGGACTGAAGACGCCAGTCGCAGACAATGAACCAAAGGATGGAGCAGTCAGTGCGCGCGAATGGCTCGACTTCGCCACGGAACGCGTGCCCCAGATCCAGGAAGAGAAAATGAGGCAAAGCCGAGGCGTTGGCCTCGAGATAGCCTTCACGGAAGGCGAGCAGAATATCGCCGACCCGGAGAAGCGCAGCGTCCAGCGACCTCGCGTTTTCTACCGCCGTGAGTTGGAAGCGAACCCGCTGGTCATCGCCAAACCGTGAGTGGCAATACATATGAACCGAACGGTTAATAGTCCAACGCAGACGCTGGCAAACTCAGCTTTGAAGTGAATAGGTTGGACCTGAAGAATCCATCAACTGCCGTTGGTGGGATTTTAGCTATCTGCGCCAGCAACTGTGTAGGTTGAACCTGAACAATCCACCCACTCCCGTGGGTGGGATTTCCATGTCAACGACGGTAAGAGACATTCAGTTATAAGTAAACACTCCGATGAGCGCCAACAAGACTAAGATAGTCGGCCAATCCATCCCGCGCAAAGAAGGCCGCAAGAAAGTTACCGGTCAGGCGCTATACATTGACGATCTCACCTTCCCGGATATGCTGCACGGTGTTACGGTGCGCAGCCCAGTCGCGCGCGGGGGCATCAAGAACATCGTATTTACCGGTGACATTCCCTGGGCGGAATTCACCATCGTTACCGCCAGTGACATTCCCGGGGAAAACTATGTTGCGCTGATTCTCAACGATCAGCCCTATCTCGCCCGCGAAGTTATCAATCATCCCGAAGAACCGATTCTCCTGCTGGCGCATAGCAACCAGTATCTCCTCGAAGAGGCTCGTCGTAATGTGCATATTGAGACCGAGGAGTTACCGGCGATCTTCGAGCTTCAGGATTCCCTCGACCGCAAAGAGATCATCTGGGGTGAAGACAATGTCTTCAAAAAGTTTCTGGTCGATAAAGGGAATGTTGATGACGTTTGGACTCATGCGGACTTCATAGTCGAAGGTGAGTATTACACGGGCGCGCAGGAGCAGCTCTACATCGAGAACAATGGAGTGATTGCACTCGCGAATCAGGACGACGGCGTAACAGTTTGGGGATCGATGCAATGCCCTTACTATGTTCACAAAGCGCTGGTGAAGCTGTTCGCACTGCCGGAAGAGAAGATCCGAGTCATCCAGACCGAGACGGGCGGTGGCTTTGGCGGCAAGGAGGAATATCCGTCCCTCGTCGCTGGCCACGCGGCTTTGCTGGCGTGGAAGTCTCGCAAACCCGTCAAGATTATTTACGACCGTGCGGAAGACATGTTGGCTACAACCAAACGTCATCCATCGCGAACGAGGCACCGGACTGCAGTGAGTAGAGATGGAAAGCTCCTGGCGATGGAAATAGATTTTGTGATTGATGGGGGAGCCTATTGCACTCTGTCGCCAGTAGTTCTATCACGCGGAACGATCCATGCGGCTGGTCCTTACTACTGTCCCAACGTCAGAATTCACAGTCGTGCCGTTGCCACGAATGTGCCGCCGCATGGCGCCTTTCGCGGTTTTGGTGCACCACAGAGCATCTTTGCGCTCGAGCGGCAGTTGGATAAGGTCGCAAAAGTTGTTGGCTTGAGTCCGGAGGAGTTTCGTCGTCGCAACTTTATTCATCAGGGCGAGACTACCGCCACAAGTCAGATGATTCGCGAGAAAGTGGAGCTGAGCGCCCTGCTGGATCGTGCTTTTCAACTAACGGATTATCAAGCCAAGCGAGAAAGATTCGCCGGTGAGAATGCCGTGTCCAGAGTGAAGAAAGGCATTGGCTTCGCCTCGTTTATGCATGGCGCCGGTTTCACCGGCTCAGGCGAGGTTTACCTGGCGTCGATAGTGGGAGCCGAAGCGTCGCCGGAAGGTCGCGTTAGCATTCTCGCTGCCTCCACAGAGATCGGACAGGGAACAAACACAATCTTTTCGCAAATCGCTGCGGAGGCTCTGGGCCTTAACTACGATCAAATCGAAGTAACTCAGCCCGATACAGGCAACGTTCCTAATAGTGGGCCCACCGTGGCTTCTCGCACGTGCATGGTTGTGGGCAAGCTTGTCGAATCCGCGGTGCTGGGCCTCAAACAAACCCTGATCGGAAGCGGACACTTGCGGGAAGGATACACGCAGTCGCAATTTCAAAAGGCGTGTGGCGAGTACATTAAAAGCCATGGGCCACTAAAGTCTTTCAGCAGGTATCAACCGCCCCCCAATGTCTATTGGGATGATGAAAAGTATCAAGGCGACGCGTACGGCACTTACGCCTGGGCCGTTTATGTGGCGGAAGTCAGTGTCGATATGCTGACGTATGAA
This sequence comes from Pyrinomonadaceae bacterium, assembly GCA_050748205.1. Classification (GTDB taxonomy): domain Bacteria; phylum Acidobacteriota; class Blastocatellia; order Pyrinomonadales; family Pyrinomonadaceae; genus PSRF01. The sequence goes on along the minus strand of JBOGOU010000007.1, from coordinate 2,178 downwards.
GCGCGCGTTGAGGACTTCGTCGCTGTTCAGGAAGTGGGAAAGGTCATCAACCCGGTCCTTGCCGCCGGACAGATTGAAGGTGGCGTGGCGCAGGGTATTGGCTTCACCCTGTTTGAAAAAGTAGTCTGGGAAAAGGGTCGCATGATCAATAATCAGATGACCAACTACATTATTCCGACCCCAGCCGACATTCCTCCGATTCGAGTTCACTTTGAAGAAACCCCATATCCGTACGGTCCGGCAGGCGCGAAAGGAATTGGCGAACTACCAATGGATGGCCCGGCGCCCGCAATCCTTAGCGCGATCGAAAACGCAACTGGAGTCAGTTTTGATCATGTGCCGCTAATGCCGGAGGCATTGATGGTGGAGTTGGAGTTGCTTGAGGCTGTGTGAAACATCGGGCCAACGGTAATTTGCAGGCAAGCCACCCTTCCCTACCTGCAAGTTAGCCGGGCTTGAGTTGGTTCTTGGGGTTGTAATGAAAACTGATGGCCTGATTGAAATCCACTGCACGGTGAACGAGGAGCCGAGAACTCTTCACGCCTTTCCGATGGAGCGTTTGCTCGATGTGCTTCGTGAGCACTTGCAGCTCACCGGAACAAAGGAAGGCTGTGGCGAAGGAGAATGTGGCGCGTGCACAGTCTTCATTAACGGGGAGATTGTCAATAGTTGTCTCGTGCCAGTTGCGCAAGCCGAAGGAGCATCAATCACTACTATCGAAGGTATCGCCAGCGATGAACAACTCCACTCTGTTCAACAGGCGTTCGTCGAACACGGCGGAGCGCAGTGTGGAATTTGCACGCCAGGCATGGTGATGGCGGCGGTTGACCTTCTTAAGCGCAATCCGAATCCTGCGGAGGCGGACATTCGCACCGGACTAGCTGGAAATCTCTGTCGCTGCACCGGGTATATGAAAATCTTTGAATCGGTCGTACGCGCGTGCCAGAAGGTGTAGTAAATTGAGAGCCTATATCCCCGATTATCAACTGCGTACGCCGCAGTCTTTATCCGAGACGCTTGGTCTTCTTGCGAGCGAGCCCGGCGCCTGGAAGCCCTTTGCCGGTGGTACGGATCTCATGGTGTTGCTTGAAGCTGGCAAGCTTCCTCACAAGAATTACGTCAACATCTGGAACTTGAAAGAGCTTCGCGGCATACAGGTGACTGCCGACCATGCAAGCATTGGTGCCTTGACAACGTATACCGAAATTCAGTCGCATCCCGTGTTGCGCGAAGAATTTCCTATGCTCTGTCAGGCGGCAAGTGAAACCGGTGGCTTGGCGATTCAGAATCGCGGCACGATTGGCGGCAACATTGTAAATGCCTCCCCGGCCGCTGACTCGCCGCCAGCGCTCCTGGTCTATGATGCTGAGTTGGAGCTCCTTTCCCACTCGGGTTCTCGCTCTTGTCCCTATCACGGCTTTCACACCGGCTATAAGCAGATGCTCATTCGACCTGAAGAACTCCTGGGGCGCATTCGTCTGCCACGAACAACTCGTGGACTCAAACAATATTATCGTAAAGTCGGTACGCGCAAAGCGCAGGCAATCTCAAAGATATGCTTCGCCGCGGTCGCACTCTCTGACGGCGCGCAGTTGCAAGACGTTCGTATCGCGCTCGGGAGCGTTGCGCCGATTCCGATTCGCTGTGTAAAAACAGAAGACACGCTACGCCGTCAGCCAATCGATCGACTTAGTGAGTCAGGCAAAGCTGCGTTAGCGCGCGAAATTGCACCTATCAGCGACGTTCGCTCAACGGCTGATTACCGGCTTAAAGTCAGTCTTAATTTGCTCGACGACTTCCTTGAAAGCCTGCGTTGAGAAAGATCGGGGCAGTAGCCCGACTGTTAAGGAGGGCTCCTCAACTAGCGAGTGACTCAATCATTGTTGTTTGCTGATCGCGAGGGCCCTCCTTAACAGTCGGGCTACTGCCCCGAGCTACTGCCCCGAGCTATCGTTCCGAGCTACCGGGCAAGTCATTGTGGACAGACCAGGCGTTCTCGTGTTAACTCTGAGACAGTCCCTTAGACTTGCATGTTGAGTCAAAGTTCTACTCTACGCTCAACCATCGTTGCAACTTCAATCGTCCTCCTTACGGTGGCCACGGCTTACTCGGGCTCCGGTCAGGAGTTCCCCGCTGGAAGCAAATCGAACGATCCAGAGGAACTACATATGCTCGTCC
>JBOGOU010000006.1:0-49258 GCA_050748205.1 Pyrinomonadaceae bacterium | reverse complement strand
GGTCTATGCGTAACGTCCCGGCAACCTGCTTCATGGCTTTGATCTGAGCTGAACCGCCCACGCGCGAGACGCTGTTGCCTACGTTAATCGCCGGACGAATACCACTATTAAATAAGTCAGATTCGAGAAATATCTGCCCGTCCGTAATCGAGATAACATTCGTGGGAATGTAGGCGGAAATGTCTCCAGCCTGCGTCTCGATAATAGGCAAGCTGGTTAATGAGCCTGCACCTTTTGCATCCGATAGCTTCGCGGCCCGTTCGAGCAGGCGGGAGTGAAGGTAGAAAACATCACCCGGGTAAGCTTCTCGACCTGGTGGGCGGCGAAGTAGAAGGGAGATCTCACGGTAAGCGGCTGCTTGTTTTGAGAGATCGTCATATATTGTGAGGGCATGCCTACCGCTGTCGCGGAAGAATTCACCCATCGCAGCGCCTGAATACGGCGCCAGAAACTGCATTGCGGCTGGGTCTGAGGCGGTAGCCTTAACAACGATGGTGTAATCCATTGCGCCAAAATCTTGCAATGTCTTAACTACCTGGGCCACCGTCGATGCTTTCTGTCCGATCGCTACATAAATGCAGATTACATCTTTGCCCTTCTGATTGATGATCGTATCAACTGCTACTGCCGTCTTGCCGGTTTGGCGATCGCCGATTATCAGCTCCCGCTGGCCACGACCAATGGGCACCATTGCGTCAATGGCCTTCAACCCAGTCTGTAGAGGCTCTTTCACCGGTTGGCGATCTACTACGCCCGGTGCAATGCGTTCAATCGGATTATAGTCATCAGTGACAATGGGACCGGAATCATCGATGGGATTGCCAAGCGCGTCCACCACTCGACCAATCAGGGCATCACCCACCGGGACTTGCATGATTCGTCCGGTGCGCTTCACTACGTCACCCTCTTTGATTTTCTGAAAATCGCCGAACAACACCGCGCCAACCTTGTCCTCTTCAAGGTTGAGCGCCAGTCCGCGAACATCGTGAGGAAACTCAAGCAGTTCACCGGCCATCACTTTTTCAAGACCATGAATCTCGGCAATGCCATCGCCAACTTTGATGACCGTGCCCACCTCCATCACGGTAACGCCGGCCTCGAAATTCTCAATCTGCTTCCGAATTATCTCGTTAATCTCGTCTGCTCTTATCTGTTCCATTTCTTTCCTCAGACCGATGACTCAGCGTTCTAAATATTTGCCGGACTCTCAGCACCCAGCTTCGGCTACCTGCCCGCCATCTTTCCTTTCAATTGCTCGAGCTGATTCCGGATAGACCCATCGTATACCGTGGAGCCGATCCTCGTAACCATTCCTCCAATAATTTCTTCGTCAGTTCCGAAGCTCAACCGCACTTGTTTCCCTGTCATGCCGCCCAATCGTACCGAGAGAGCTTTCTTTACATCTTCGGGAACGGGCCTCGCGGTGGTCACGTGCGCGGCCACAACGCCTGACCGCTCATCCAGTACCAGCGCAAATCTCCTGTTAATCTCGCTGAGTTCGGTGAGTCTCTGATTCTTTAGCAATATCCGGAGGAAGTTGCCGGTGGCTTCGCGCACCTTTGTTCGCCTAATCAGCTCTTCCAACAGAGCGCGCTTCTGATCGTAAGCAATGGTCGGATTGCTCAGGACCTGTTGGAGCGGTTCGCTTGTTTGGATCATCGACTCCCAGGCAAGCAACTCCTCCTGAATCGGGCGTTGTTCTCCTCCAGCCAAAACAACATCCGCGAGTGCGGAAGCGTAGCGGCGCGCCACAGTCTGCGAACTCAATGGTCACCCCTCCCTAGCTGCTCTAAATTGTGACCAATGAGTCGAGCATCATCCTCGCCCTTAATGTCCCGCCGAATAGCTTCCTCGGCCAGTCTTACACTCTCTGACGCGGTAAACTGACGAAGCTCTTGAACCGCTGCCTTTGCCGCACTCTCAATCTCTCTCTGCGCGTGCTGTTTCAACTTCGTCATTTCTGCTTCCGTCGTGAGCTTGATCCGCTCGCGCTCTGCTTCGGCCTCCAACTTCGCCTGCTCGCGAATAGCTCCAACCTCGCTATCCAGCTGTTTGATCCTGGCTTCTACTCCCGCAAGCTTGGCCAATGCCTGTTCTTTTTCCGCGCGAGCCTTTTGCAATTCCCGCCTGATCCCTTCTCCCCTGTTCCTTAGCGCTTCACTCAGCGGCCGCCCAAACCGGCGGTGTAAATAGAATCCGGCGGCGATGAAAACGGCGAGATTGATAAATTTCCAAAGCTCCAGTCCTGGATAGTTCCACCAGGGACTACCCGCTTCTAGACTTAATGATGCAAACCAAAAAAGGTACATACAGCAGAATCACCGCTTTGGGCGTCGATCCAACACTTCAATTCAGAGAGGGCGAACCGGCCGACGAAGCATCTGCTCGCTGATCTCCAATGCAATTCTCCACGCCTCGTTTGAGAGAGTTATCCGTGCGTTCTCCGCCTGCTCTGTGATCTTTTTTTTCTCCTCCGACGTTTGCCGGCCGAGCGCTTCTTTCGCCGCGGCTAGCTGGCGCTCTCGCTGGCGAACCGCCTCCGTCCTCTGACGCTCCAGCAGGCCATACCCTTCCGTCCGAGCTCTCCTCAGGGACCGCTCATACTCAGCGATACTCGCGTCGACCTTTCCAAAAATCTTCCTCGCCTCCTCTAAAGCCCCACGCGTTCTGGCATCTCTCTCTGCAAGAATCCGGTTGATTGGCTTGAATAGGGTAGCATTCAACAGCACCATCATTATTACGATCATGAGGACGTGCCAGATCAGAGTACCATCGGGCACGAGCTGGATGGGATTCGCGGCGAAGGACAGCAGCGCAAAAAACATACCTTAAGATAACCCCTGACTGATCAGATTAACCGTCAGCAACCCGCAACGTTCAAAAAGTCTGCGAGTCTAGCATCCTGCTTAAAAACGGGTCAAGCAACTGAATTCACTGGCCCTGATGCCAGTCCCGGGTAAGCGATGTGACACCTGCTGCGACCGACCGTACGGCGGCGCCGCCTGATCTGCGGCAGTGGCTATGCCCCCCCCTTCGGCGCGCTTTTTGACTAGCCCGGCTCCCGCCGGAGCCAGCCCAATCATCAAAAAATCAGTTGACGCCGCGCCATTGCCGCCGCCCCACGTCACGCGCCACAGCCGTAGGCGACAATTGGATCTTGCATCGGGTGGCTTGTGGCAAACCGCGGCAGGGTCCAAACCCATCGATATCCCCGCCCTTGTACACTATACAGGTGACCTCTATTGCCGGCCCTCACGCGGTTGTACACTGTACAGGAGTTACCCGCTGGCAGGACGCGCCAGTGGCAGGAGCATTCGGAAGAGTCGCTCAAGGTCGCTTTCGCTGTAGAACTCAACCTCGATCCGCCCGCCAGGCCCATTTTGATTTTGTACGATCCGGACCTGGGTGCCGAGCTGGCGTCGAAGCTTGGTCTCAGCTGCACGGATGTTTGGGTCGGTCGTTCGAACCTTCCCGGAACGCACACGCGATGACGCTCGGTTTTCTTCTAAGGCCCGCACAAGTCTTTCGGTTTCGCGCACAGAGAGTCCCCGCTCGATGATCCTTCTCGCTATGCGCCTCTGCACGTCGATGTCCGTGGCGCCTAGAAGCGTCCGCGCATGGCCCGACGATAGTTTTGCTTCCTCGATCAGACGCTGGATATCCGGCGGCAACCGCAAGAGACGCAGGTAGTTCGTGATGTAGGATCGGTCCCTACCGATGCGATCCGCAAGCGACTCTTGCGTTAGCCCCATCTTATCGATCAGCTTCTTGTAAGCATGGGCTTCCTCTATTGGGTTTAGATCTTCGCGCTGAATATTCTCAATCAACGCTAGCTCCAGCACTTTGTCATCAGGGACATCGCGAATCAGAACAGGGACGCGACTCAGCCCTGCAAGCTGAGCGGCGCGCCAGCGTCTTTCACCAGCAACCAACTCATAACCGGCGTCAGTCCTTCTTACCAAAAGAGGCTGAACAACACCGTTCGACTTAATCGATTTCGCCAGCTCTTCGAGTTTCGATTCGTCGAATCTAGTGCGCGGCTGCATCGTGCTCGGGACGATCGAGTCAATAGCTATATCGCGCGATTCCTCACCCGTCGTGGACCCTTCAGCCGACAGCAGTGCGCCCAACCCCCGGCCCAGCGGCTTTCGCGTCATGAGCAAGTATCTCCCTGGCTAAGTCTATGTAGGCTTCGGAGCCCTTCGAATGTTTATCGTAAAGAATTATTGGCTTGCCGTAACTCGGAGCCTCTGCAAGGCGGACGTTTCTGGGAATAACTGTTTGAAAGACTTGCTGACCATAGAAGTCTCTTAAATCCGAGGCGACGGCGGCTGACAGATTCGTGCGCTCATCATACATCGTGAGGAGAAGCCCTTCGATGGTGAGCGAGGGGTTATGCAAGCGGCGAATTCGGGCGAGCGTGTCGAAGAGTTCCGTCACACCCTCGAGAGCGTAATACTCAGCTTGGATAGGTACCAACAGAGACTTGGCCGCGGTCAGGGCATTTAAGGTTAAGAGACCGAGTGACGGAGGACAGTCGATGATTATGATCTCGTAATCTTGCTCGATCGAGTCGATGGCCTCGCGCAGCCGGAATTCCCGCCGTTCCTGGTCCACCAATTCAATTTCAGCGCCCGTGAGGTCTTTGTTTGCGGGCGCGATTTGAAGGTTTGGTATCTCAGTAGGAATGATTACGCCTTGAATGGCTTCGCCAAGAACAAGTGTGTGGTAAAGGCTCTTCCGGAAACTCCCCCTTGTTATTCCGACCCCCGATGTAGCGTTCGCCTGAGGGTCAGCGTCCACCAGCAAGACTCTTACTCCGTCAGTTGCTATGACGGCCGCCAGGTTAACCGCGGTGGTGGTCTTACCCACTCCCCCCTTCTGGTTTGCCACTGCGATAGTCTTAGCCATTCTGAAAGCCAGTTTTGCCTCGCGGTCTTGGGCGCTAAACTACCATAACGGGCGGTGTCGCGCCATAACCGTGACCGAGTAACGGGGTTTTATTGAGGAGCCGAAAGCAAATGTTTCACGTGTCCCACAACCAAGTTGGCTAGAGTTACACGTGAAACCTCACCCTAGGCGGCCTGCCTGTGAACCGTTAAATGCACGAGGAGTGTGGAAAGTGCGGCCGGCGTGAGTCCCCGAATCTTTCGTGCCTGCCCGAACGTCAGGGGCCGCGCCCGTTCAAACCGTTCAACCATTTCGTGCGAAAGACCGCTCAAGCCCCGAAAATTGAAGTCTGGCCTGATCGGTAGACCGTCGTGCGAATTCAAACGTTCAAACACCGCCCGCTGGGCTCCGATGTACCCCTCATAGAGAGAATCCGCCAACGCTGACTCGAGTTCCGATTCGGTTATTCCAAACCCGCCCTCCGGCAACAGCGCACGAATCGTCTCGCCCCTAACTCCCGGTCGCTTGGCCAGTTGCGCCAATGTCGTCGAGTCGCCCAAGTCCGCTCCCAGGGTAGCGCTGACAGCGGTGTAGGCCGGATCCGAACGCTTGATTCGCGTTTCGTCAAGCATTTTCCTAAGCCTCGCGATCCGATCCCTTCTCAAGTTGAAACGCTCCCAATCGCCGTCCCCGACGAGCCCAAGCTCTCGGCCATAAGGCTCCAATCGTTCATCCGCATTGTCGTATCGCAACGCTAGACGGTGCTCTGCCCTTGAAGTGAAAACGCGGTAAGGCTCGTCCACTCCCTGCGTTATCAGATCGTCAACCAAAACCCCTATGTACGACTCTTCTCGACGCAACCGGAAGCTCTCCCGTCGTTGCACCGACCGAGCCGCATTGATTCCGGCAACCAACCCCTGACATGCTGCTTCCTCATACCCCGTTGTTCCGTTAATCTGGCCGGCGTGGAACAGACCGGGGACCCGCATTGTTTGTAAATCCGGGCCCAGTTCCCGCGGGTCGACAAAGTCATATTCAATCGCATATCCAGGTCGAATAATTCTGGCCTCCCGCAAGCCAGGCACCAGCCGAACTAGTTCCTGCTGAAGCTCGGCCGGCAACGAGGTCGAAAATCCGTTGAGGTATACCTCGTTTGTATCATGCCCCTCCGGCTCGAGAAAAAGCTGGTGCCGATCTTTCTCCGCAAACTTCACCACCTTGTCTTCAATCGAGGGGCAATACCGCGGACCCACTCCCTTGATCTTCCCGGAGTACAAAGGCGACATGTGAAGGTTTTGCCTTATCGCCGAGTGCACATCGGATGTGGTGTAGCCCACGTAACAAGTTATCTGAGGCTGATCAATGCGATCAGTTGCAAACGAGAATGGCACCGGATGCTCATCCGCCGGCTGCGGTTCGAAAGCGTCCCAATCGATCGTCCGACCATCGAGTCGCGGAGGCGTTCCTGTTTTTAGCCGTCCAACCGGAAATCCCAAGCGCCTCAGCGAGTCCGCAAGTTCGATTGATGCAGGCTCTCCAGCTCGTCCGGCGCTATAAGTCTGACGCCCCGTATGAACCATCCCGTTTAGAAACGTGCCGGTTGCTATCACTACGGCGGCGGTGCCAAATCTCCGCCCATCTTGTAACTGAATACCCGAAACCTTACCGCGTCTAATAACCAGATCCAGGACCACCCCCTGACGCAACTGCAGGTTTGGCGTACCCTCGAGACTTCTCCTCATCTCTTTGCGATATAACGAGCGATCAGCCTGGGCCCTGGGAGACTGCACGGCGCGGCCCCTGGATCGATTGAGCAACCGAAACTGAATGCCGGTGCGGTCAGCTACGCGCCCCATTACACCTCCGAGCGCGTCAATCTCCCGAACCAGATGCCCCTTGGCGATTCCACCAATCGCCGGATTGCACGACATCTGACCGATGAGGTCCAAATTCATCGTCACCAGGGCAGTATCCGACCCAAGGCGTGCTGCGGCCGAGGCAGCTTCGCAGCCTGCATGCCCGCCACCAATAACGATCACGTCAAATATTTCGTCAAAGCTCATGGCTACTTTCCAATGCAGAACGTCGCAAATATCTGCGACAAGATCTCTTCAGGTGTTGTCTCACCGGTTATCTGACCGAGGAAGCGTAAGCCGTTGTGTAGGCCGACAACGACGATCTCCTCACTGGCGTTTTGCTCCAACAGACCCAACGACGAGCGAATCTCTCTTTCCGCTCGACGCAGAAGATCGTGATGACGCGCATCTGTAATCAGGAACCCAGAGTTCGTTGCGTCGAAGGATCCGAACGGCTGCAGTATAGCAGCACGCAGCGCATCAAGACCGCATCCTGTTCTCGCCGATACGTTGACGCTGCTAGTCCCAAACTGCGGCCGCGATTTCGCCAGCTCTTGAAACGAAGCCGTGTCGCTCTTATTCACAGCGACGACGTGCCGGGTCTCCCTCGCGTCGGAAAGCAGTTGGAGATCTTCAACGCTCAGATCCTCTGACCCGTCGAGCACGAGCACCACCAGGTCGCTGTCCGCTATTGCCTGACGCGTACGCTCAACGCCCAAGGATTCAATCCGGTCTGTAGATGAACGAACTCCTGCTGTGTCTGTGAGAAGAACTGGCACCCCATCAAGGCTAATCGCCTCAGTTAAAGTGTCTCTGGTGGTCCCCGGGATTTCAGTTACAATGGCGCGCTCGAGAGTTAGTAACTTATTGAAGAGACTAGACTTACCGACATTGGGGCGTCCCGCTAAGGTCACTTTCAGACCCTCGCGCAAGAGATGCCCAACGGTGTACGAGGACGCGAGAGTTTCTAAATCGGAAAGAACCTCAGTAACCTCGGCTTCAATTTCACGCTTCCGAATTTGTGGTAGGTCGTCTTCAACGAACTCGAGCGCAGACTCCAACTGAACGATTACTTTGATCAGCTTTCCCTCCGGCACCTGAAGCCGGCCCGACAGTTCCCCCATCAGTTGACGCACAGCCTGCTGAGCCGCCGCATCTGTTTGAGCGTTGATGAGATCGCGAATCGCCTCAGCCTGGCTCAAGTCCATTTTCCCATTACTAAGCGCCCGCAGCGTGAATTCGCCAGGACCAGCCAGCCGCGCGCCCGAGTTTAGAATGAGATCGATGACTTGTCTCAGGACGACCGGTGAACCGTGGGAGCTTATCTCCAATACATCTTCACCGGTATACGAGTTTGGTCCTGGAAAGTAAGTCAGGAGGGATTTATCCAGAGTCGCATTCCCGCCCGGAGACTTGATGCTTCTTAGAACCGCTTGCGCGGGCTCTGGAGTAAATTGATTGTCACCGACGAGGGACCTTGCGATCTCCAAGGAAGCTGGACCACTCAGACGAATAACTCCGATCGCACTGCGACCGACAGGCGTGCCTAAAGCGACTATCGTATCCATTCTGGAGTTCGAGGCTGTGCAGGAGCATAAAGCCCAGGAGCAGTTTCCTACTTGGTCTGGCTCTTTAAACCAACTCTGAGCTTACGCTCGTGACCTTCGCCGACCGATTCAGTTTGCAGATCCGCGCTCTCGGCCAATGTAAGGTGAATGATTCTCCGTTCATTCGCATTCATTGCGCCAAAAGTAAAAACCGCTCCCGTCGCGCGGACCTGGGTCGCAGCATGCAGGGCCATGGCGCGCAGTTCAGCCTCTCGAGTTGCGCGAAAACCATGGACGTCGCATACGAGTCGCTGGCCTTTTCGTAAGGTCCGACCAAAAGCCTGGTTGAGCAGGTGCTGCAAGGCCTCCAACAACTCGCCGCTTTCGGCTTGCAGCAGCTCCGTGTCCTTGCCCTCCAAATTCAGCAAGCACCGGCCTGGGTCTTCCTGGATCTCTACCTGCAGTGCCAGTCCGGATTTATCAAAAACGGATTGAAGAAAGTTGCCCGCTTGTTCGCACGTTTCTTGCATCATTTGATTGAATCCCACCAATGTTTCCGCGGTGTCACGCTTTGGATGTCACAAGTTTTTTCGGCTGCGCTTTCGGCGGCCGATTTTCACTCGGCGGCTGCTCATCACCCTCTGAGGCTGTGAGGTGGTTTATGAGGAACTGCTGGCTGAAACCTACGATGTTGCCAACCAGCCAGTAGAGCAACAAGCCGGAGGGCGCTCCCCACAAGACATAGAGCATAAACATCGGCATTCCGATAGCCATCATCTTTCGTTGCAGAGGATCCGCCGAAGGCGCGGGCGTAATCAACTGCAAGACGATCATCGTACCCGCCATGAGGATTTCCAGCAGATGGTAAGGGTCGCCGGCAGAAAGATCCGGCAACCATACAAAGCTAGCCTGGCGAAAATCCAGCGAGATGGTAATCGCGCGATAGAGTGCGAATAGAAAAGGCATTTGAATCAGCAGAGGCAAGCAACCACCGAGCGGATTGCCTTCCTTCATTAATTTCAGCTGCTCCATTTGCAATTCTTTCAATCGCGGATCGGTCTGCTTCATTCCCTTGATCTTTTCCTGGAGCTCTTTCATTTTGGGCGCTAGCTTCTGCGCCTTTTTCATCGCCTTCGAAGAGCGCCACTTCAACGGAAAGAACAGGGAGTAAATGATGATTGTGAAAAGAATGATCGCTACGCCATAGCTATTAGTAATGCTGTGAAGCCACTTGATGGCTCGCAGAATTGGAACAGCAATTGGTCTTGACAGCCAGCTAAACCAGCCATAGTCGATCAGCCCTTCCAGATCAATCGCGCGGCCGACGTCCTGGCCTATCGCCGCGCTCGCTGACGTCAGTATGTAGTGGTCTTTTGGCCCGACATAGACAACCGTACGTCCACCATCAGTAGGGACCGGCACGAGAGCAGTTATCAAATATCTCTTCTCAGTTTTACCGTTGACCTGATGGTCATACTGAACTGTGCGGTACTCGAGTCCTTCAGCCCTCTTCGAAGGTACGGCAACCATCGCAAAATACGTGTCACCAACGCCCGCCCAGTCAACTAGCCCTTTTGCAACTAGACGATCAGGGCTGTTCTTGTTCTCATTGACCGACGCCGCCGGCGTTCGCTCCACTTTGTCGCCAAAGGAAGCGATCGCTTCAGGCGCCACCGAGTAGAACGTGTAGTGCTGTATGCCATGGTCACCGATGCTGGGCCCCATTTTCAGTTGAGCCTGGGGAATAACCTTGTCGCCCCGCTTGATCGTCAGCTCGAGCTGCACGTCATAACGCTCAGCGTCCACAAGCAGCTTCTTCGATACTTCCAGTCCAGTGGCGCCATCTCGGAGCACAAAGTTAACAACTCTCTTTTCGTTACTCGAGAGCTGGATCTCGGCATCACCGCTCGCATTGTCAACCCCTTCGATCTTGTAGTTCTTAGTGGCCAGAATTGCGTCGACCGAGCCATCCCCAGTTACGACCTGAAGGGGTGCTTCACGCGGTTGCCTCTTCAGCCCTTCGGGCGCAACGAGCTCTAGCGGGACCTTTTGGTTCTTGTTTGAGGCAACCGAGTAGATGTCGCGACCGGTGTCCTTGTTCTTCTTGATGATCCAGCTAACTACCTCGGCACCCAGGTTATCAACCTTGGCCTCGTAAAGAGGGGTTTTGATTACCAGCGTTCTGCGAGCTTCAGTCACGCCGGAATCGACTGCCGGATTTTGCGGCGCCGCGGGTGGCTGGCCTTCGGGCGAACTTCCCGGCGTCGCTGTTGGTGAGCTGGGGGCAGCACTGTTAGTCGGACTGCTCGGCGCCGGAGACTTCGCCGGAAATAGAAAGCTCCACCCAAAGAGAATTACTGTGGAGATCAATAAGGCAAGAATTAAGCGCTTCTGTTGCATTTGATTGGACAGCACCTATATTAGACTTCCAGGCAAACTCTCACTTCACTGGATCGTAGCCACCCGGATTAAATGGATGACAACGTAGCAGCCTACGTAGTGCTAACGAACTTCCATGAAACGCCCCGTAGCGGTCTATTGCTTCCATGGCATATTCTGAACAGGAGGGTACAAACCTACAAGAAGGTGGAAGCAGAGGCGACAGAGCTGCTTTATAAAACCTGAGAAATGAAATAAGAATTGTCTTCACACCAGTTGCGATTTGACAGCAGAGCGCGCTACCTCCTGGCTCGCCACACAAGTTACGATTTTCTCAAAGTCCTCAAGCCGTTTCCCACTCTCAGGCGATAATAGAGACCTCCTGGCGTTAAGCACCCAATCATATCTTCCTTGCAGCTCGTCGAGCCGCGTTTTCGTGATCCTAAACGTCTCCCGAAGCAAGCGCTTTGCCCTGTTCCGATCTACCGCTTTGCCCAGAGTCTTGCGCGATGCAGTGACCCCCAGGCGATGGTGTGTTAGAGAATTGGGTAACACAAAGGCCGTTAGGAGATAACCCTCGTAGCGTTTTCCGGTTCGATAGACCCGCTGAAAATCCTTGCTACCGCGAAGGTGCTTTTCCATAACGAGAAGGCTTAGTAATGAGAAGGCGTGAGACGCTTTCGCCCCTTGGCACGTCTTCGTTTCAGCACCAACCTGCCGTTTTTGGACGCCATTCTGGCGCGAAAGCCATGCGTCTTAGCTCGCCGCCGGTTGTTGGGCTGAAAAGTCGGCTTAGCCATTTGAGTAGATCTCCCTCCTACGCGAAAACGGTAAGACTAACTGCCGCTGACTCCTATGTCAAGAAACCGGTCGGTTCAAATTCCACTCACGGAACTGGGTAGATGGTTCAGATCCGCCTAAAAGATGTCGAGCCAAGTGAGTTTCAAAGCGCACCCAGGCGATAGCAGATGGGTCTTGCCCCGCCGTCACTCATGCCGCGGTCCCATAGCTGGAGTGACGCCGGCCGCGCCCAGTGTTCCGGCTGGCCGGGTCGGGCAGGTCTATATTCTGAGATACAGCCTAAAATGAACGCTGCCCGGTTTAGGTCGGGGCCAGAACTATCCCGACTGGCGAGGCGATTTCCCGTTTTTGCCACCCGGAAACGGTCTCGGAGTGTTTTATGCCTGAAGGGTCCCTTGATAAGACATGAACTGTGTGCTAGTCTCCGAGCACCTGACAAGCAGCTCCCGTAAATGGTTGATAAATATAAGCTTAAAGCGTTACTTTAAGGCGAGCCGCCTTTTTCACAGCCCTGAGGAAAAGGCTGTGGAAAAGATGGTTCGAGGCAAACGCCGGGGTCCTCAACCTCAAACCGGACTGTTCATTAACAGGCTTGGGCAGGATGGTCTGAACGTAGCGGCTTGAAACGCTGTTTGCCACTGTACTTTGCAAAAGAAGGCTCCGGGTAAGATGGTTGACGTGACAGTTGAAAATTGCGTTTGGGATGGGATTCTTGATTCCATTAGGAAGAGGCTCAATCGCGAGACAGTCGAAACATGGTTCAATGCTATCGAGTTTCGGGGAATCGATAGCTCACACCGCGTGGTTAGACTTGGAGCACCCAATGAGGTAGTTAGGGACTGGGTAAACCGGAACTATGCGGGACTATTAGACCAGTCCCTATCCGAACTCGACCTGGGCGGTTATTCCATCGACTGGGTTTTTCAGGCAGAGAATTCGCAGATTCCTCCGACGTCCGACTTCTCCCAAATTCGAGACGACGCTGTTCCACCGACGGTCGGTGACAGTCTAAGTTCTGAACTCATACCTGGTTGCTCGCAAAGCGGGACCTTCAGACCGTCTCAACCTATTTCTGCCCTTTCCGGCATGCCGGGAAGCCCCACATATGAGCGGTCACTCAATGCAAAGTACACTTACGATAATTTTGTCGTTGGATCCTGCAATCAGTTTGCCCATGCAGCATCATTGGCGGTTGCTGAGGCGCCTGGTCGAACGTACAACCCTCTTTACGTTTATGGTGGCGTCGGTTTGGGAAAGACTCACCTGATGCACGCGTGCGGCCACGCGATTAAGCAGCGTAACCCTCACTTGAAGCTTTGTTATTTGTCGTCTGAGAAATTCATGAATGAGCTAATTAGTGCCATTCGATACGACAAGACTCCTGCCTTCCGGGAAAAATACAGATCAGTCGATGTGCTGTTGATTGACGACGTTCAGTTCATGGCAGGCAAGGAGCGCACGCAAGAGGAGTTTTTTCACACCTTTAATTCTCTTTACGACCAACAGAAGCAGATAGTCATCAGTTCTGACTGTCCACCGCGAGAAATCCCAACCTTGGAGGAGAGATTGCATTCCCGGTTCGAGTGGGGACTTATTGCGGATATAGAACCTCCCGACTTGGAAACAAAGGTCGCGATCATTAATCGCAAGGCCGAGATCATGGGAGTAAGCATTCCTGACGATGTGGCCCTTTTTATCGCTACAAGAGTTAAGAACAATGTCCGCGAACTTGAGGGATCACTCGTTCGGCTGGTTGCGATTTCATCGTTGCGCGGGGAAAAGATATCAAAAGCCCTCGCACAAAATGCTATTCGGAACATCGCAGCCGAGGAGGAGTCAGAGGTTATTACCATTCAGCAAATTCAAAGGCTCGTGGCTAATACCTTTAAAATGAGAGTCGATGACTTGATCTCGAAAAGTAACGCACGCCAGTTCTCGTATCCTCGCCAGATTGCGATGTATCTTTGTAAGAAGTTAACGAAACACAGTTACCCGGAGATTGGGCGGGCGTTTGGCGGTAAGCACCATACTACCGTTATTCATTCCTTTACGAAGATTGACTCTCTCAGAGTCAGAGATGCCGCATTGCAGAAACTTGTAAATGAACTTTCTGAGAACCTTCAGAAGTAAGAATTCTGCTTTCTCCGTTTTCAACAAGAAGACTTGATCCTTATTCAATTGAGATTAGGCACGATAAGAACACTTATTAACAGAATTGGAAGGCCAGTAACAGCGGATGCCTTGTGAGTATGAGGGAGGCAAGTCCTTGATAGGTAGTTTTCCTCAACGACAGTTCTTCGACGATCTTCTGATTCACAGCCCTGTGACGTTTTATTAGTTGCCCTAAAAGTGGTTTACTTGGTTTTCCTCAGGTTAACAGGAGACTATTACTACGACTAGAATTAAATACAAAGGTTTCTAGTCAGCAATAGTAGAATAAGCAGAAAGGAAATCCTATGAGTTCCCCAAGTGTTACAAGTGTTAAGGAGAGTGCAAAGATGCAGTTCGTTGTGAACAAACAAAACCTGCAAAAGGAACTTGGTTTCGTTCAAGGAGTGGTCGAGAAGAAAAATACCATTCCGGTTCTTTCAAATATTCTGATCGAATCTGTTGGTGAAAACACGATTAGAATTACGGGTACAGACCTCGACGTAACTATCCGCTGCGATATGGACGCTGAAGAGATTAGCGCGCCAGGTTCGATTTGCGTTCAGGCGAGAAAGCTTTTTGAGATTGCCAGGCTTTTGCCTGATGCTCCAGTCAAATTCAAGAAGGAAGAGAACGACTGGGTGACCGTAACCTGCGATCGGGCAAAGTTTAGAATGGTCGGTGTTGCCCGCGACGCATTCCCTGAAGTACCGACCTTTAAGTCTGCTCCCACGAAGATCTCGGCTGGGATTCTAAAAGCACTGATCGATAGAACTATTTTCGCGATAACCCAGGAAGAGTCGAGATACACCCTTTCCGGCGCAAAGTTCATCCTGGATAATTCTGGCGCAAAGATGGTTACCACTGACGGTCACAGACTTGCTTATGTGGAAAGAAAGGATGCCGGCAAGAATGGAAACACAGAGATAGTAGATACTCTCATACCTCGTAAGACATTGGCGGAGTTAACAAAACTGACAGCTGGTTTTGAAGGTGAAATCAGCCTTGGAATGGATGAAAACCACATCTATTTTGAGGTAGGCCCCAGGCTGCTAATCTCTCGCATGTTGTACGGTCAGTTTCCGAATTACGAGATGGTAATGCCCAAAAACAACGACAAAGCCATTGAGTTTGACGGTGCGCTTCTTAACCTGGCCATTAGGCGTGTGGCTCTGATGTCAGACGAACGTTCTCACGCAATTAGGTTTCACCTTGAGCCGAATCAGTTAGTAATCAGCTCGCAGAACGCCGAAGAAGGAGAAGCTCGGGAGACGGTACAGGCTGACTACTCCGGCGAGGAGGCCGATATCGGATTCAACGCACAATATCTTCAGGATTTTCTTAATGTGATCGGTGAGGGTAAGGTTGCTTTTGAGTTCAAAGACGGAAACTCGCAGGCTCAACTGCGCCCGGCGGAAGGCGGAGACTACGAATACAAGTACGTCGTCATGCCCATGCGCATCTGATTAAAACATGACTGAGATTAACTGATTCTACAACGGCCGGACAGGTGCCCTTCCACACTTCCGGAAGGGCGCTTTTCTTTGTGTTTTTCGATCAGGAATCTCGACCTCGGATTTCAAACTCAAGGAACCAGCCTATGCTAGAATCGAGCGCATGATCCTTGAGTCTATTGAGGCCCACCACTTCCGAAACTTAACTGGAACAATCCTCTGGGGCCCCGGGCTTAACATAATCTACGGACATAACGGTCAAGGTAAGACGAACTGGCTCGAAGGAATCTACCTTCTCTCCAGGACAAAATCCTTTCGTACTCAGCGCCTTCAGGAATCGGTAAGATTTGGCGAGGAAACAGCTTTCGTGAGGGGCCTAGTCTCGCAAGGTACGGAAGTGACGCGAGAGCTCCAGGTGACGTTACAGGGACGAACTAAAGTGATTTCGGTGAATGGAAAGAAGGAGCAGTTAGCAAGATATTTAGGTCAGTTGCAAGTATTTGCTTTCACCGCAGACGAGCTCGAAGTGGTGCGCGGGACACCCGAAGCTCGAAGACGTTTTATTGATCGAGGAATCTGCTCGTTGAGACCGGCTTTCGTGCAGACCATTTCGGATTACAACAGGGTCCTGAAACAGAAAAACAAAGTCCTTCAGGACGCTGTTGATCTCGAGTTGGGCCTAAGAGAGACGGAAGATCTGATAACACCCTGGAACGAACAACTGGTGAGATGGGGCGCGCAAATTCACCAGGCGCGAACGGAATATATAGCCCAGATAAATGAGGTTCTGGAGCGAGGCCTTTTTGAACGGCGAGAGATGCAGATTCGATACGTTTCGTCACTGGAGGGCAAGGGCGATTTGGGTGATTACGAATCACTCCTCGGCCAAAGACTGCGCCTCCGCCTGGACGCCGAACTAGCCGCGGGCCGTGGGCTGGTAGGTCCCCATCGCGATGATTTGGAAATACTACTGGAAAGCCACGAGATGCGGGTTTACGGGAGCTCCGGCCAACAGCGTAGCGCATTGTTATTATTGGACTTAGCGGCAATTTCAGTGTATAATTTGCACCGAAATGATAACCCGCTTTTTCTCATCGATGATGTGGACGCGGAACTGGATGAAAAGAGGATAAGGAGTCTCTTGGAATATCTTGAAGGTCGGACCCAGACGTTCATCACAACGTCCAAAAAAAGTTATCTTCAGGGTTTTCTTTCAAGAGCAAATGCCTACGAAATAGACGATGGCAAATTGGCCAGTGGCGAGTCTGAACGCAGCACGTTTTCGGCGGCTCAGGTCTAGTCTCTAACCGACTGGTAGTCGGTATTTATTTTTGTATTGAGATGAATTGAAGGAGAACAGTTTGGCAACAGTAAGTATAACGACGGATAAGAGAGGACAGTCATACGACTCCTCTTCAATTGCAGTGCTTGAAGGACGAGACGCGGTACGGAAGCGCCCGGCAATGTATATCGGCTCTACGGGTGAACTAGGACTGCATCACCTGGTGTATGAAGTTGTTGATAATTCTATCGACGAAGCTCTGGCGGGCTATTGTGACACGGTCGAGGTAACCATCCACCTCGACAACTCGATTACGGTAGTTGATAACGGCCGCGGCATTCCTACAGATGAAATGAAGAAGGAAAAGAAATCAGCGGCGGAAATTGTGATGACCAAGCTCCACGCTGGAGGAAAGTTTGATTCCAACGCTTACAAAGTTTCCGGCGGGCTTCATGGTGTGGGTGTTTCCTGCGTCAACTTTCTTTCGGAGACTCTGCGCCTGGAGATCTGGAGAGATAGTAAGACTTACGAACAGGAGTACGTTCGCGGGGTTCCCGTTGCCGTCTTGAAGCAGACGGGAAAGACCAGAAAGCGCGGAACCAAAATTACTTTCAAGCCGGACACGCAGATTTTCGACCACACCGAGTTTAGCTTCGATAAACTGTCAGAGCGCTTACGTGAGAAGGCCTTCCTCAACAAAGGCATTCGTATAACCATTAAAGACGAGCGTGAAGAGCCTGAGCGCTCTCACGAATTCTATTACAAGGGTGGCATTGCAGAATTCGTGAAGCATCTGAATAAGAACAAGACCACTCTTCACGACAAGCCCATCTATTTTGAAAGGGAGGGCGACAGTCTCTCGATCGAAGTTGCGATCCAGTACAACGATGGCTACGACGAGAAGGTCTACTCGTTTGCGAATAACATTAATACCGTGGATGGTGGTACGCACCTTTCGGGCTTTCGCTCGGCCTTTACGCGCACGATTAATGCCTACGCACAATCTTCAGGATTGGCGAAGAACTTCAAGGGCTCTCTGACCGGTGATGACGTTCGCGAGGGTCTTGTTGCCGTTATTTCCGTCAAGCTCCCGCAACCGCAATTTGAGGGACAGACCAAGGGCAAGCTCAATTCAGACGTGAAGGGCGCCGTTGAGTCGTTTCTAAACGAGCGATTGACAGAGTACTTCGAACAGAATCCTTCGGTTGCCCGAAGAGTTGTTGGCAAGTCGCTTGATGCGGCCAGAGCTCGCGAGGCCGCTCGAAAAGCGCGTGAAATTGTACGCAAGGGAGCGATGGGCTCAACCATGCTTCCAGGAAAACTGGCCGATTGCCAGGAGCGAGACCCGGCACTCTCTGAGATCTATATCGTCGAGGGCGATTCAGCTGGTGGGTCGGCGAAGCAGGGACGAGACCGCAAGAACCAGGCAATCCTTCCTTTAAAGGGCAAGATCCTGAATGTTGAGAAGGCGCGCTTCGACAAGATGCTCGGTCACAGTGAGATCAAGTCGCTGATTATGGCGTTGGGCACCGGTATTGGCAAAGAAGACTTTGATGCCAGCAAGCTCCGGTATCACAAGATCATCCTCATGACTGATGCGGATGTTGACGGTTCTCATATTAGAACGTTGCTGCTTACTTTCTTCTATCGGCAAATGGCTGAGCTGGTGGAGAAGGGATACGTTTACATCGCCCAGCCGCCTTTGTTCAAGGTCAAGAGAGGCAAGAAAGAGGAGTACATCAAAGACGAAGGCTCAATGATCCGCTATCTAATGCGCATGGCGACAACCGACATGACAGTGAAGTCGGCCGGTGCAAAAGAAGCCATTGAAGGTAAGGAGCTGGCTAAGTCTTTAGAAAAGATGGTCGATTTCAAACGCTATTGTGAGCGGGCCGCCCGGCGGTTGGCCGGCGATTTTCATCTCCTCGATACTCTGCTTGAGGCCTTTGGTGGAAAGAAGGGGGTTTTGCGCAAAGACGGTATAACTCTTCGCAAGGTCTTTCAGGATGGCGATTTGATGGCCCGCGTCGAAGGCGTAATGGCCAAGGCCGGCTACAAGACCGAGCTCTCAACCGATGAAGAGCATGGACTTTGGGAAATCGAAACTTCGACCAACGCCGGTGTTAACCTTTCAATCGACTGGAACTTTGCAAGCTTTGTGGAGTTTCAAAAGGCAGTGGAGTTGTATTCCGCTCTGGAAGATAACCTGGCCCCACCTTTTGTGACGGGGGAGAATGGCACCAAAGAGGAGATTTCAACGCGCGACGCTTTGCTCGAAAAGGTTCTGGCCGCAGCCAAAAAAGACCTTTCGATTCAAAGATACAAGGGCCTGGGCGAGATGAATCCCGAGCAACTCTGGGAGACTACGATGAACCCGGAGAAACGCACCCTTTTGCAGGTCAGAATTGATGACGCAGTTGAAACTGACGAAATCTTTACTGTGTTGATGGGCGACGCTGTTGAGCCGCGAAGAAAGTTCATTGAGGATAACGCACTCGACGTAAGAAACCTGGATGTCTAATACACCTCCAAGCCGGGGAAAAATCAGCCGCGGATTAACGCGAATGACACGGATCTGAAAAATATTCACTCATTCAGCTAACTTGCATAATTAGGTAAGCCAATTCTTATTCTAGATCCGTGCCCATCTGCGTTAATCCGCGGCTAGCTTTTAACTCACTTCTCACCAAACCGGCTGACGCGAAAGCGTGACAATCTCAAGGGTGATCCCTGAGGAATACCGGCTTTGCGGGCCGCTATCTCTACCTGCTTAGTAACCGTGTCAATGCCCTCTAAATCTGGCAGCAACAACCCTCGACGGGATCCTGATTCGTCTTCGACAATCACCCCGTAAACAGCGGTATCGAGATCCTCCAGAGCGGCCGGCTCCGGGGCGGAAAGCACATCGACTGAGTACCGCAGGTTCGCTAATTCCTCTACCGACACCGGTGCGAAGCGCGGATCTCGCGTGGCCGCATTGATGGCGTTCAATATCAGCTCCTCTGCCAGAGTGTCCCTTGCCGGTTCGATAGTTCCGATACAGCCCCGTAACTGACCGTCAAGTGTCTTAAGTGAAACAAAGCACGCAGCGTGTGCGACGAGAAGACCAGTCGCGTGTTGCGGGGGATCCAGTGGCGTTCCCTGAAGCACGTAGGTTTCTACTGCCTGACGAGCTAGAGCCGGAAGGCTCTCAGCCTGGGCTGAAGGCTCTTCCAGCTCAGGAGACTGCTGCACATCTTTCCTAGTGGACTGTTTGCTCGTCAATTGGGCTACAAGGTAGCCGACTCCAAAAGGTGCTTCGTAGTGCAGAACCTCGCATGCTAGTGGCAACTCCCGCGTTGCCCCCAACGCAACCAGCACCGAACGATAGCCACACTCGCCGGCAATCCTGCGTAAATCTTGATCGATGTTGATGATCCGATCCGGAGAGTTGCAGCGGAGTGCGTCGACGACTTCGTCGTCAAAAATGTAAGCAGTCGGGTTGTAACCCGCCGGAGCATCGGGTTTCAGTCGGTGACTCAGATCGCCGCTGGCAATGATCGCGGCCGAACGACCGACTTCGTTAATTGCTTTGCCAATACATGAACCAAAGCGGAGATGCGCTTCGTTTGACAGGAAGCTGTAGCCGAGAGCGACCACTCGGCCGATCCAGCCGTTCTGGTGCAAGAAGTAGAGAGGCACTGCTGTACCATGGTCCAGGTTGCTGCTCCCCAGATTTACGACTTGTTGGCTTTCTTTGGCTGCAGCTTTTGTTATTGCTAAGAGGAGTTCTTCGTCGAGTGAGACCTCGAAGTGAACTGCCGGCGCGCGAAAGTTTGCAAAGTCTCCATAGAGTGAGGGGCCTTGATAGGCGACAAAAGCGTGAGACTCGAGCGGGGCATGGGGCGAGATCAGCACTACGGTTTCGGCACCGCTGGCGATGAGCCGCCTGGTCAGCTCCGCCATGGCTTCAATCGAACCGCGCACCTCGACGATCGACTCACGGCCCACTTCCGGCACCATAATCGGCGGATGAGGGGCGATTGCGGAGAAAACTATAGATCTTACGTTTCCCATGCCAATCTCCAGGTTCGCAGATCGCCAGCGAAGGTTCGCCAACGTTCATGAAGTCAGGAAACGTCGTCTCAGCTGTCGAGAGCCGAGCCATAACTTATAACGGTCTTGTCAGGAAACGAGTCATATTTTACCACACCACGAATTCTAAAGATTGCAGTAGCGCACTATCTCAGTGGTGTCCTAATTTGAGTTTTGGCGTAAAGGAAACAGATGATCCACGAAAACACACGAACCAACACGAAGATTCTGTTCGTGATATTTCGTGGATCGTTTTGATTTCGGCCCTACCTCACACAAAAGCCGCGGAAAAAACTGAGATACTCATAGTTGGTCAGTTTTGATGTGGCACGCGCATTTGTAGGTGATTCCACGGGCGAGACGCCCGTGCCACTTTTCTTATTGGAAGCAATTTCTGGGAGCTTGCATGCATCAGAAGGAAACTACTCAAGGCCTCGTTGATGAATTTGGGAATAACCGAAGTGACGCTTATTAGTCCCGTCCTCAGTTTACTGCTGGGGACACAAGTTGGCTCGCCAGCCCTCCCGCACGAGATCACTCCTTCAGAGGTGGTAAAGAGCCGAAGCGAGTTAGCTTCAGCCGGTCAAGGCGAATTAACGCCCAGTGGCCGTTTGATTGAAAAGGTAGTTTGCCGGGCTGACACAGTTCAGAGCTACTCACTTTACCTGCCGGCAAAATACACCCCAGAGCGAAAGTGGCCCGTTCTCTACGCCTTCGACCCCGCAGCTCGCGGCAGCATCCCGGTCGAACGCTTTAAACTCGCAGCCGAGGAGTATGGCTGATTATTGCAGGATCCAACAACTCAAGAAACGGCCCAAACAAGTTGGCGATTGACGCTTTTGAGGCGATGTGGAACGACACACACAGCCGCTTCTCGCTGGATGAGCGCCGTGTCTACGCGACGGGATTCTCAGGGGGAGCACGCGCAGCTGTCGGGCTCGCCGTCCGTTGTCAGGGCTGCATTGCCGGCGTGATTGCCAGCGGCGCCGGGTTTCACTCTGAGAGTGCTGTCTCGCGGAATCTACCCTTCATTTTCTTTGCAGTCGTGGGAACCGATGACTTCAACTTCCCTGAATTGAAGGAGCTGGAGAACAAACTCATCAAGGTCGGGTTAACTCATCGTTTAGCAGTTTTTCCCGGTGAACATGAGTGGTTATCTACCGAAGTGGCGAGTGAAGCGATTGGATGGATGGAACTGGAGGCAATGAAAGGAGGTCGGCGCGAGAAAGATCCCAACCTGATTGAATCTGTTTGGCAAGCACGGCTCACAGCGGCGCAGACTTTGGCAGACTCTGGCCGGCAATACGAGGCGTATCGAGACTACCAGGCAATGTCGTCGAGTTTTTCAGGTCTCAAGGATGTCACTGTGATTACGGAGAAGGTCGCCCAACTGAGAGAGAACAAGGTTGTAAAAAATCCATCAGCGAGGAAAAGTCGGAGATTGACAAACAACGCGCACTACTAATTCAGATCACTGGATTGTTAGGTCAGCGTCGTGATCCGGAGAACGGCCTCACAGCTACTGGAGAGTTTCGGGCCACTATCAACGCTCTAAGTAAACAGGTGAAAGAACCTCAGGACTCGTCTGAGCGAAGGGTAGCCAGGCGGGTTATTCGTTCGCTCCTGATCGGTGCTTACGAGCAAGGAGAAGGTCGCCTGAGGGCTGAGGATTACGCGGGCGCGGTCTATCATTTCGAAATAGCAACGGAGATTGCGCCAGACAATCCTCGACTGTTCTTCAGCCTGGCTTGCGCACAGGCACTTGCAGGTCAGAAAGGGCGCGCGCTGCAAACTCTGCGGAGAGCAATTGAGAAGGGCTTCAAAGATCTGGAAAGCATTACGACAAACCGGGCACTGGATTCCTTGCGCAAAGAAGCGGTATACATAGAGATCGTAAACTCGCTTAAGAAGGAGCCGTGAGCCTTTGGAGTGCGCCGGCAGAGCGAAGCGACGACGGCGCTTTGAATTTTGCCCGGCCACCACAGATTGAAAGCGGCGTCGCGCTCCGCTTGCCGCCGCACTCCGAGAACTTTTATGGAACAATTCACAGTTCTGATCATAGGCGCAGGTCCCGCGGGCTCGTTTGCTGCTGAGCTGCTGGCAACATCAGGAGTGAGAGTTGCCTTGTTTGATGGCCGCCCGGAGGGAGAGCCGAAGGCTTGCGGCGGCGGCGTCACTGCAAAAGCGCTCAAGGCCTGGCCACACCTACTTAATGCAGTTGGACGCACCGTCGATGAGCTCGAAATGTATTCCCCTTCGGGAAAACGCCTCCACTTAAATCTGGCGGAGCCCTTCGCTATCTACTCCCGCATTGCTTTTGATTCCTACTTGCGCGAACGAGCAAGAGAAGCTGGTGCGGAGGTCTTCCCGGCCCGGATTTCTTCGAAAAGCATTAAGCGGACCGGGAACGGTTGGACAGTGCGAGCGTTGACAGGCAAGGGCGGCGCCGAGTGGTCCGGTCAGATGTTAGTAGGCGCAGACGGCGCCGGCAGTTCTGTCGCCAGAATGCTTGCCGGTCCACTGCCTCCTTCTGAAATGGAAGTAGCTTTTGGGTACCGCGCGCCCCTGCCTGATAGTGGAGAAGCGCCCACTGTCATCGCGTTTTTGCCGGGATGGATTGGTTATGCCTGGGCTTTCCCACGACTCGATCACATCTCATTCGGCATCGCAACCACGCAGGAGGCTTTTGCACACCAGCCGCTCGATAAGCTTCTCTGGGACTTCATGCTTGGCTACTACCGTCAGCGCGAAGATGCAACAGCAATGCTTTGGGCCAGCCGCAAGGGTGACCATGAACGCAACGAGCGAATTAGAACGAAGTTAAAGGCCACGGCTGAGCGATATGCGGCGCGCATTCCCGGGCTTAACGATAAGACCTGGGATACCAGGCGAGCGTGTGGCGAAGGGTGGGCACTTCTGGGTGACGCAGCAGGCTTTGCGGATCCAGTTACCGGTGAAGGAATCTATTATGCTCTACGATCGGCAGAGCTCTTTGCGGAATGTTTTCTGACCCAAACTCCAATGGCTTACGAGCAAAGTTGGCGTAAAGACTTCGGTCGGGAATTGAAGCGGGCCTCGCAGATGCGCCGCCGCTTTTATGGCAACTTCTGGGGCGCCCCGTTCACGGAAAGAATGATCGAGTTTGCTCGCGGTCATCGCGGTATCAAAACCGTGTTAGGCGATCTTGTAGCGGGCGAACAAGGTTACGTTGACTTAAAAAAGAAGCTTGCACGGAAGGCCCTGAGGCCCGTCTAGCTGGAAAAGCGATCGCGCCTTGAGTGTCATGGCGCCAGGCGCGCTATAGTCCAGGAACCATCCTTCTGCCGGTGATACAGAATGCGGTCGTGAAGCCGGCCGGGTCTGCTACTCCAGAATTCAATCCTCTCGGGCTTCACTCGATAGCCACCCCAGTGTGATGCGCGTTCCACCGGGCGGTCGCGATAAAGCTCAGCCAACTCATGAAAGCCTCTTTCCAAAACCTCCCGGTTTTCGATGACCTCGCTTTGAGGCGATGCGAGAGCACCCAGCTGACTCTCACGTGGTCTGGTTCGGAAGTATTCGTCTGACTCCGCCCCTGAAACTCGCTCCACGGTGCCTTCGACGCGTACCTGTCGATCAAGTTGCGACCAGTAACATACGAGCGCAGCACGTGGATTCTCGTCAAGCTCCTTCGCCTTGACGCTGCGGTAGTTTGTGTAAAAAACGAAGCCTCGCTCGTCGACCTGTTTCAGAAGCACCATGCGTGCCGAGGGCTTTCCATCTTTAGTTGCCGTCGCTAGCGTTGTTGCATCGGGCAAGCGCGAGCCTGAAGCGATAGCATCGTCGAACCACCGCCGAAAGAGTTTTATTGGATCGGGATCTACAGACTTCTCGTCCAGTGTTTCATTGACGCCAGGGTTCGGAGATTTATTCACGGGGTTTTGGGCTCTGATCGATCGGAACTTTAATGTACAACGGTGTAGGCCGCGAGCCGGCGTCGCAATTCCTCTGGAACGGGAACTGTCTCAAACGTATCGCGGCGAACTGCAGCCAGAACGAAATGCGCATCCGCGATAACAGTCTCATCACCTTTCCGGCGCACCTCAAAGTTTAAATGCATGGACTTGTTTCCAAACCTACCGACGTAAACAGAGACTTCGAGCAAATCGTCCAACTGAGCAGCGCGGTGAAAATCGCATTCGAGATGGACTCGAGGCAGCCAGATGTCGAGTTCATCAAACATCACACCGTACGGCAGTCCCACCGCGCGAAACAGCTCCGTCTCTGCAAATTCAAAGAAGCGAATATAGGCGCCGTAAAAAATAATGCGAGCGGCATCTACGTCGCCCCAACGTACGCGCTCTTCGATGGTGTATTTCAGCGGTTCTGACATTTCAATGTATGGCACCACCCAATCCCGACTCATCATTGTTCGCGCCTGCGGCGCTCATTGCGGGCGGGACGCCCGCGGTCCCAGTGAAGAGCTGGCTCATTTCTAAAGGCGGCGCGCCAGAACCTCAAACTTCTATGTCGTGCATGAAGTCTACAACCGCCCGATTGAATTCTTCGGGCTTTTCAATATTGGAAACATGCCCGGCGCCTTCGATAACTTGTAGGCGGGACCCGCCAATCTCGTGGTGCATGAGCTCGGCATCTGCGACGGGCGTAATAGCATCCTCACTGCCAACTATAATCAGAGTGGGTGCGATGATTCGCGAAAGGAAAGACGTATGATCCCGACGTTCAGCCATACCGCGCAATGCCGCGGCTGCACCTTCCGGATTTGTGGCGACCATCATCTCGCGAACACGCTTAACAATGTCGGGACGCTTTTCGACGGTTTCAGACGTCAGCAATTTCGGCAAAAGTGCGTCTGCGATTCCTTCCATTCCCTCCCGCAAGGCCTTCTCTGACTGTTGCTCGCGGTTTTGCCTTCCTTCTTCCGTATCACCCTGGGCGCGCGTGTCGGCGAGGACGAGCGAACGAACCTGCAAGGGAAACAGGCGACAGAAGGCCAAAGCTACATAGCCACCCATGGAGAGTCCGCAGATTGTGGAGCGTGAGATGTTTAACGTCTCAAGGAGTGACGCAACATCACCGGCCATGTCTTCCATTCTCACCACGCCAGGCGTTACCTCGCTCTCACCGTGCCCGCGCAAATCAGGAGTTATTACCCGGTGATGAAGGTTGAGCGCTTCTATCTGTTCCCGCCACATGGATCGATTGAAAGGATAACCGTGAAGAAGAACCACGCATGGCCCGGAGCCAACGTCGTCGTATGCTATCTCAACGCCCCGGACGATTTCCCTCCATACACTTTTTGCTGGCGCCATTGTGATCCTCGACTTAGCCGTTACTAGTCTCTGCGAAGCACTTCGGCGACGGCGGTAACGAGGTCCGAGAGTTCTATGGGTTTGGCCAGAAAACCCTGGTAACCCGACGAGAGTGCCGCCTCTCGGTCTTCCTCTTTAGCGTATGCCGTAATCGCCAAAGCAGGGATCTGAGCGGCGTCAAAGTTCATTGCCCGGATCTTTTCCAGGAGCTGATATCCATTTTCATCCGGCATCGCAATATCTGAGACGACAATATCGGGTTTTGACGCATTAATGGCTGCAAGGGCCTCCGCGGCCGAGGCCACGGCCGTAACCTTTGCCTTCTGTTGCCTGAGAGCAGCGCTCAACAGGTCCAGAGTGTCCAAGTCATCATCGACCAGTAGTACGTGGACACCCTCTAAGCGTGAATCAAACTCAAAACTGTCCTGTGCTTCCCCTGAGCCGGCAGGGTGCTTATTGAGGCTGGCGATGGATCCCACACTGGGTAATCTGACCGAGAATGTAGCGCCTTTTCCTTCACCGGCACTCTCAGCCTTAATCGTGCCGCCGTGGATTTCCACCAGATGGCGAGCGATTGCCAGGCCCAATCCAATCCCACCGTGCCGCCTGGTGCTGGTGCTGTCAGCCTGACGGAAGCGGTCGAATACAAAAGGTAAGAACTCCCGGCTGATACCCTGGCCGGTATCTGTCACGCGTATCTCAACCTGGGAACCAATGTCATTGACTCCGAGATGAACTCGTCCGCCGCTGGGAGTGAACTTGATAGCATTTGAAAGTAGATTCCAGATTACTTGCTGCAGACGGCTTGAATCTCCGGTTACGACTGTCGGCTGTGAGTCGAGTTCTGTTTCAATCAGCACTCCTTTTGCTTCTGCGGTCGGACGCACTACGTTTACAGCCGCTTCAACTATTGGCGCCAGGTCAATGGGATGAAGGTCGAGATAGAGTTTTCCGGTAATGATTCGGGAAACGTCCAGGATGTCATCAATGATTTGTGATTGCGCTTTCGCATTCCGTCGGATGGTTTCGAGAGCGCGAGAAGCCATCGGATCGTTGATAGCGCCAGCCTCCAGCATTCGGGACCAGCCAAGAATGGCTGTCAAGGGAGTGCGTAACTCGTGAGAAACGGTAGCGAGAAACTCGTCTTTCAATCGATTCGACTCTTCTGCTGCCGCCCTTGCGTTGCTTTCACGCTCCAACAGCTGAACGTTTTGAATGGCCACAGCGGCCAAGTTAGCAGCCATGCGCATTGCGGTAACGTGCTCTTCGCGATAAGCCGTTCTTTGATAACTCTGGACCTCTATCGTGCCGACAATTCGACCCATAACGGCCATCGGGATCACCAGAGAACATTCCGGCCGTAATCCATTATCAGGGCCTAGGATGACAACCGGATGACCGCGTGCGGCGTTCATGTAGTCGTCAGTGATTATCACCTGACCCGTTCTAACGGCACGGCTGTTAGGCCCCGAGGTGTTAACCGGCATCGGCGGAAGCCCGGAAGTGTTGAGCTCGTGTCCGTCGCCCCAGGCGTAACACGCAGTGCGAACGTCGCGATCTGCGTCGTACAGAGAAATGAAGAGTCCGTCGCAGGGAACAGATACAACGCTGAACTCTCTCAGCGCCCGGAAGATTGTGACGAGCTCGCGTGCGGTGCCCAGGGCCTGGGCCAAACTGGAGATTCTCTCAAGGAGTCGCTCGTATTCCGATAGAGCTCTCTGATCGGCTTGGCGCAGTGTTTCTTCAGCCCGCCGGCGATTAGTAATGTCACGTGCTACTCCCTGGACACCCACGACTTTTCCCCGCGCCAGTAGCAAGCGGCTGCTAATCTCAAGCGTGAGTGCACGCCCATCTTTGGTGCGAACGTCTACTTCATAGTTTGTTCGTTCTTCACCTGATAACTTACGTTCCGTCATGTGGCGAGCAACTTCAGTCGATTCTGACGTGAGAAACTCACTCATGTTCATTCCGATCAGCTCGTCGCGAGAATAACCCGTCACTAACTCCACTGCTCGGTTGACGGACGTCATGGTGCCTGCAAGGTCGAGAGTAAAAACGATGTCATTCGCATTCTCGACAAGCTCGCGATAGCGCTCTTCGCTTTCCCTGAGCGCATCCTCTGCTCGTCCCCGCTCAGTAAGAGTTTCACGCAGGTTTGTGTCAGACTCTCGCAATTCGGCCGCGGCTCGCTCGGCAGCAACGCGGGCCTTTAATTGCGATCGCGTGACTGCGAAGAAGAGCAAGCTAAGAAACGCTCCTATCACAAGCATGTAAGAAATCCAGGTATTGCCGTAAGACAGACTAAATCCTGGCGTGCTGGCGTAAGTGATCGTCCAGGGACGACCTGCCACATCCAGGCTAGTGGTGGCCACGAAACGTGGTTTGTAGTTTGCCGGCGTCAAGTCGTCGGGTTTGGTGGATCGGTGGAGCAGATTATCCGGCTTCGACTCAGGACCGTCATAGACCTGAAATTCAATGTTGTCGTAAGTGTCTTGGGCGACGATGCCCTGCAAAAAATCATCGGCACGAAAGGGACCATAGACAAACCCTACCAGGGCCTGACGGCGTTCGGACTCGGTAGAGATTTTCTGATCCTTCCGGTAAACCGGGGCATAGATGAGAAACCCAGCCTGTTTCGTTTGCGGATCGATTTCCTGTACTAGTGTTACCAGTCCGGAAGCAGCGGGAAGCCCCGTGTCACGGGCGCGTTCCATGGCCGCGCGTCGGCTCGCGTCGGTAAACATGTCGTAACCGATAGCGGCCTGGTTACGCTGGTCTAGTGGCTCAAGATAGATGATTGAATGGTATTCGGACCTCTGAGAGTCCGGCCAGATATGGAAGTTGACTGAACCCGCCTGTTTCTGTTGTTCGACGAGCGCCACCTTCTGCTCCGGGCTCACGCGGATCGAAAAACCAATGCCTTGTACGCCTGGGTAGTGCTGTTGCAAGCCCAGACCTCGCGTGAAACTTCTAAACTCTCTCGCCTCGACAGTTTCGCTTGCGGCAAAGAGTCCGGTTCCCGCCCGGAGTAGGGCCGTGTAAGTTTCAAGCCGGCTGGCGATGCTCGCATGAACCTCCTGGACGAGTGCCCTGAAACGAGCCTGGTCTTCCGCCTCAGCCACTCGAAAAAGGTGGTATGAGACCGCGAATGTGAATAGGAGGCCCGCGATGAGAACAAGAAAGGGAGCATAGGGGCGACTTGATCGATAGCCCCATGGGTTAGTGGTTGAGGATTTCATCCTTACTTGGCTGCCAAACGCCGCAACTCTATTTGCGCAACAATGACTAGGGAGTCAAATGCTGCCCTGGACTCTTGAATTCCACGCTGGCGTTAACGGACACGACTCGTTCGTCGCCGAAGAAAATCCATCAATACAAACTGCGAGAGATTGCTTGGGTTAGCAAAGTAGGCTTTACCATTCGTCATAGCCGTCATCTGCTTTACAAACTCAACCAGGTAATAGTCGCTTGCCAGCATAAACGTATTGATCATTATACCGGCTTTGCGGCAGGCTTGGACCTCTTTGAAGGTTCGGTCCATCACGAACGGGTCGCCACCCATGGAATTCTTGTAAAGCCTTCTTCCGGTGAGTGCCGGCATCCCGTCAGCGGTTCGTTGCCTGCGTGCAGTTCCCGACGACGTCGCGAGAGCGCCGGCGTCCAGCGGTGAGGTTCCCTCCAAAAAACACGCTGTCGGTTTTCCGTCCGTGACCATCACGATCTGCTTCATCTCTTTCCGCTGCGATTGGAGAATCCTGCGTGAGAGTCTCAGCCCTTCGGCAGTATTTGTGTGGTATGGCCCAACTTGGGTTGTGGCCAGCTTCGCCAACGGAAGTTCTTCAGCGCTGTCGTGGAAAAGGACGAGCTTGAGCGCGTCGCCCGGATATTGAGTACGAATAAGATGGGCCAGTGCGAGTGCCACGTTCTTGGCGGGTGTGAAGCGATCCTCCCCGTAGAGAATCATGGAATGAGAGCAGTCAAGCATCACGACAGTGGCGCATGATGATTGGTAGTCACATTGATGAACATGGAGGTCGCTGTACTCCAAATTGATTGGAACCTGCAACCCCTCCCTCTGAATAGCCGTGAGCAACGTAGTGTTGACGTCCATGTTGATTGTGTCGCCAAACTCATAAAGCTTGCTCGCTGCTGCCGCTTCCACTCCTGTCGAGAGTTGGGGAGTATCGTGACGACCGGCGGAGCTTTTACCAAGGCTTCCCAGCAAGTTTCTGAGGGTCTTGTAACCCAGAAAGTCCAACCCCTTTTCAGTTACCTCAAACTTGATGTTGCGCGGGAGCGGATCGGAAATTTCCAGATTGCCATTCCCTGGTTGCTGCTGTTGTTGTCTGACCTGCTCCTCGTGAAGGGTTAAGTAACCTTCTTCAATCAAGCGCTCAATCAGCTGATTGAGCATTTCTTCCAGCGCCGAGCCTTTAAACTTGCCGTCATTTTCAGCGAGCATCTCCTGAACCTGATGTTCATCGAGCAGGCCCTGGTCCATTAGCGCTTGCAACAATGCCCGTCGCAGCGCATCCAACGACGTGTCTTGCGGGCGGCGTTCGCGGGTCCAATAGTAGTCATCGTCGTAGCCGGAAGAGAGTAGTGAATCAGACAGCCCTTCCATCAAGTCACCCAGGTTGATGGATGAGACATCGAGGCCCTTGAATTTTGAGTAACGGGTAAACCTCATCGACGAACCCACTAGTCGGACTTTAGCAAATCAGCCACAGATAAACACGGATTTGCACGGATTGATTTCCGGGGGTTATCAAATATTAATCGCTTGAACCCGGCTTTAAGGCCAAAGTTGAGCAGTAAGCCGACCTCTATCTCTGTAGCGCGCAAATAGTTGAGCAGTTGGGCGACATGAGAAGAATCAATCGCGCGCGCCGATTTAAGCTCTAGCAGCACACAATTCTCAAGGAGCAATGTCAGCCTCAAAATTTCCGACGCGGTGCCCTCGAAACCAAACCGGGATCTCAATTTTTCTGCAAGAGATGACACCGCTCGAGTTCAAAGCTACTTTCAAGGACTTCTCATATACCGATTCCAGAAAGCCATAACCAAGTTCATTATAAACGTCGAAGAAAGTTCTAATTATCTTCGCCGTTAGTTGTCCGTGTTTGAATCCGTGAATATCCGTGTCAATCTGTGGCCCAAGCTCTTTTTTCATGTGAGGTATCCTGTTTCATTTGGTGAGGTTGTGTACTTGCCTTTTTCAGATCCGCGTTTATCCGCGTTCATCCGCGGCTAGTTAACTGTATTTGCCGGTTTCGGTCAGATCGTCGTAGATCATTCCGCGCCGGTCTTTCTTGGCTTTGGTGACTGCCGTGTAGCCACCTTCCTCGTTGCGGCTGATCTTGTTTTGCGCAAAGAGTCCCTCCAGTACGAACTCGCATGCCGCTACCACTAGCGGAACTTCCGACTTTTTGAAGTCGAAAGGAATGAGCGCGCTATCAATCAATTCCGGTACCGCGTCGAGCAGCGACTGGCATTCCTCCGCCGAGGCAGTGTCCGCGAGGCGCAGATTGTTTCCCTCGTCAAACCATTGAACAGTGTGCGCAAAGTCAATGCCCACAAAATAGCCTTCAAAGATTTCGCCGGCCGCGCGTTTGATCAGGTCTTTGGCAATCCGCTTGGCCCCAATTTGTTCGCCTTCGTATTCGAGTTCCATCTTTCCGGTCATCGAAGGAATCGCCGCATAGATGTCTGATACGCGTGGCACAATCTCCTCGGCGGTCAGAAGCGAGCGCCGCTCGGCGTTGGAGATCACCGACTCGATTACTGTAATAGGCAGCCGCTGGGAAACACCGGAGTGCTTATCTACTCTTTGATCGTCGCGAGCTTCGAAGGCAATTTGTTCCACCACTTCTCTTATGAAGTCAGGGATGTGCAGTAGCTCCTTCCAGCCATCGCGCTCAACCCAGGCTTCCTGTCGTGTGATCTCGATCGCCGTCGGCAATTCCGACGGATAGTGAGTAGTGATCTCGGCCCCAATGCGATCCTTTAAAGGCGTGATGATCTTGCCGCGCGCCGTATAGTCTTCCGGATTGGCTGAAAAGATCAGCATCACGTCAAGCGGCAGTCGCACCGGGTAACCCTTAATCTGCACGTCGCCTTCCTGCATTATGTTGAAGAGCCCGACCTGAATCTTACCGGCGAGATCCGGCAGCTCATTGATCGCAAAAATGCCCCGGTTAGCGCGCGGCAGCAGCCCAAAGTGAATAGTTAACTCGTCGCTCAAAACGTGTCCGCCCTTGGCGGCCTTAATTGGATCGACGTCGCCGATGATGTCGGCAATGGTCACGTCCGGCGTGGCGAGTTTTTCGACAAAACGCGCGTCATTCCCGATCCAGTCCAGGCGCAGCGCATCGCCGTGGATTTCGAGCTGTTGCCTTCCGTAGGCAGAAATCGGATGGAAGGGATCGTCGTTGACCTCGGAGCCGGCGATGATTGGGATACGTTCGTTGAGCAACTCGGTTAGCTGGCGAATGATACGGCTCTTGGCCTGACCCCGCAGGCCCAGCAAGATGATATTGTGTCTGGCGAGAATGGCATTTACGAGTTGCGGAATGACGGTTTCATCGTAGCCCATAATGCCCGGAAAGAGTTTTTCACCATCACGCAGTTTCTTAATGAGATTGGCGCGCAGTTCGCCTTTTACTGAAACGCTCTTGTAGCCAGTGGCTCTGAGCTCACCTAATGTTGCTGATAATTGCATTGAACAAGTTCCTAACGAATGCCGCGGTTTGAACCGTTACTTTACTACTAAGTCTATCTTATACGTGAAAGCGCAAGACTGTAAGCACGGGCAAACATGATCGGTTGGCACTACTAAAAATACGGAACCGGGAGCGATACGACCGGATGCCGGTACTCAAGTAGGTCCTACAGAACAACGGTGCGAATGCCTCTGCGTCGCGGAGCGACGAGCAAATTTAGCCCGGCCTTTTAAGGCCGGGACGGAGGATCACCAGCTGAATGCGTCGCGTAGCGACGTCTGAAGCGTGATTCGACCGTAGCTGGCGCGACGGCGGATAACAAAAAGCCTGGGATCCCGGGCCTTAAAAGGCCGGGCTAAAATCAACCCTCCGCTACGCGGCGAGAACAACAGCCGTCACCCACCTTTTTAAACTGCGCCACTACCGCCAGGCCTCGCGGTCGTGTACCACAAGGTTTTCGGCTGCCAGCTTTTCCAGATGAGCAAGCACGGCGCGTGCGGCCATCGCGTGCGCCTTGGGAGAGACATCGGTGTAGACTCGCGCGACGATTTCTTCAGGCGTCTCTGCTCCATTCCTTACAGCTTCCAGGATGCTTTGTTCGCGATCGAGCCGGTGTGAGATGTACTCGTCAAGCTTAGTGTAAGGATTTGCGATCGCCGGACCGTGGCCTCCAAAGATAACCGAAAGGTTAGCGAGCGATCGCATACGCTCCAATGAATGAAGATAGTCACGCATGTTGCCTTCGGGGGGATCGATCAAAACCGATCCCAGCCCGACTATGTTGTCGCCTGAGATCAGCGCACCGCTGCGTCCTTCGTAAAAACAGAGATGTCCGCGCGCGTGACCAGGAGTGTACATTGCCCGAAGAGCAATTGGCGGTGAGCCGTCTAATTCCGTCATCTCACCGTCCTCGATCACACGGTCGACACGAATGGCGTTGCCCTGGGGCGCCATACTCAACGGCCCGGCAGTGAGTCGATGTGCCGCCACCCTGACATCTTCGCCGAAATGCGCTCGCAAGGCATTAACTCCACCGACGTGATCTGGATGGAGGTGAGTCAGGACTATCTTGCGTAATTCTCGTCCCTCGCGCAGCAGGTCATCGATGCAAGCTGCCAGCGCTTGCTGCTCGTCTTCGTAGGGTGATCCAGGATCCAGCACAAGGATCTCTCGCGAGTTATAGATCAAATAGCAATTCGTGTGTGTCGCCGGCGGTTTAGTCGGAGTGCGGACGGGAAAGCAAATGTAGTTGGGCCGGAACTCTATGCGACGAACCGGCTCACCATGCGCCTGAGGAATTGAGAGAAAACGGGCTGGAAGATCTGTCGTAAGCCCATCTGCGAGCGTTCGAAGAGCATGAAGGATTGGCGGGACGGCAAGAATCTCGGAACGCTGCCAGCGTTCGTAAGCACTCTTTGCCGTTATCCATTCTCCCTCGCAAAGCTCGCCTGGCCTCACGTCAGGTTCTTGTTTTGACGGACAGTTCACGAGGAAGAACCAGGTATCAAACCGCCGCGCACTGAATGGCGGCGTCACCCAGCGACCAACAAAGGTGAAGTCGTTCTGGTCGAGATGGAGATGGTAATGCCGCAACAGTTCCGGCCACGTCATTCGTCCCGATTCGAGGTCGTCGAGAAGGGAAACACGCTGGCCTTTCGTCAGCGTTTCGGAACCGCGAGCAACAAGCACACCAAGTTCTTCAAACAACTCGCGCGCGGCGCCACTAATGGCAGCGGCTTGTGCTCCATTCGCGCAGTTTTCCACGCGCGCGTCCGCATCTGAAGCTTCGAGTTGTCCGCCTGGAAACGCATAAAACCCGCCGAGAAAAGCGAGTCTTTCGCTGCGCTTGACGAGGAACACTTCTGGATTCCCAGGATCGGTGTTTTGTCGAAGGAGGATAACTGCCGCAGCGTCTTTGGGGGTCGTGGTAGCTGTGCCCTTCTGGTTGGTTGTTGAACTCAAGCTCTTCACTGGGATCGCGGGCGTCTCGCCCGCATTGGATGCGACTTCGGTCAATCAGTTAGAAGGGAGTAAGTACTGAATCGCGCCCACGGTCGTCGGTGTGTTCACGACCAGCGAAACCTTTCACCGTCGCCGGCTGTCCAGGGATCTCCGCGCATGTGGTAACCGCCCTCTTCCCAATAGCCAGCCCGGTCATGTTCGAGGAAGCGCACGCCCTTGATCCATTTGGCAGATTTCCAGGCGTAGAGCTGCGGCACGATCAGGCGCACCGGGCCGCCGTGCTCCGGAGGTATCGGTTGTCCATCGTGTGACCAGGCCAACAGTGAATCCTCGTTAAGAAAGAACTCGATGGGAATGTTGGTGGTCCAGCCGGAATCGTATGCGAAGGCCAATACAAATTTCGCCGCAGGCTTGACGCCCGCGATCCGGGCAAGCTCACGCGTGGGCACTCCGCCCCAGACATTGTCCAAACGGGACCAGCGCGTCACGCAATGAAAATCCGCAAACACTTTAGCCGCGGTGAGCTGCATGAACTCGTCCAGAGACCAGCTCTGAGGATGCTCGACAAGCCCGTCAACTTCAAACGACCAGCTCGCCAGGTCAATGTCCGGGGTGCCATGGGCATCCAGCACAGGCCACTTCTTCGTTCGCGATTGGCCAGGCGGAAGGCGATTCTCGCGTCGGGTGTCAGGACTGATAATGACGTCAGGTTCGCGGATGTCCTCTGGCTTGCGAGGATCGGTGGTTTGATATCTTGGATCCTTAATTAGGCTGTTAAGAAAACTCATTGTGTAAATCCGACGTCTGAAGCTCTTGGCCCCTCAATCTTCTGCAAACTACTTCTTAACGTTTCGCTCCGCAAGCTTCATTAGTTCTTCCGGCATCCACTTCCCCAGGGCCTTCGCCTCGGCGTCTTCAATGCCTCGTGTCCGATCGTGCCATTTGTCTCGGGTGCCTTCCGGGCCGCGCTCGCGCTCGTAGTTTTCAGTGAGTTCGAGACTCAAGACAATGCCATCAGCGATGTCGTTCCAGTCCTCAAACTGTATCCCGCGACTCACCAGCGCCAGACCGGCAGACCAGTCTTCCTCTGGCGCGCGCGCGTCCTGTTCTGGGATTGTTAGATTGTAGGCGGGCGGAAAAGGCTTGCCCTTGAACTCTCGCACCAACTGCTCCTTGAGCTCCTTGTAAGACATCTGCGGGTTCTGACGCCTGATGTCTTGAGCATGGAGAAAGATGTCGGCGACGCTTAACTGTTCCTGAGCCATTGGCAACTCCGGGACGAATTACTCCACCATAGTTTCCGTATCTGAATACCTTACACGCGAGGGAGCGGCGAGCACAACCGCGGAACAGATGTGCACCAAAAACCTGTTCGCGCTTAAGCGGGCGAGACACCCGCGGTCGCAGTGTTCGCGTTTGAGTGAAGCGCACAGACTGAAGTTTGACGGAAACTATGGGAACTCAATGGTCTTCAATTGCGTCTAAGCAAACGCTGGCTTAGTTCTAATTCACTGCCCTCTGGAGAACGACGAACATGATACGCCCGAATCAACTAGTCTCCCTCACGGTCGTTTTCTGCCTGCTTAGCGCAAGCTTTTCTCAACTCAGCGTCACTACCACCGACGCCGCGTCGACCGTGGCTGTCGCAACCGGCGCGGATTTCGCGGATTTCATCGACGAGCAGAAGGGCTTGCTCTTTCGGCTCAGTGAGGGCGCACATCAACCCGAAACGCAGCCGAAGGGGAATCTCGCGCCGTCTGTACAGTTAACTGAGGCAGAGACAGCGAGTGTTCTCAAACGCCTACCTCCTATGAACGCTGAGATTGAGGAGGCACAAGATTTCGCTGTGCGCGAGCAATCACTGCCCCCGCCCCCCGCGGGGGAAGTTATGAACGTCACCTTTCCGGCACCGGCGAACATTTCCAGACCGGAAGTGATAGAACCTGGCCCGCTAAAGGTTCTGCGTTATGCGCCGGAAGGGCAGGTGCCAATCGCCTCGCAGTTGAGTATCACATTCTCGCAAGCGATGGTTCCTCTCGGTTCTCAAGACGCCGCCGCCGCGTATGTTCCGGTGAAGCTCACTCCTCAACCACCCGGCAAATGGCGTTGGGTGGGAACGAAGACATTGCTATTCGAACCGGAAAGCAGGTTTCCGATGGCGACGCAGTATTCCGTGACCGTGCCTTCCGGAGCGCGTTCGGCAAACGGCAGCATGCTCGCCGCGGAAAAGGCGTGGAAGTTTTTCACACCGAGTCCGACGATAAAGACCACCTACCCGAACAACGACAGCCCACAACCACGCGATGCGCTGATGTTCGTTGGATTTGATCAGCGCATTGATCCGCCGACGGTGCTGAGAACGATCAGAGTGCGCGCCGGCCTCCGAGAAATCAAAACTCGTCTCGCTACGACCGCAGAGATCGATGCCAATGATGATGTGCGCAAATTTGGTGAGGCTTTCGAGGATCGCTCCATCGCATTTCGCGCGGTTGATTCACTAACCGGCCAGACGGCGATGGCCCTGCCGGGCGGAACGCGTATCACAGTCTCAATCGGCGCGGGAGTTCCATCCGCCGAAGGCCCTCGTGTTACACATAAGGCTCAGACCTACTCCTTCCACACGCACGGAGCTTTGCGTGTAAAAAAGCATGGTTGCGAGGACGGCAAACGGTGCCAGCCTTCCGACCTGTTTGAGATTGAATTCAACAATCCGATTGACGCAAGCACGTTCGATGAATCGAAGGTCAAAGTTGAACCGCCGATGGAAGACCTGGAGGTTTCGCATTACGGGGAAAGCTTATCCATTGACGGTATCAAGCGGGCCCGAACTACTTACCGGATTACGCTCGATCCGTCTACTAAGGACACGTTTGGCCAGGTGCTTGGACCAAGTCCTGCTCTCACTTTCCTCGTCGGTTCCCCACCGCGAGGACTCTTTGCGACTGACAAAGACTTCGTTGTGCTCGATCCCTTTGGACCCGCGAGTTTCTCAGTCTATTCCATGAACTACCACAGCCTCAGAGTGAAGCTCTACTCGGTCGTGCCAGAAGACTACCCTCAGTGGGTCCGCTACCAGAGACAGACGCTATTCGAGAGTCGCAAGCTCAGGGTCGATCGGAAGACTGCGCTTCCTGGTCGACTGGTTCTTTCGAAAACGATCGCCGTGAACTCAAAGCCCGACGAAATCTTTGAAACCCCAATCGAACTGGCAGCTGCGCTTAACGAGGGCCATGGCCAAATGATTCTGGTTGTACAAGCCGTTGACCCAACGGGCAAGGTTGAAACACACCCGCTGGAAGTTTGGCTGCAGCGCACAGACCTCGGACCTGCTAATTGCTCGTCATGGTCAGGATGTTGCGATTCTCCCGCGCAACACTTTCCCCTGGGAGAACATCACTGCTTCTACCTGGTTTCGTAAACCGCAAGGCGACACTCTGCGTTGGTACGTTTTCGACGATCGCAATCTCTACCGGCCTGGTGAAGAGGTGCATATCAAAGGTTGGATTCGGCGCGTGGGCGGCAGTCAACGAGGCGACGTCGGCGCCCCGGGCGACTCGGCCACTGCAACCGACGTCATTTACTGGGTCAAAGACTCTCGGGGCAACGAGATCACGAAAGCCGGCACCAGGCTAAGCCCGCTAGGTGGATTCGATTTGGTGCTGAAGCTACCTGCGACAATGAATCTCGGGCAGGCGAGCTTAGAACTGCTAACAAACAGCAACTTGACTGGATCAGGTTTCACGCATCGTTTTCAGGTGCAGGAATTCCGACGACCGGAGTTCGAGGTTACCGCTAAGGCCGAGAGCGAAGGCCCACACTTTGTCGGCGGCGAAGCGAACGTATCGCTCAGTGCCGTCTATTTTGCCGGTGGCGGATTGCAGAATGCTGACGTAACGTGGCAAGTGACGGCTAAGCCTGGATCATTCACGCCGCCCAACCGTCAGGACTGGACTTTTGGCAAATGGACGCCCTGGTGGATTTCTTCTTACGACCCGACAATCCGTCAGCAGACTCGTACTGAAAGTCTGACGGGGAAGACTGAGGCAACCGGCAAGCATCGTTTGCATATCGATTTTGACTCGGTGAGCCCGCCGCGACCTTCAACCGTGACGGCGGAAGCCAGCGTGATGGACGTTAACCGGCA
Source organism: Pyrinomonadaceae bacterium (assembly GCA_050748205.1). Taxonomy (GTDB): domain Bacteria; phylum Acidobacteriota; class Blastocatellia; order Pyrinomonadales; family Pyrinomonadaceae; genus PSRF01. The sequence continues at coordinate 10,687 of JBOGOU010000006.1, read as the reverse complement.
AGAATGGACCACAACGACCACCATGCTGGTCCATCCGGCCTCGTTTTATGTTGGCCTGCGAAGTGAGAAGACGTTCGTACAATCGGGTGAGCCGCTGGTAGTGCAATCAATAGTAACGGATCTCGATGGTAAGGCTGTGCCGGGTCGCGAGATCACAATGCGTGCGGTGCTCCTTGACTGGCAGCAGGTGAAGGGTGAATGGGAACAGGTTGAGACGAATCCACGCGACTGTTCTATTCAATCGGGAGCGGATGCAACGGCATGCACCTTTCCAACGTTGCAGGGTGGTCAGTATCGCGTAACCGCGTCAATCCTGGATGACCGCGAACGACGCAACGAGAGCGAGTTGACGCTCTGGGTTGCGGGTGGCAAACAACCTGCGAAGCAGGATGTCGAGGAGGAGAAGGTCGAGCTGATCCCGGATCGCAAAGAGTATAGATCGGGCGACATTGCCGACATTCTGGTGCAAACGCCTTTCTATCCTGCGCAAGGTTTGTTGACGTTGCGTCGCTCCGGGATCCTGAGGAGCGAGCGGTTTCTCTTGTCCGGGCCAACGCACCTTTTGCGTGTGCCAATTGAGGAAGCTTGGACGCCGAATGTGCATCTGCAAGTTGAGATAGTCGGGGCGCCGGTAACAACTGCATCAAAAGTTCCCGGGAAGCGTCCGGCTTTTGCTACTGGAGAACTGAGTCTTTCGATCCCGCCACGCGAGCGGAAGCTCCAGGTCACAGCAACACCACGTGAAAAGGCGCTTGTCCCCGCGGGCGAGACCACTATCGCTCTTGAAGTTAAAGATCATCGCGGCAAAGCTGTCAGTGGGGGTGAGGTTGCGGTCGTAGTGGTTGATGAATCGGTGCTCGCGCTCACAGATCACAAGCTTGAAGACCCGCTGGCAGTTTTCTACACGCTTCGGAACCCGGACACGACTGACTTCCATTTGCGCAAAGATCTGTTGCTTACTCCTTCACCGGCTGAGAAAGAACAGTTTATACAAGCGTTTTGGCGGGCGGAAGGTGCAGGGGGATCTGGAGGTGGCCTCGCCGCAAGCGGGTCTTACTCCATACTCGGCAGAATAGCGTTTCCGACGCCGCCGCCGAATATGCCAACCGCGGGCGCTTTCGCAATTGTGACCAGATCAGGAGATTCAGTTTCACCGGAGCCAAAGCCAATCCGTCTCCGCGAAAACTTTAATGCGCTCGCGGTGTTTGCCCCGTCTGTCCCAACTGATGCAAACGGGCGTGCGACTGTGAACGTGAAGCTGCCTGACAATCTCACACGCTATCGAGTAATGGCGGTTGCCGTAGCGGGCGGAAAACAATTCGGCCTCGGAGAGTCGGCCATCACGGCCCGTCTGCCTGTGATGGTTCGTGCTTCAGCACCGCGGTTTCTCAATTTCGGCGATCGATTTGATTTGCCGGTCGTGGTGCAGAATCAAACGGATTCACCTCTGACTACTGATGTCGTCGTGCGCGCTACGAACGCGAACTTGTCAAAACCGGGAACGGACCAGGACACAGCCGGCAGCTCCGGCCTGCGCGTAACGGTTCCCGCAAACGATCGGGTCGAGGTTCGTTTCCCGGCCGCTACCATCAATGCTGGTACGGCACGTTTTCAGATCGGTGCTGCCTCGGAAAACCTGACGGATGCGGCTGAGGTGTTTCTACCTGTTCAAACACCTGCCACGTCCGAAGCGTTTGCGAGCTACGGGCAGATCGACAACGGCGCCATCGCCCAACGACTGAAAGCGCCTGAAAATGTATTTCCGCATTTTGGTGGACTGGAAATCACTACTTCCTCAACACAGTTACAGGAACTCACCGAAGCTGTTCTTTATCTGACCTCATATCCGTACGAGTGTTCCGAGCAGATGGCTTCGCGCGTACTCGGCATCGTGGCGCTTCAAGACGTGCTTCGAGCGTACGTATGAAGCCTTGGACCACCCTGGTGACGTCAGCCAGGATGCCGACGGTACCTGGCACATCAAACCGGGCGCCCGCGTGCGCGTTCGCGTGACACTGGTGGCACCGGAGCGACGTTACCACGTGGCTTTGGTTGATCCGTTGCCCGCAGGGTTTGAAGCTCTGAATCCTGTCCTCGCGACAACCGGGAGCATTCCTGAAAAGAAGGAGGACGTCACCGAGTCTGGTCAATGGCGCCGGCGAACTGTGTGGTTCGATCATCAAAACCTGCGCGACGAACGCGCGGAAGCTTTCACATCTTTGCTTTGGGAAGGTGTCTACACCTACTCATACGTTGCCCGCGCAACCACACCCGGAGTGTTTATCGTCCCGCCGCCTAAAGTCGAGGAGATGTATAGCCCGGAGACCTTTGGTCGAGGCAAAACCGACCACGTGCGGATTGATTGAGGAAAACCATCCGCAGATACCCGCGGACGAACACAGATCGGAACAAGCCGCGGATTAACGCGAATGAACGCGGATCAGAACAAGAACAAGACCATGGAATAAGTGAAAGGCTTTTTCAGATCCGTGTCATCCGCGTTCATCCGCGGCTAATTTCCTTTGGTTAGGTTTGACTTGCACGTCGGTGCCATTCGTGTTCATCATTGACCGATGTCCGAAATCGTCATTGCAGATCAACCAGCTCCACACCACGAAGAAGCGCATCAGAGACTCTGCCAGATCTGTAGCCGACTACATGACCGTTTGATCAGCGTTGGCGACGTTGATGACAACTTGAGGGCTATCGTCGAGGCAAACATCCCGGCGGCGGTGGAAGGGTTGGCTCACGTATGTTCTAGTTGCGTCGGAATATTCAATCGAGCCCACCAGCAGATCGCCTCGCACGCGGTGGTTTTTGAGCAGACCAGCTTCGTTCTCCCGACGCCACTGCGAATGAATGCCGATGAACGATTCACTGGGCGAGGGGTAACGATCGCTTTTCTCGACTCCGGCTTTTATGCTCACCCGGATTTAACTCAGCCCGAGAATCGGATCCTTGCCTACCACAGCATCTTTGACCCTGAGCATGATCCAACTTCGCTGAAGACGACCGATGTCGCAAGCTGGCACGGCATGATGACCTCGGTCGTCGCGGCGGGAAACGGCCACCTGTCGGAGGGGTTTTACCGCGGCATAGCGCCAGACTCCGATTTGGTCCTGGTGAAGATTGGCAAATCGGGCCACATTCCCGATGAACAAATCGAACGAGGCTTGCTGTGGGTGTTGGAGCATAAAAAGCAACACAATATCCGCATCGTCAACATTTCAGCAGGAGGAGATTTTGAGCAGTCCTACTTAACGAGTTCGTTATGTCAGACTGTCGAGCGAGCGGTTCGGGAGGGTCTGATCCTGGTATGCGCAGTTGGCAACGCGGGAATGGCGCCCGGACATCCGGTGCTGCCGCCGGCGTGTTCGCCATCAGCAATTTCCGTAGGGGGGCTCGACGATCAGAACTCGCTTGATCGGGCGAGGCGCGGCATGTATCGCTCGTCCTATGGGCCCACGATTGACGGTCTACAAAAACCGGAAGTAATTGCTCCCAGCATCTGGGTCGCAGCGCCGATTCTGCCTCATACGCCCACGTCAGACGAGGCCCATCTCTATTCCGAACTCGACGCTGCCGGCGACAGCGAGCTACTGGAAATAATCACAAAGCACAAGGGAGTCGACAGGGACCTGGATGAAGCGCGCGCTTTACCAGTACCGCTCTTGCGGCAGTTGATTACGATCAAACTTCACCAAGGCAATGTGATTAACCAGTACTACAAGTATGTTGATGGCACGTCCTTCGCTTCACCGATAGTTGCTTCGACTATAGCTTGCATGTTGGAAGCGAATCCCAAGCTAACGCCGCAGCAGGTAAAACGAATTCTTATTGAAACGGCGGAACGAGTTTCCGGTGTTGAGGTGGAACGCCAAGGATGGGGCGTTGTCGCTCCGGGACGAGCGGTCGAGGTAGCCCGGTCGTTGGGATCATGATAAATGTTGGACCTCCGATTCACAAGAAATCCCTCAAGTCTAAAAGCCTCACAGGTTGGGAAGGTGGGCTTGCCCCCGCCTCAAGGTGGAGTAGCCTTCGTGGTGACTGGAGACTTCAGACTTGAGTGATTCTTATGATGTGAAGGCTATTCCATCTTGAGGCGGGGGCAAGCCCACCTTCCCAACCTGTGAGGCTCTCTCACTTGAATGGGGCTCTTGAGCAGAATGGCTTTCAGAGTTGAGGCGGGGACAGGGTTTCCCTGGATGTTGGACTTGTGAGTAACGCGTGTGCAACAATTCATCAAACCAAGCACCAACAGTTTGCGAGAGGAGTCTTAGAGTTAATGTTAGAGAACGAGACTGCGCCAGCCAGTGCCGCGCCTGAGGAAAGCAGCGGAGACCAGGCGCCAAGTGAGGCGGCAGAAGACATTTCATACCACGCAGTGGAGAAGGACGGAGTCGTAACAGCAATCTGGGAGATGCAAGGGCGGAAGCACGTGCGCACCATCGATCCACGGTCGCGCCAGGGCCAGGACATCCTTCGCCTCTATACCACTGAGCATCACGACGAGAACCCGACTGTGGGAGCTAGCGAGGCAGCTTCGTCGTAAGTTCCAAACATTCCAGATTTGCCTAAGGATGTCGCCGGCATACGAGCCGCTCTGCCGCGGCTCTTTGTTTTTGCTTTTCCAGCGGCTGCGGGTTGTCGATTTTCAAAAGTCAGAACACAAGGTTCTGAGGTTCTCCTCGAATGAAAGCTTCAATGTTGTCTATGAGTTGATCAGCGAGTGTTTGCATTGCTTCCCGACTCGCCCAGGCAATGTGAGGTGTAACAATAAGATTTGGCAGATCGACGTCAAGCAAGATGTTCCCCTTGTGTGGAGGTTCTTCACTCAGTACATCAAAAGCGGCGCCGGCGATCCGGCGGTCTCTTAATGCTTGAACCAGTGCTGCTTCATTTACCAGGCCACCGCGTGCGGTATTAATCAGGATCGCATCGGATTTCATCATTCGAAACTCCTCCGTGTCAATCAAGTTCCTGGTTTCCGCCGTCAGCGGGCAATGTAGCGTTACCACATCGCTTCTTTGCAAGACCTCGATGAAAGCAAATCTTCCCGCTCGAGTACTTCGGGCGTTTTTCCTCTCTGCTACCAACACGTGCATTCCAATGGCCTGGGCCAGCCCTGCCACTGCCTGGCCAAGGAAGCCATAGCCGACAATCCCAATCGTGCTGCCGTGAAGATCGTGGATTGTATGATCGAGCAGACAGAATTGTTTGGCTTCCTGCCACTTTCCTGACCGCACATCTTGCATGTATCGCACCAGATTGCGACGCAATGCCAACATCAGCATGAGGATGTGTTCAGGCAGAGAGTGTTTGGCGTAGTTTCTTGTGTTGCAGATGGCGATGCGATGGCCCTTGCAATAGTCGAGGTCTATGTTATCTACGCCAGTAGCGGCGACAGCGATCAGCTTCAGTTGAGGGAGTTGCGACAACTCCGGAGCTCGCAGTGGCAGCTTGTTGCAAATCCCAATCGTTGCCTGGTGAAGCCTCTCGACGACTTGATCTGGCATGGTTTCGCCATACTCTACCCATTCATGATCAAAGCGTGGTCTGCGGAATTCCACGCTAAATGTGTTGCGCTCCAGGAAGACGATTCGTTCCATTTTTGAGGTTAAGGCCTGCTCTTGGGGAGTTGTGGAGGCTTCAGAACCCTCAAGCGTACACTCGCCGCTCGCGATGCGGCAGAATTCCCGAAGAGGGGTCGATTTTTCAGCGGTTTGGATCGCATCCATTAATTTGAACAAAACCTCAGACTTCAAATTAAGACCTTGGACCCGTGGCTCCGGGAGCTTTTGCGATAATCCCTAATATATGTTCAGTTAGCCATTCCGGCGAAATTTCGCTGAATACTTTCTGAATAGTGGAATATTGATTGCGTCGGTTGGATACAGTCACGTTAAGACATTCCGGCTTTCGACGACGATTTCTAATCCAACAAGCTAGACCACCCCAGACCGGGTTCACAAAAGGAGAGGACTCATGATGAAAATGACGAGATTCCTGCTGCTCGCCATGGCGATGTTAACCTGCTTGTTTGTTCAGGTTTTAGCCCAAACGACCGGATCGATCCTGGGGGAGGTTAGGGACGAAAAGCAAGCAGTCATCCCTAATGGCACGGTTACCGTACGAAATGTAAAGACCAACGAGTCTCGTACCGTTCAAACCGACGGAGAAGGACGCTATCGTTTCACCAACATGCCTGTTGGTGACTATGAACTGACGGTCGACGCTCAGAGCTTTGCGAAGCATGTGCAGTCGGGAATTACCCTGGCACTAAACCAGGATGCCGTTGTCAGCGTTTCGATGAAGCCCGCTGGCGTTCAAGGGACGGTTACCGTCGTTGAAAATGCATCGTTGCTCAACACTACCACACCGGAGGTTGGCACGCGCTTTGACGAAAGGCGTCTCTCCGAGTTGCCGCTCTCAACCAACCGCAATGTCTACAGCGTTGCCCTCTCGGCGTCAGGCGTTAGCCAGTTGAATTCCGGACAAACTTCCTTCGCCGGCGCCAGCACCAGTTTCTCGGTGAACGGCGGGCGTGTACGCTCGAACAACTTCATGATTGACGGCCAGGACAACAACGACTTCGGCGTTGCGGGAGCGACGATCCCGCTCAATAACCCCGACGCGATCCAGGAGGTGCGGCTCGTCACGAATCAGTTTAGCGCCGAGTATGGGCGCAATTCGAGCGCTGTCTTTAATGCCATCACAAAGGCGGGCGCGAACGACTTTCACGGCTCCGCGTTTTGGTTTCACAATGACAACGCCTTGAACGCCTGTAGTAACACCAACAAGAGTGGCGGGTTCTGTAACCCGAACGCCACGGACCCCTCCAGAACGGGCGCCCCGTTTCGAATAGAGAATCAATTAGGCGCAACGCTTGGTGGCCCGCTCCATCTGCCTAGGTTTGGCGAAGGCGGACCGTCCTGGATCAATGGGAAGGATCGGACGTTCTTTTTCTTTGCGATCCAACGATGGTGGGACCGTCAGCTCGGTGTAGGCACTACCCTCAACGGCGCACCGACAGAAGCCGGACGCCAGATCATCCAAGCACAGGCAGGCAACCTGCCCCACGTGCAAGCGTTGTTAAGGTTTCTCCCAGCGGCGCAAACCCCGATCGCAACTACGGCGAGATTTGAACGCAATGGGCAAATCTTCACCGTACCACTCGGCGCACTGACGGGTTCACAACCCTCCGCCTTCAACGACTGGCAGACGTCGATCCGCATCGACCACCGGTTGAGCGAGAAACACAGTCTTAACGGGCGTTACATTTTTCAAGACTCAGGCACTCAGGGTGGCTCGGGCTCCCAAATTACGCCTCCGGGATTCTCCTCGCAGAACGTAGCGCGCACCCAGGGAATCAACGTCTCGATGACGAGCGTGCTGACTCCGAAGCTCGTGAATGAGGTGCGCGGCGCGTTTGCGCGTCTTGCCTCGGAGACCTCAGCGCTCACGCCGAGCGCAGAGGAGATACCGTCTATTGAAATCGTCGAACTCGGCCTGAGACAGTTCAACGCTGCTCCATCGCGGACGGCTATCGGCCTCGGAGTCAACCAGCCACAGGCGACCGTGAGAAACACCTATCAACTGCAAGACACTATCTCGTATGCGACGGGCAATCACGGCTTAAAGTTCGGCGCGGACATCCGCCGCAATCAGTTGCACCAGCTCTTCAAACCGACCACGCGCGGATTGCTGGAGTATGCCTCGCTCGATTTTTACATAAAGGATCTGGCTACCCGGGCCAACATCAATAAGGATCTGCCCGGCACAGCGCGAATCCTACACCTCGATTGGCACGATTTCTTCTTCTTCGGACAGGATGAATGGAAGATTCGGCCGAACTTTACGCTTACCCTGGGTCTGCGGTACGAAAGTCCAGGCCAGCCGATTGGAGATTTGGTCGATTTCAACAAGCCGGTCGTAGCCGCGGCCAACAATGACCCGCGCTTCATCGTTGGTCCAATCCCTGGTCGCGACAGCAACAACCTTCAGCCCCGTGTGGGCTTTAACTGGAATCCTCGCACAGAAGGTGGAGGCGTGCTCGGCTGGCTCACGGGTGGCGACAAGCTTGTGCTGCGCGGCGGCTACTCTCGCACAGACGACTACACCTTCACCAACATCGCCCTGAACATCTGGAGTTCGTTCCCGTTTGTGGCGGCTGTTTCGTCTTTTCCGACGATTCAGGCCGTTAACCTGGCGGGGCAAACCGTTTCCGTCACACCCAACGCCTTTACCGCGCTGGCGACCCCGCCGTTCAACCCGAACACAGTCAACCGCACCATCGTTGACAAAGACTTCCATACACCGACGTACGATGCATTCAGCCTTGAGGCACAGCGGGAGTTTACGCGCGACCTCGTCTTGCGTGTTGGTTACGTTGGCACGAAGGGAACGGGATTATTCGAGTCGGTCGATGCTAACCCAACGCGCGTAGGCTGCCTCGTAGCAAACGCAGCTAATGGCTTCTGCCGCAGCATTCCTAACCAGGGTCCGACGCGGCTGCGCACTAACTCAGGTTCATCGATCTATCATTCGTTGCAGACCAGCCTGGAAAAACGTTTGAGTCGTGGTTTCAGTGCCGGCTTACACTACACCTGGAGTTCCTTCATCGACACGATGTCGGAGATCTTCAATGTGTCTTCCGGCGAGATTGCTGTCGCTCAGAACTCGTACGACCGCCGGGCTGATCGGGCGCGTTCGAGCTACGACCGGCCCCACCGCATTGCGGGCAACTTCGTCTATGAGCTGCCGTACTTCCGCGATCAGAAAGGTGCAGTGGGACATATCCTTGGCGGCTGGCAGATCAACTCGTCGTTCTCGCTCCAGAGTGGTTCGCCCTTCACACCGCTCAATGGTGCTGACCCGGCTAACGCGCTCGCCAGCATTTCCGCGCTGGTCGGCAATGCTATTCGGCCGAATATCATCACCACGCTGCCTGTCAACAGCATGAGCGTCGAAGAGTTGGTCGCGGCGGGCCGCGGGACGCTCTTTAGGCAGATCACCGCGGCGCAGCGTGTCGGGAACGCGGGCCGGAACATCCTGCGTTCGGACGGGATTAACAACATAGACATCGGCATCTTGAAGAACACGAAGATCGGCGAAAACCAGAGGCTGCAACTCAGGGCCGACTTCTTCAACGCCACGAACTCGAGGGATTTCGGGATCCCCACAGCCGCAATTAACTCAGCCGACTTCCTGAACCAGTGGGGCACGAACGGCGGAAACCGCCGCATCATCGTCGGAATGCGGTACGTTTTCTAATCCCAAATTCGTAATTAGCCGTCAGGGCAAGGAGGCGGCATGTTCCTGAGAACGGGGCTGGGAAGAACAACTCTTCTCCAGCCCCGTTTTGCTTAATCCGGCTCGATGCATCGTCAATGTCCGCCGGATCCTCTTAACCAACGCGTGGCTTCGTAGTATCTTATTGATTGACGCGACGGCACTCTAAACTCTCCGATGGAGGGACACATGTTGAAAGCTTTGCCCATCGCGCTGATCTTCGCAACGGCTGTCCTGTCACACGGACAGTCGCCCCCGGTTCAGGAAGCGCCCGATGTGACCGTCGTCAAGTTCCATTGGTCGAAAGAGCGCATGGGGTGGCAGCGAGATCCGTTTGGCGGACCCCTCGAGAACTTCGATGAGGTGCGCGCTCGTGCTCGCAACGAGAAACGCATCGACGACTCCAAGCGAGGTGGCGGCGTTGACGTAGACCGCATCAAACGAGAGGCGCAAACCGATGCCGCCATCGTCCAAAAAGCTCGAGCACAGGGTCCAGCCCGCTACAGGTTTCTGTATAAAGTTTCCGTTATGAACACCGGCCAGAAGACCATAAAAGAGATTGACTGCGATTACGTTTTCTTCGACCCTGCCACGGGGCAGGAGGTCGGCCGCCGCGAGTTCACCGGCGTGGAGAAGATCGGCCCGGGGAAGAGCAAGGAGCTCGCTTTCCTCATCGCGACGCCACCGACCCAGACAATTAGCGTTCATTCGCTCGACAAGAGAGAACGCGAGCGGTTCACCGAGCAAATGGTTATTGTGCGCATCCTATACGCTGACGGTACGGTTTGGCAGCGCCCCTGAAGGAGAGTTGTAGACTTCTTGAGAATACGGGAGGCATCACCACAAGAGGCCCCAACGCTGACGCAAATCGCCCACGAGGCCAAGCGCCATTGGGGTTATCCCGAGCATTGGATTCAGCATTGGCAAGCCGACCTCACCATTTCGCCTGACTTCATTGTTGAAAATGAAGTCTACGTCGCAGAGCTTGAAGGCCAAAGTATTGGGTTTTATGCCCTTGTCTTCGAGAACGATCACGCCAGCCTCGAACACCTTTGGGTAGCACCCGACTACATAGGGACAGGCGTGGGCAAAGAACTTTTTGTCCACGCGATGCAGAAAGCCGCCGGTGAGAGTACGTCCTAACCTCACTTGGAAAAGCCTTCAACTCTCAATAGCCAAGTCGAGTCAAGAAGTCTCTCAGGTAGGGAAGGTGGGCTTGCCCCCGCTCAACTCTGGCAGCCATTCAAAATCAAAGTAGAACTACTCAAGTCTGGAGATCTCACAGGTCAGGAAGGTGGGCTTGCCCCCGCTCAACTTTTGAACAGCATTCAGGATCACAGGATACTCTCAGGCTTGAATGATTTCTTGAAGTGAAGGCTAGTCAAACTTGAGCGGG
>JBOGOU010000005.1:0-5746 GCA_050748205.1 Pyrinomonadaceae bacterium | reverse complement strand
CATAAAGCCTGGGGTGAAGCGAAGCGGAACCCCAGGATAAGAGGAGATAAGGAAACCGAGCGCGCGAAGCGTGCGATAGCGCAAAAGCTGCGATTTAGTCTTGATTAGCGGCTGTCGCCCACTTCATGGGCTCTCCCTTTGTTACTCCAATGATCCTGGGGTTCCGCTCCGCTCCACCCCAGGCTTTACGCTATCGCCGCGCTTCGCGGGCTCAATCCATACTCTTCACCAACTTGTTCAGAGCTTCCTTCAGCTTGTCGTCATGATTGGGAACTCTCAATGTGCGACGTAACGTGAGTGTAGGTAATCTTGGCGACAAGCTGAAGCATGTCGGACATGACTTTTGAGGCAAAGCCGAAACTACCCTGATTTGCGGCGGCGGCCTCGCTGTGATACACAAAGCAGCAGACAGCAAAATGGACCGTGAAAGTCAGCAGTTCCGCCAGAAACTCTTCGAGGAGATACCACCTGCGCATATGTCGATAGCAACCACTAACATCGAATCCCTGTCCCATGAGGAACGAATTTTCCCGCCGCCAGAGTCTTTTTCCAAAACAGCTCACATCAAGTCGATGGAAGAGCTGGAGCGCTTGCGTACCGAAGCAAGCTCGAACCGGGAGGAGTTTTGGGCTCGTATGGCCCAGGAGCTTGATTGGTTCAAGAAATGGGACATCGTTTTACAATGGCAGCCGCCGCACGCGCAATGGTTTATTGGCGGCAAGATAAACATCTCTCACAACTGCCTGGACCGACACCTGTCTACCTGGCGCCGCAACAAGGCCGCGCTGATCTGGGAAGGCGAGCCCGGGGAACGGCGCACACTTACATACCAGCAGCTTCACCAGGAAGTGTGTCGCTTCGCGAACGTGTTGAAGCGAGCGGGAATTGAAAAAGGCGATCGCGTCGCACTTTATATGCCGCTGATCCCCGAACTCGCAATTTCAATGCTCGCCTGCTCGCGCATTGGCGCAACGCACTCAGTTATCTTCGGCGGTTTCTCGAGCGCCGCATTGATAGATCGGATTAACGACGCGAGTTGCAAGCTTGTGGTAACGGCCGATGGGGGCTGGCGGCGTGGCACCGAAGTGAAGTTGAAGGCTGCGGTTGATGAAGCTCTGAAGCAAACACCTTCAGTCGACTCCTGCATTGTCGTCCGCCGTACGGGCACTCCCGTTCACATGGAGGCGGGTCGAGATCACTGGTGGCACGAGGTAATGGAAGTGGTTGATGCAAGCTGTCCGGCGGAGGATTTAGACAGCGAGCATCCTCTTTTTATTCTTTACACCTCTGGAACCACCGGAAAGCCGAAAGGCATTCTGCATACGACGGCGGGTTACCTTCTGCAAGCGCACCTGACGACGAAGTGGGTATTCGACATCAAAGATGAAGATGTCTACTGGTGTACGGCCGATATTGGTTGGGTCACGGGACACACCTATGTCGTCTATGGCCCGCTCTCGAATGGAGCGACCGTTCTGATGTATGAAGGCGCCCCGAACCATCCTGAGCCAGACCGGTTCTGGAGCATCGTCGAGCGGCATCGCGTGAACATTCTTTACACCGCCCCCACTGCAATTCGGGCTTTCATAAAATGGGGCGAACATTGGCCGCTGAAACATGACCTTAGCAGCCTGCGCTTGCTGGGAACGGTTGGTGAACCAATCAATCCTGAAGCGTGGATGTGGTATCGCGAGATCATTGGTAAAGGGCGTTGTCCAATTGTGGACACGTGGTGGCAAACGGAAACAGGCGCCATCATGATCACCCCAATTCCCGGAGCAACCCCTACCAAGCCCGGTTCCGCCACTAAACCTTTCCCCGGGATCGAAGCCGACGTCATGACGCGAGACGGCAGACCGGTGGGCGTAAACGAGGGTGGGTATCTTGTAATCAAGAGTCCCTGGCCTTCCATGCTGCGAACCATCTGGGGTGATGACGAACGCTATCGCGAGCAATACTGGTCGCAGATCGAAGGCATCTATTTCGCGGGCGACGGCGCAAGGCGCGATGAAGACGACTACTTCTGGATCATGGGCCGCATTGACGACGTTATTAACGTGAGCGGACATCGGCTTGGAACTGCCGAGGTGGAAAGCGCACTCGTATCTCATGCGGCGGTGGCTGAAGCCGCGGTAGTTGCTCGTCCTGACGAACTAAAAGGATCCGCTATCGTTGCGTTTGTGACCCTCGAAGGCTCACACAAAGCATCCGATGAACTTAAGGAACTGTTAAGGGCCCATGTTGCCAAAGAAATCGGGGCGCTGGCGCGGCCTGAAGAGATTCGGTTTAGCGACATGTTGCCGAAAACTCGCTCCGGAAAAATCATGCGGCGCTTGTTGCGTGAGATTGCCACTAGCGGCTCGGTTGCAGGCGACGTGACGACCCTCGAAGACTTCTCCGTTCTGGAGAAGTTAAGAACTGAGGAAGAGTAGAATAACCAGGGTTAGCCCTGAGTCTTTGAACTTTGTTCTTTGTGCTTTGTACTTTGAGTTTTGCAGCTGAAGTCCCAAATCCAAGTTTCAGAACACGAAGTACAAAGCACCAAGTACTAAGCACCAAGTACAAAGCTCAAAGGCCAACTATTGCAAATTTGCCTGCCAGTTTTTGCCAAAGCGTTATAAACTTCTCCCGCCCTGTTGCAGTTCATGGTTGCTTACTAGCAATACCAGGCTTTTTGAGCCCTCGCGGTAACGCTTACTTGCTCTTGCCCCAACAAGGAGTTGAATGATGCCTCGCCAAACGGAAACTGAAAACCGCTCTGGGCCGCGTTATCTCGTTTCTTTTGAAGTGCGCGCAGAGTGGGACGAGCCAGACGGCGCTCACGTACTATCAGAAGGGACCACAGAGAATGTCGGTCATGAAGGGACGCTTGTGCACCTGCCGATAAAGCTCCACGACGTCGGCAGCCGCGTGCGACTGGAAGTTCAAGGTGAAGACGGCATAAAACTCCAGGTCGTTGCCGAAGTGCTCCGGATTGAACGCGATCCTGGTCATCCCCTGGCGGCGCTCCAGCTGCTTGGCGAGACAGACGAATGGAAGGGTTTGATCTGGAAGCCCGCTGCTCCCCGCGTGGTCGTTCCGCCGGTCGTAGAAGAGGAAGAAGAGGAGGAAGGCGACGGTGACGATGAAGGGGAACTGACTAACTGAGGGCCTGTTGAATGACAATCCGGACGGCTCCAACGGATCGGGAGCGACGCAAATTCCCCCGCTTCTACGTTAGTTCCCGCATGAAGGTCGCTATTCAAGATGAAGGCTCCAGGGAGTCTATTGGGCTGGGCGAGCCAGGAGATATCAGCCTGGGAGGTGTTCGTGTGCGTAATCTGCCCGCCGCGCCGAATGTCAAAGTCGGCGACCGTCTCGGACTCTTACTGATGGATAAAGAAGACGCTTTGTCCCTGCGAGGTGAGGTTGTGCATCATGCCACCGCCGACACGTTCGGGGTCGAGTTTCAGAGCCTGACGCCTTCCGAAAATCGCGCTGTCCGCGGCATCATCAAACGGCTGCACTGATCTCCGAGGAACCATGGTGCGGAACAAAGAGGGCGCCAAAGATGTGGCACAAACAGCTGCGAAGGCGGCTGTGGAAGCGTCATGGCCGCAGACGAGAGCAATCCTGCGCGTGATCATCATCGTCCTGGTCGTAGCGGTGACCATTTGGGTAATCATCAAACTCACAGGCGTTATTCTCCTGCTCATTCTTTCCGTCTTTTTCGCTTACCTGGTTTCACCGCTGGTCGATTTCTTGCGACGGCCCGTCAGGATCTCAAGACGTGAGCGAGTGATGCCGCGCGTTCTGGCAATCTCTCTTGCGTACCTGGTTATTGTGGGGGCGATCGTCGTCGCTATCTACATCCTTGTCCCACGTCTCGGTAATCAGTTTCCAGAGTTTGCGCAGCAGGCTCGAGGCTATTGGAAAAGCCTTGGAACAAGTACCCAGCGGCTAAACGACTATCTCAGCACCAGAATGCCTGCGCCGGTAATGAACGCAATCAATAGCGAAGCGCCGCGTATCGTTGAAAAGATCAGCGGCACTATCAGCGCCGTTCTGGAGCGCATGCTCGGCTGGATCGCCTACATACCCTGGCTGATCTTAATTCCTATCCTGAGCTTCTTCTTCTTGAAAGATGCCGAGGACTTTCGGCGTTCAGCTCTACAGATGCTGCCGCGCGGACGTTGGCGTTGGCGCGGTGACGAGTTTTTTCAGGACGTCAGCGGAACACTCGCAGCCTACACACGCGCTCAATTAACGGCGTGCCTCTTTATTGGTGTTGTTTGCTCGCTGGGCTTCGCTCTGTTGGGATTCCCGAGCCCGCTGGTCCTGGGATTCATAGCCGGGGTTTTTGAGTTCGTTCCGTTGATTGGACCACTCCTGATTGCGATTTTAGCGGCCATTGTGGCAACGCTGCACTCGGGACCCTTCTCGGCGCTGGTGGTTATTCTATTTCTCGGCGTGCTCCGCATCGTTCAAGACTATGTCATTTATCCCAGACTGATCGGACAGGGCATACATCTACATCCCCTGGCTGTAATCCTCGCGATCCTGTCAGGTGCGGAACTGGCCGGCGTCGCCGGTATCTTTCTGGCCATTCCTGTTGTGGCAATTCTGACCGTAAGCTACCGCCACTGGCTCGAACATCGTGGTAGGCAGGGCCTGGCAGATCTTCTCGAAGCGACTGCCAGCGAGGCAAACGCTACGCCTGATAACTTACAGAACAGCGATTCGAGTGAGTTCGGCGGGCGGGAACAAACAAGGCCTACTATTGCGACACACCCGGGAGTGGACACAACGCCGGAGGAAATGGCCCGCGTGCGTCCTGATCTCACGACGGGCGAACTAAAGATCCCAGTGGAATGATGACCTCGTCGGCCTTTGTCTGGGAGCCAGACTCAAGTCTTAACCAACCCTGCAAATGAACTGGAGACTAGTCTCTTCTCTCTCGGTATTTGGCGTGGCCATGGGTGTGGCGTCTGTGCTGGGCCTGACAAAAGGCCTCGAACCAGTGATGTGGCCAATTATTGGTATCTTCTGTGCGATTTGGATTGCTCGGAAGGCCCGTCAGAAATACCTTCTGCATGGGTTCTTTGCGGGACTACTCGCGGGCGGCATCGCGCCTCTCATTCAAGCTCTGCTTTTTTCAACTTATACCGCAAACAATCCCCGCGTGGCTGAAGGCCTGAAAGACTTGCCGGCAGGCTTCTCCCCACAATCATTCTTCTTTGTCCTGGTGCCAATCATAGCAGTATTGAGTGGTCTGGTGCTGGGCTTGCTCAGCTGGGTTACCGGAAAGATTGTTAGGAGCCACGCCTAGAAGTTCTCAAGCCGGTATTTCGTGAGTATGGTCGATCAGGCAGTTACTCGCCGGCGTTCCATCAGTTCGACAAAACGCTGAAAGTGATGAGCGGCGTCGTGCGGCCCGGGAGCGGCTTCCGGGTGGTATTGGACGGAGACGATGGGCAAGGTCTTGTGCCGCATGCCTTCCACGCAACGATCGTTAAGGTTAATGTGAGTTACTTCAACTTCGTCAGGCAGGCTTCCGGCTTCGACAGCAAATCCGTGGTTATGTGAGGTTATCTCAACACCGCCTTCCTCCAGGTCTTTAACAGGCTGATTTCCACCTCGATGCCCAAACACGAGCTTGAATGTTGTTCCACCGAACGCGCGACCAAGCAACTGGTGTCCGAAACAAATACCAAATGTGGGCACTGCTGCTTCGATCAATCGGCGGATCTCCTGCACTTCTCTGTTC
>JBOGOU010000004.1:0-7464 GCA_050748205.1 Pyrinomonadaceae bacterium | reverse complement strand
GTATTCCACCAACCACAACTGTGGACGGCTTCAGAGCGAAGGTGGAAGCGGCCCGCGACCAGTGTCATGTCGATGTTGGTTTTTGGGGAGGCGTAGTTCCCGGAAACACACGGGAACTCGCCCCTCTCATGCAGGCAGGAGTAGTTGGCTTCAAGTGTTTTCTAATTCATTCGGGCGTGGAGGAGTTTCCGAATGTAACTGAAGAAGACTTGCGAGAGGCGATGCCGGAACTCACAAGGCTCGGGGCCTTGTTAATTGTTCATGCTGAGATGCCTGGGCCGATCGACAGGATGGGCATCAATGCCTGTGAGTTGGGCGGGGCGGAAGCGATCAGAGACCAGGCGGGCCGTCCGAGAGAATACAAAACATTTCTTGAGTCGCGTCCGCGTGCCGCCGAAAATGAAGCAGTGGATCTGATGATCAGCCTGACGCGCGAGTTTGGAACGCGGGTGCATATCGTTCATCATTCGTCCGCCGACGCTCTCGACTCACTTTCTCAGGCCAGGGCCTCTGGACTACCAATTACAGCGGAAACGTGTCCCCACTACTTAACATTCGCCGCGGAAGAGATCCCGGATGGCGCCACGGAGTTCAAATGTTGCCCGCCGATCCGCGAACGCAAAAACCAGGATCAACTTTGGCGTGCGCTTCGCGAGGGCACTCTCGATATGATTGTTTCGGATCACTCGCCTTGTCCTCCAGAGATGAAGCTGCCGGCAACCGGCGATTTTCTACGAGCATGGGGCGGCATCTCTTCTTTGCAGTTGCGCCTGCCCGTGATTTGGACAGAAGCGCGCAAGCGTGGGTTTTCAATCGGCAACATCGTGGAGTGGCTCTGTCACGCTCCGGCAAGATTAGTGGATCTGCAACTGAGTAAAGGAGTTCTTGCGGTCGGCGCGGATGCGGATATTGTGATCTGGAACAGCGACCAGGAGTTTATGATTACGCCGGAAGTAATTCATCATCGACACAAGCTGACGCCTTATGCGGGCCGGCATTTTCAAGGAGTGGTAAAGTCGACTTTTGTTCGAGGCAAGAAAGTATATGATGACGGCAAGTTCATCGGCCGGCCAGCCGGATTTCTCTTGAGCCGGAGTGGCGCAAGGCTTTGAGTTCGGATCATTCCTTATTGAGATTGAGAGACCCTTCACAGTATGGACTTTACTGAACTAATTGATCTGGCTTCCGACAAACTGGGTGGAGCAGTACTTTATGCCAACGACGAGTTTTTTGCGCCAAAGGAGAATCTGCTCAAAGCCAGTGCCCCGATCTTTATAGAAGGTAAGTACACGGATCTGGGCAAATGGATGGATGGATGGGAGTCACGTCGTCGACGCACTCCGGGCTTCGACTGGTGCATCATTCGGCTGGGACTGCCTGGCATTATCAGGGGCGTGGTGGTGGACACCAGCCACTTTAAGGGGAATTACCCTGAACAATGTTCAATCGAGGCGGCTTCGCTCGACGGCTATCCGGATGAGGAACAGTTGCTGAGCGATTCAGTTCAATGGTCAGAGATTCTGCCAAAGTCTGACCTGAAGGGCGATTCGCAGAACCCGTTTGAGATTAAGAATAACCGGCGCGTTACCCATGTCCGCTTCAAGATTTATCCCGATGGCGGCGTTGCGCGGCTGCGCGCTTACGGTGAAGTGGTACCTGATTGGAATCGACTCAAACGCATTGGCGGTGAGCTTGATCTCGCAGCCGTCGAGAATGGCGGGCTAGTGCTCTCTTGCAGCGACATGTTCTTTGGCCACCGCCACAATTTGATCATGCCGGGACGAGCGGCAAACATGAGTGATGGTTGGGAAACAAAGCGTCGCCGCGGCCCGGGTCACGACTGGGTAATCATTAAGCTGGGGGCCCCGGGACAGATTCGCCGTCTTGAAGTCGATACCTCCTTCTTTAAGGGAAATTTTCCCGAGAGTTGCTCACTCGAAGCGTGTAATGCTGCGGGCTTAGATCTCGAGGCCTTGAGTGAGCCGGGAGTTACTTGGAAGTCAGTTTTGCCCAGGACGAAGCTGCAAGCGCATACGCGTCGAATTTTCGAGAACGAGATACTCGATGCCGGTACGGTTTCACACGTTAGATTTAATATCTTTCCAGACGGTGGTGTGAGCCGTCTGCGCGTCTACGGAAGCGTTGAGATCTGATTGGACATGCTAACCGCCAAGACGCCAGGTATTCCAAGAGATAACCAGAGCTGTACGGCCTGATCGAGGTTTCTTGGCGTTCTTGGTGGTTAAGTTCCGAGGCATTTTGAGAAGCCGGAGAAATGCGTCTTGAAGATTTAAATTCGCTGTCGCTGGCGGAGGCCACAAATGAAATGCTCAAATGCTGCGGCTCAACAAACTGGGCGACGCGTATGAGTGAACGGCGACCCTTTAGTACTCACGAGGAGCTGCAGCAAGAAGCAAAACGTATCTGGTGGTCACTTGGGCCCGTTGACTGGTTGGAGGCGTTTCGCAGTCACCCCAAAATCGGCGAAAAGAAGGCACAGCAGCATGTATCGGCTGAAGCTCAAAAATGGTCTGAGCAGGAGCAATCGAGTGCCGCTGCGGCAACGCAAGACACGATGCAGGCACTCGCCAAGCTGAATCAAGATTACGAGCAGAGGTTTGGTTACATTTATATCGTTTGCGCAACGGGGAAGAGTTCTGAAGAAATGCTGGCGATTCTGCAACGACGTGTGGATAATGCGCCGGAGGATGAGTTGCGGCTCGCGGCGGGCGAGCAAGCTAAGATAACCGAATTGCGATTACAAAAACTATTGTCTTTATGAGCACCATCTCAACACACATTCTCGATATCGCGCGAGGGGCGCCAGCCAGTGGAGTACACGTTAACCTCGAATTGCAGAATCTTGACGATAGCTGGACGCAGCTTGCGGAGGCCTGGACCGACGAAGACGGTCGCGTCAAACCATTTTTTCTGGTGGAGAGTCATTTGAGCGCCGGCACCTATCGCCTCGTTTTCGATACCGAAGCTTATTTTTCGGGCCTCGAAGTGGCAGCTTTTTATCCGCAGGTAACCGTGGTTTTCAGGATTGACGACGAGCCCCAGCACTACCATGTGCCGTTGTTGATGAGTCCATACGGTTATTCAACCTACCGCGGAAGCTAAGTGGTACAGGCTTCAGCCTGTGTTTCCAAGGACAGATCACAGACTGAAGTCTGTGCCACTGAAATGATCGACCCTACCTTAAGTGAATGGCTCAACCTGATACTCCGTTGGGTGCACGTCTTTGCCGGCATCATGTGGGTTGGCACGACCTACTACTTCACATGGCTTGACGCTCGTCTGACCGAAGAGGAAAAGGCTGTGGCCAACACCGGGACTGCCGCCCAGGTTTGGATGGTCCATAGTGGCGGTTTTTATGTCGTGGAAAAGCGTAAAGTGCCTGATCTGGTTTCGCGAAAGCTTCACTGGTTTCGCTGGGAAGCGGGGACGACGTGGCTAAGTGGGTTTGGTTTGCTCGTTCTGGTCTACTATCTCGGTGGGGGTGCGCTCGTGGACCCGGACGTCCGTGAGATCAGCATCGGAGCCGCGATTGGTCTGGGTGTGGGTCTGCTGGTTGTAGCCTGGATTGTCTACGACCTGATGATGATTTCGCCCTTCGGCCGGAATGAGAAACTGTTCGCAGTTATCGCGTATGTGGCTTTAGTTGCGATCAGCTATGGGCTTTCTCGAGTTTTCAGTGGCCGTGCCGCGTACATCCACGTAGGCGCGATGCTGGGCACCATCATGGCCGCCAACGTATGGATGCGAATCCTGCCCGCGCAGAAGAAGATGATTGCCTCGCTCAACGCGGGTAAGAAGCCGGACGACGCCTTGTCGGCGCAAGCGAAGCTCCGGTCCAAACAAAACACGTTTATGGCAGTGCCCGTGGTTTTCCTCATGATCAGCAACCACTTTCCGGGAGTTACTTACGGCGATCGTTACGGTTGGGTCATTCTGGCGGTCCTGGTGCTCCTTGGCTGGATCGCCGCGAAGTTCATCAGACGAGCTTGAAAGCTCACAGTTGACAAAGGTGGCAAAGCGAGGCGCCCCCTTCCCAACTGCAGGCTATCAAGCTTGAATGGCTAACTCTACCTCGCCAGCGGGAAGATCGGCTCAATATCCACCGGCACATCGATCAGCCGATCGAGCGCCTTCTTCATTGGCGGTCGAATCACAGCATACTTATCCAGCATTGCCTTTGCTTTGTCGTAAGATCCTTCGGCCTGCAAAGTAAGAATGTCGTGAGTCAGCTTACGCACGGCATCCTTGATCTTCGACTGGTCAATGCTGAACGTACCCGCGCGTTCGTTGATCAGGATGCCCCCTTCGTCACTCAGATAATTGAACTGTAACGCGATCCCGCGACCATGCGCTTCTGTAATGCCGAATCTCACTGACCGAAAGGCGCTGGCCAGAAACGTCGTGTAAAGCAAGCGTTCCATCTGTTTGTCAACCACGCCTTTGTCGATTAGATACTGCAAGGCCCAAAGCCCCGTGATGTCAGCCTTCGCCTCTTCAATCGCCGAGTAAAGCTCCTTGAGCTGCTTGCGCACGGTGGTCTGCTCTCCGCCGGCGGTTATATTGTGGGGCCCCAGTCCATGCATTAACTCGTGGGCAAGGATGTGTGTAAAGAAGGATTCGAATGAGAGCAGTGGGAGCAGCGCCGGATCAAGAACCACACCCGAAATGGGAATCAGCGTTTTCTTGAACTTTGCCTCCTGCACGTTCTTCAACATCACCCGCTTTGAACCTTTCTCCTTCACCACCCGTTCATCGTTAGGCAGGTTGAAGGCAGCGGTTTGCACGCCACTATTTCCTTCGCCCGAGCCAAATACTTCATTGACCACACGGATCGGAGAAGCCGCGCCTAACTGTGGATTGCGATACCGCGGATCCATTGGTAGGTTGTTTTCAAGTTCCTGAAGATATTGACTGAATTTGGCCAGCTTCGCTGACTCGGCGTCGTCGCGCAGCGTCACGTACGCTTCAAAAGCAGCTTTGTAGCTGAAGAGTTCGTCCTCATAGGTTTCGTAAGGCCCAATAGTCACGTCGATAGGCGCGTCGAGATCCATCCACGCGACATCGCTCTGGTAGTAATCGTCGGAAGCAAACGCATCTGCGCGTTTCGTAAGGAAGGCTTTAAGGGTCGCATTCGTGGTCAATGCGGCAGCTTCGCGAAGCTCTTTCGCAGCCGGTACGAGAAATTCGGCGTATGCCTCACTGTAAGGAACGGTTTTTAGCTTGCCGTCGCTACCGCGCCGGATCAGGTAAAAGAACCCGGTAGCTTTGTTCTTTTCTTCTTCTGGAAGCCCTGCCACCCAACCATTGAATTCCTCCTTGGTCATGTCATCGGGATAGTAGTTTGCTTGCGGCGGCTTCTCACGGGGCACTCCTTCGATAAACGGTTCATTGTTGTCCAGCCGTGACCACGGACCATCGTTAATCAGGAAATAGTGCAGGCGCTGGCGGCCAACCACGCTCTTATCAGCCTCGAGCTTCTCCTTCAAAGCTTCGTTGCCGCTCCAGACCTGGCGCAGAAAGAGAGGGTCCATCCACCTGGCAGCTGCGATGATTTTCTTTAAGGCCTTACGATCGTTCGCCGGTAGACGCGATGTGTCGGCGGTGAGTACAGTGGGAGCAAACCGCCGGATCTTTTTGGCAAGCTCGGGGTCGCCAGCCGTGGCTTTTTGGCTTTTGGTTGGGCTACTCACAATTGTCACGGCCAGATTTAACATCAGCACGACCACAGCAGTTTCTTTCCAGAATCTCATTGTCATCCTTTTTTCCTGTTCGTTTAGTTGGTACTAGATCGTAGTCCAGCATCGACATGGGGTGCCAAAAATGTGAGGAGAACCCACCCGCTACCGCGAGGTGGTACTGACCTCATTAGACCGCGGCTTGAGTGACTGGTAGAGGCGGGGCGCGATAGCTCATATGACGCTTGTAACAGTCACATGGTCAGTACCACCACGAGGAGCGGGTGGGTTGTCTCGCTGCGCAGTCACTCCTGTCCTGGTCTCATGAGGTCAGTACCACCACGCGGTAGCGGGTGGGTCTCGCTGCGCAGTCACTCACGCCGCGGTCCCCATGAGGTCAGTACCACTCTCTCTTCACTTCCTGAAGATCTGGGTCGCGAGGCAGATGAAATCAGGCAAAACTGGTGAGGTAACTTCCTTTTCACCCTTAAGTGTATCCACCAACTCTAGGGAACCGCCTTGCAAGCGATAGACCTCCAACGTGCCATCTTCAGGATCTGCCATCCAATATTCTGGAACGCCATGTCGCGCGTAAAGCTGCCGTTTCGCCACGCGATCACGACGTATGTTCTCCGCACCCGTTGAGAGAATCTCGATAACAAGGTCAGGTACGCCGATCAACCGCTCGCCGGATACAATCTCCTTACTTCGTTCGTGTCGAAAGAAAACGATATCAGGAATGACGCCACTGAGCCCTGTAAGAACTAAACCCGGTGTTGGAAGCACAAGACCGATTGGGTTGTTTTCCAGGTAGCTCCTAATAAGGAACGTGAGGTTCATCGAAACTTGCTGATGGGTGAGGCCAGGAGCACAAGACACGAAGAGTTCTCCTTCAATCACCTCGTAGCGGTTGCCATCTTCAGGCATCGCCTCGAGGTCATTAACGGTCATGAGAGGTTCTATTCTGGTAGCCATACCGAAAAGCTCCGGGGTTTGGCGGTGAGGTGCCGGAATACTAACACATGATACCTTAAGACGGCGACGCGACGGATTTTCTCATCCCGGATGGAATAGTCGTCTTAGCCTCATAGATTCTGCCGGTTATTCAGGATCTTGACGAACGATCCGGACCTTAACTCGGCGATGGTGAGGCGAGATAACTCCACCGCCTCCTCTTCGGTTAGTGCTCCGCAATTAATTGCGCGAAGGAAATAATTGAGCAGCCCTTGGCCGGTAGCAGCATCGTCGAAGACGTCGCCCACCAGAGTCGCTTTCGCGGCCTTCTCAACAAAATTTCTTAAACGCTCCGAGGCTGCGTCAAGGCTCTCCAGAAAGAACGCATAAACGGCGGCGTAACGCGTTGGCAGTTGTGCTGGATGCAAGTCCCAACCTTGATAATAAGCGTTCTGGAGCGAGTGCTGAATATGATTGTAGTGCAGTTTCCAGGCCCGATGGACCACTTGGCGATTTTCTTCTATCTGTTCCAGCGTCAACGGGCGGCCACCCTCAACAAAACGATGCGGTGCCACAGGCATGATGTTTGTTGCCCCGTCCGACAACCAGATACCGGTCCCCGCGAATGACACTTGCATCATGTGCTTCGCAAAGTCGCACGCGGGATGCACCATGTGCTGATAAGCGGCGGTTATGCTGCAACTGGCCGTGTAATCATAAGTGCCGAAGTGGGCTGCGACACAGCGACCTCGAGCAGACGCGAGCAACAACGGCAAGTTGATTTCGCCGCGGTCGTTGATGATCGACTGCGTGG
>JBOGOU010000003.1:0-1593 GCA_050748205.1 Pyrinomonadaceae bacterium | reverse complement strand
CTTCCAATGGTGCTTTGTGCGCCATCCATCAACTTTCAACAACCGGATTATTCGTCAATGAGACTGAAGTTCTACAGGCGGCGGGCTCCACGTTCGATTCGACCGTGGCAAGCCTAATCGTGGGACTTGCCGTCACTACAGGAGCCTCGGAGGCCCTAACGTATCAGCAGGTCATCGCAGAGGCATACAATCTCTAAGGGAGGTTTTGTGGCAGACATGGCGTTGATTCTGACAAACCTTGACCCAAATGGTTCCGGCCAGTTGCGTCTTAATGGTGAAGGCCGTGCCAGCACTGACGGTGGAACATTCTATTGGCAGGTGGATGTGAACTATGACGCTTTGGCAGCCACCATCAATTCTGCCATTAAGGATGCCGCAATTTCCGCTGCCCAGGCCGCAGGTTACACAGTTGGTGCTTTCGACAAGAAGACCCTTTATTCCGCAGCAGTAGGGCTTTAGTGGCTAGCCGTTACCTTCTCGAATCCAGCGCCGTTGACGGATACCAACTTGAAGACGGCAGTGGAGTGCTACTACTCGACGAACCCGCGGTAATAGACTACCGCTTGGGCACAGTCCGCTTTTCTAAAGCGTCGCGTTGCGCAATGAGTGCGTTACTCTTACTAGGCAGTCTTTTCGGTTTACTAAGGAGCGTTTATGGCACGCCAGTATTTCAATAGCTCACTAGCGGATTCTCTCATCGTCGCACAGTCTGTAGCACCGACGACGGTGAAGACCTTCCTGCTCACGAATGCGCAGGCTAATCAAGCTCTGCCTATCGGCTACGGGCAGAACGCTCCGTTCGCGGGGCAAATCTATCGCGTCGAGATGGGTGGCATTATCACTACGCCCGCCACCGGGACTCTAATTATTGACCCCACCTACGGGCCAGGAACGTCCACAACCGCTGGCGGCGTTAGCCTTGGGGCCAGCCCCGCGCAGACTGTCACAGCTAGTCTTTCCAGTATCCCCTGGCACCTGCAAGGCATTCTAACGTTCCGTCTTATATCTGCGGAGGCAACTTCCTCGACTGCCTGGTTTACCGGCCACTTCGTGTCCCAAGGTCCCTTGGCAACAGCCGGAGGAGGCTGGACGATTCCGTTCGGTTCGACCGCAGCAATTAGCGTAGATACCACTGGAACCGCTGCTGCGGGGAGTTTTGGTGCCCTTAATTTCTACGTCACATTTTCCGTGACAGGTGCCACCGTCGTCACAGAGTGGACTTCGATTCATAGTTTGAACTAATGCCAGCGCCTCCTAGTACCGCGCCCGTTGGGCTGTCAAACTTGGGGCCGTCCAAGTTCGAGCTTCTGCGTCCCATCAAACCCGTCTCGCAAGCACCAGTGGCGCAGGCAGCACCGGCTCCCAGTCTTCCAACCAGTCTTGCCATGTGCGGAGTGGGACAATAGTGAACCCAAACCTGCTCTTCCTTCTCTACATTGCGTCGCAGGTGCTTTTCTACTCCGCCGGAGCCGCCTGGTTCATCCAGCAACTCTCTAAGGATTGGGCAAAGAAACCATGACCGCCAAAGTTCGGCTTTGGCTCAAGGGCATCGTGGCAGCCAGCATCAGCGGGGCTGCGGGCGGAGTGCTGACC
>JBOGOU010000002.1:0-18388 GCA_050748205.1 Pyrinomonadaceae bacterium | reverse complement strand
CCAGTCTGCACCTCGTCGTAAATCAAAGCCATCCCGCGTTCGTCGCAGAGATCCCGCAGTTCGCGAAAGAATCGAGGCTCTGCCGTACGCACGCCGGCCATCGATTGGATCGGTTCTAGCATGACGGCGGCCACCGAATCATCCGCTACCCGGCGTACTGATTCGATGTCGCCAAACTGAGCTTCAACATGGCCGGGCACGTTGGGCTTGCCCAGTTCGCGATACTTGCCCAGGAAAGTAGCACTTATTGCATCGGCAGTGCGTCCGTGAAACCCACCCGCAAAGGTGATAATGCGTTCGCGACCGATGGCCATACGCGCCATTCGCATTGCATTCTCGTTGGCCTCAGTTCCAGAGTTGCAAAAGAAAACTTTCTTGAGCGATTCGGGCGCAAGCGAGACCAGTTTTTCGGCGGCCCGACCACGAGCTTCGGAGTAGACCAGATTCGAATAAAAGAGTAGTTTTTCGGCTTGCTTCTGTATTGAAGCTACAACATGCGGATGTGCGTGACCTGTTCCTGCGACAGCGTGACCGCCATAGAGATCGAGATACTTCTGGCCGTCGCCGGCATAGAGCCAGACACCACGCCCACGTTCCGCAGCAATGGGCATCTTCTTATAGGTTGCGAGCTGGTAGCGATCTTCTATCGCCATGACTTCTTCAAGTCTTATAGTCTGCGCTTCCATTGCACTCGATAGATCCAATTTCTCAAGGTCGGGAAAGGTGGTTTACCTGCCTCAACGCTGAAAGCCATTCAAGTCAAAAGCAACTATTCAAGTTTGAAAGTCTCACAGGTTGGGAAGGTGGGCTTGCCCCCGCCTCAACTGTGATGAGCTTCACTTCATAAGAAATCACTCAAGCCTAAGAGTCACCTGTGGCCCTGGAGTCTGATGCAGCTTGAGGCGGGGGCGAGCCCACCTTCCTGACCTGCGAGACTCTCGGGCTTGACTATTATTCTTCATGATGGATAGTTACCACCCACTCAATGCAGTTTTTTCATCCTGCCCGTGCGCCATCAGGCATCTTCGACTCTGGAATGGCCAACACCGGCGTCAACCCGTCGGCATAACCGATGTCGAACAACATTCCTTCTGACAAGTGACCCACCATCTGCCTTGGTTTCAGGTTGACCACGAAGAGCGCCTGCTGACCTTCAATTTCTTTGGGATCGTCTCGTTCCTGTTTCATCCCCGCGAGAATTGTCAGCTGGTGGTCGCCAAAATTGACGGTCAGCTTCACTAACTTGTCTGAGCCTTGAACATCTTCAACTGTCAAAATCGTACCCACACGAACATCAATCTTCTCCAGGTCGGCCAGATTGATTTGGGGCTTGATCGCAGCAACTCGAAAATCGGTTTGTTTGATCATGGATTAGTCCCAATCAGCGCAAGGCCGGTTTCTTCCTTCAAGCCAAACATCAGGTTCATATTTTGCACCGCCTGACCGGCCGCACCTTTCACAAGATTGTCGAGCGCTGAGAAGACAACCACCTGGCGGCCACGCGTCGCAAAACCGAGATCGCAGAAGTTTGTCGTTTTCACCCAGTTAATGTCCGGAGAGCCTTTGACAATGCGCACAAAGAAAGAGTCTCGATAAAAAGACGCAAAAATGGAACTTAGTTCGGCCTCGGTAATTTCGCGTTTAGCTTCCGCATAGATTGAAGCGAAGATCCCGCGCGAAACGGGAAGGGAATGCGTCATGAACACCAGTTCACTAGTCCAATTACCGACGGCGCGCAGTTCCTGTTCGATCTCGGGCACGTGTTGATGCGTGAATGGTTTATAGGCATAGAAGGAATTCATGCGTTGGGGATGGTGGGTATTCGCTGCTGCTTTCGCGCCGGAACCCGAGGAGCCGGTCTTCGCGTCGACCACAACACGACCATCGATGAGGTCATTAGCCACCAGCGGCGCCAAGCCAAGCAAGGTTGAGGTTGCAAAACACCCCGGGTTGCTAATCAGGCGCGCACTCTTGATTGACTCGCGATTTGTTTCGGTCAAGCCATAAACAAACTCCGCCTGCGCGTCCATGGCCGTGTGTTCGCGACCGTAGTGTTGTTCAAACTCCTTCTTGTCACGCAAGCGAAAGTCGCCTGAGAGATCAATAACTTTGACACTGGCTGGGAGTTGGGGAGCGATTTCCATGGCCTGGCCATGTGGCAAGGCCAGAAATGCGCAATCGAGACTCAGGTTTGCCAGGTTCTCGGGAGTGCTGCTGAACCACAGCTCGGTTAGACCGTTTAGATTGCGATGAACCTCGCTGACAGGTTTGCCCGCGTGCTCGTTGGCGGTGACCATCAAAACTTCGACGTTTGGATGAAACAGCAGAATGCGAAGCAGCTCCGAGCCGCCATAGCCCGAACCGCCGAAGATGCCAACACGTATCTTGCCTGTATTCATCTTCCTACACTCCGTACCAAACACAATCGTGCGGCGTTGCACTCACGACAGAACCATTGGCTACCCGCAAATGGTCCTGTTATCGAATGGCATCCACGAGTTTTTTCACAAAACCGCCGCTCCTACGCTCGCAGCCTTAACTTTCGACATGATTAGATCAAACAATACAGAGCCGTGACGTTTGGCATTCGCTGCGCGAACGCCAAATCCCTTCTCAATATAGTCTTCGCCCATCTGTGAATCAGTAACAGATCCCGAAATGAGATCGACCTCAATTCCACGCTTGCGCAGCAATTCTATCCCGCCCCAGGCGCCGACGTAATCGGAAGCGCAAAAGACAATCGCAGCCGTTGCTTCACGCAGCTCGCAATCCTCGAAAACAGATTCAACTGAATAGCCGCCGAGGATGCCATCTCCCAATTCGATCACGATCAGATCAGGAGAGCTTTCGTTGAGCCGTGCAATGATCGCCTTGGCGACTGGAGCGAGATCGCCCACATCCACGGTGGAAGGTAAGCCGCAATCGAGAAAGCTGGCCGTCGCAATCGCCCCGTGGTCGGCCATGTTTAGTGTGTCGCGCAGGCAGGCGATGCCTGAAAGCTTCGCTGCGGCTGTTTGCAGGCCAGCGCGGGTTGCCTGCTTGATTATTTCCGTCGCCGCGTAGGTTTTGCCGCTGTTCATGCTCGTCCCGGCAATAAGCACTATCGGCGCCGTTTCGCCGAGCGTCGAACGCAGGGGCAGGGCGGCGTCTGCGATGTTTAAAGCACGCCCTTCCTCATCGCAAACCACGCCAAGCACTTCGACTTTGATCGCATCGCTCAAGCTGGAGTGATGTCCGGTGCAATATCCAATCACTCCGCCCATATTCAGTAAATGCAATTGATCGCCTGCCCGCACACTCTCCGGCACATCGCCAACGAATCCTTTTAAGGCGCGCCGGCGCCCCAAAACGCCAATGAGTACATCACCTGGATTGATCTTTGCGAGCCGTCCGGTCGGTAGTTCAAGCATGTTGTAAGTCGCGCTGTCAGTGAGAGCGCGAACGGCAACTACGTCGCCTGCGCGGGGCAATGCAGACCCATCCATCACCGCTACTGTCCTCGACAGACCGAGTGGTGAAGTGGCCGAACCAATCTTGTCGGCTTCGACAATTTTGACTACCGAGTAGTGTGTGATCGTTGATTCTTTCATAACTGCTTACCTCTATTCTGCATCCTCAAGCGAAGCGCATTCAGTTTGATAAAACCCTCAGCGTCGCGCTGGTTGTAGACAGACTCCGCCTCGAAAGTTGCCAGTTTTTCGCTGTAAAGCGAGCGAGGTGAACGTCTGCCCACTGTGATGACATTCCCGCGATAAAGTTTCAGTCGTACGTCGCCAGTAACGTCCACTTGCGTCGCGTCAATCGTTTTACACAGTAGCTCGAACTCCGGAGCGAACCAGAATCCGTAATAAACACTCTCCGCAAACTTCACACCCAACGAATCACGCAGGTGCATCACTTCCCGATCGAGTGTGATCGATTCGAGCGCCCGGTGAGCCGCCATCAGAATCGTCACTCCGGGCGTTTCGTAGACCCCCCGCGACTTCATGCCCACAAACCGGTTTTCCACCAGGTCGACGCGGCCGATACCGTGCTCGCCGCCAATCTTGTTCAATGTCTCGAGCAACAGAACGGGTTCCATCTTTTCAGCGTTTATGGCTACCGGCTCACCGTGAGCAAATGAAATCTCGATGTACTCAGCCTGTTCCCTGGCGTGCTCCGGCGATTTCGTAAGCTGGAAGATATTCTCAGGCGCTTCGGACCAGGGATCTTCGAGAATGCCTCCTTCATATGAAACGTGCATAAGGTTGCGATCCGTCGAGTAGGGCTTGTCGTGAGTTGCAGTGACGGGAATGTTGTGTTCCTTCGCATAGGCGATCAGATCACGACGACCCTTGAACTCCCACTCGCGCCATGGCGCTATTACCTTGATGTCCGGTTCCAGCGCGTAATAAGTCAGCTCAAAACGCACCTGATCGTTACCTTTGCCGGTTGCTCCGTGGGCGACTGCATCTGCGCTTTCCCTGCGCGCGATTTCAATCTGCCGTCGCGCAATTACGGGTCTGGCGAGAGAAGTGCCGAGCAGATAGACGCCTTCATAAATCGCGTTAGCTTTGACAGCGGTCCAGACAAATTCGCGGACAAACTCATCGCGCAGGTCCTCGATGTAGAGTTTCGACGCTCCGGTCGCGATGGCCTTGGCCTCCAAGCCAGTCATTTCTTCGCCCTGCCCGACGTTCGCGCAATAGCAAACGACTTCGCAGTCGTACTCTTCTTTTAGCCAGCGCAGCATGACGGAGGTGTCGAGCCCGCCGGAATAAGCTAAGACGATCTTTTTGATTTTGCTTTCAGTCATCTATCCCAACAACTCCCAAATTTTCTTAATCGCACTTCGCTGCGCTTTCCGATCGCCAACAGCTATAAAGATCGTGTCTTCTCCTGCGAGTGTGCCGACGATTTCCGAAATCGCCGCAGCGTCAATTTCCACTGCCACAGCCGACGCCAGGCCGGGCTCTGTCCGCGCCACAATCAGAATGTCTCCCGCCACATCAAGGCTCAGCAGCCCACGCGCGGCGGCGCCGTTTGCACGTTGAACCGAGTAGTGCCCATGATGTTTTACGACTCCCAGCTCCTCCAGATCCCGCGAAACACTTGACTGTGTTGCCGGCACGCCGGCGCGCTCCAGCAAGATCCTCAGCTCGTCTTGCGTAGCAATCGGCCTGGCTCGTATCAGGCTCAGAATCCGTTTTTGCCTCGTGTCCTTTTTCATACCTGCTTATGCACCGTACTTGCATAAACAGTGCATAGATGCATAAACTATCATGCGGGATGCTCGCCGGTCAAACTCTGGTAGGGTTCTAAGACCGGCTATGAGGTCAATACCAGCACGCCGGTAGAAGCTCTAACAAAGGAATTGGCCACAGATT
This sequence comes from Pyrinomonadaceae bacterium, assembly GCA_050748205.1. Classification (GTDB taxonomy): domain Bacteria; phylum Acidobacteriota; class Blastocatellia; order Pyrinomonadales; family Pyrinomonadaceae; genus PSRF01. Next base: position 13,022 of record JBOGOU010000002.1, on the reverse strand, counting down.
GACGCGGATGACACAGATCAACACAAAGGCTTTCTAACAACTTATCTGGTCTGATCCGTGTTATCAGCGTTAATCTGTGGTTAATCTAATTTTTTCACAGCTTCGTTAGCGGGAAACGCGCATAGCTGGAGGACTGAATGGCAGATTCGAAAAATTTGTGGGGTGGAAGATTCAAGGGCCAGGCCGATCCGGACTTTGCGGAGTTTAATCGCTCGTTTGGCTTCGACCGCAGATTATTCGCCGTGGATGTGCAGGCCAGTGTGGCGCATTGCAACGGTTTGACGGGGGCAGGAGTGTTGACCCGCGAGGAAGCGAAGAAAATCAATGATGGTTTGCAAACAATCCTTGACCGTGGCCTGGCAGGCGGTAACTACTTCGAGGGGATCGAATCTGAGGATGTCCATTCGTTTGTCGAGTCGCGGCTGGTGGAGTTGATTGGTGACACGGGTCTAAAACTACACACGGGGCGCAGCCGGAACGATCAGGTTTCGACTGACCTTCGCCTGTGGATGCGCGAGGCGATGGATGAACTCACCGCCCGACTGGTCTCCGCTCAGCAGGCGCTACTGGATCTGGCGGACGAGCACAGCACCGCCATCTTGCCCGGTTATACGCACCTTCAGCGCGCACAACCTATCCTGTTCGCTCATTGGTGCCTGGCTTACTTTGAGATGCTGTCACGCGATCGCGAACGTTTGGCGGACGCGCGGAAGCGGGTAAACGTTTTGCCGCTGGGGTCGGCTGCTCTTGCCGGTACGTCTTACGCGATTGATCGTGAGGCAGTGGCGCGCGAATTGGGTTTTGCTAGCGTGTCTCGGAACAGCATTGATGCGGTGAGCGATCGCGACTTCTGTGTGGAGTTGGTTAGCGTTTGTTCGCTCATCATGGTTCACCTTTCACGCCTGGCGGAAGACATCATCCTTTACTCAACCACGGAATTCGGCTTCTTTGAATTGAGCGATGCGGTGGCTACCGGTTCCAGCCTGATGCCGCAGAAGAAGAATCCTGACTCGATGGAGCTGGTGCGAGGCAAGGCAGGTCGCGTTTTTGGTCACCTAACGTCGTTGCTCACAATACTCAAAGGCCTGCCACTCGCCTATAACAAAGACATGCAGGAAGACAAGGAAGCTGTATTTGATAGCTTTGACACAGCTCGAGCCTGCCTCGAAGTCAGCACAACGGTCCTGCGAAACATACGGCTTAACGAAGAGCAAATGCGCGCCGCAGCTTCAAAGGGCTATCTGAACGCAACCGAACTTGCCGATTACCTGGTACGAAAGGGAATGCCCTTTCGCGCGGCACACGAGACGGTGGGGCGGATTGTTGTCCACGCTATCGGACGAGGAGTTGAGCTTTGTGAACTCTCGCTCGAAGAGCTGCGCCGGTTTTCGACTTTGATTGACAACGATGTGTTTGAAGCACTTTCCCTTCAACAGACTCTGGGAACGAAATCACAATCAGGAGGTACGTCCCAGCAACGCGTTATTGAGGCCCTGCGACAAGCACACCAGTCCCTGTTGACGTGATGTAATTCTGTTTCTAAGACCGAGGAAGTTATTTACTCAATCAAGAAGAAATTTACAGGTGAAGAATATTTACAGGTTGGGAAGGGGGCAAAGCGAAGCGCGCCCCCGCTCAACGCTGAATGGCACTCACTATTAAAACACCTACTAGTTTTTTGTTCTAGAAAAGAAGTTTAGTGGTTTACTTAATCAAGCGGACTTGGAATCTTGAGGCGGGGCCGCGCTTGCCCCCTGCCTTACCTGCGAATTATTCCGGTGACCGTAGTAACCTGCCCTGCCGCCGCCCGAAGATTCCTGTTGCCTCAAGTTTTTGATAAGGCGATTCGCATACTTGACTTTTCACCGTCCTGTATTAGCATTTGCCTTCGCAACACATTCCAAGACCGGCTCTTCTCAAAACTTTCTTAATGCAACAGTGAGGTCTCCGGATGACAACCTCTCGACGCGATTTTATCAAAACCGCCGGCCTGGCCGCCGGTGTGGCCGCGCTGCCGTCTTCGCTACCAGCGTGGATCGGCGAAGTCGATGCGGCTGAAACTGCAGTCGCAGCCGCGGTGGACAAGAATGCGCTTGCCGATATTGCGCTGAGCACTGCGCGCAAGCTGGGCGCCACCTATGCTGACATACGAATCAACCGCTACCGCAACGAGCAGATCTCGACACGAGAGAAACAGGTGCAGAACGTGTCGCGCAGCCAGAACTTTGGTTTCGGCGTGAAAGTGTTATTCAAGGGCACCTGGGGCTTCGCTTCGAGCCGGAATGTGACTGCGGAAGAGGTGGGCCGGATTACGCGCCAGGCGGTCGATATTGCTCGGGCCAACTCAGTGTATCAGCGCAAACGGGTCTCTCTGGTTGCCACACCCAAGGTTGTCGCCAACTGGAAGAGTGCATTCGAGAAAGATCCCTTTAACGTCGCCATTGACGACAAGATTCAGTTTCTGCTCAACCTCAATGAGCGAGCGATGAAAACCGCGGGAGTCAGTTTTGTTAACTCTTCGATGGGGTTTGTAAACGAACAGAAATTTTACGCCTCTACCGACGGCTCCCGTATCGAGCAGTACATCATTCGCGCCAATCCCGGCTTTAACGTAACGGCTGTGAACCGATCGACCGGCGATTTTCAGTCGCGCAGCTCGCTGGGCGGCCCGCAGGGAATGGGCTATGAGTACATGGAAAAGTTTCCCTGGCTGAACGAGGCGGAGCGAGCTGGCGAGGACGCGGTGGCAAAACTGAAGGCGCAGTCCATTGAGCCGGGCAAGTATGACCTTGTGCTGCATCCGTCGCATTTATGGTTGACGATCCACGAATCTGTCGGTCACCCGACTGAGCTGGATCGATCGCTCTGGTGGGAAGCTGACTATGCAGGCACAAGCTTTTTGACCCGAGACAAGATCGGAAAGTTGCAGTTCGCTTCGAAGATCATGAACTTTGTGGCCGATAGAACGCAGCCGGCCGGCCTGGCAACCGTCGGTTACGACGACGAAGGCGTGCCGGGTCAGCGTTGGCATCTGATCAAGGACGGCATGTTTGTGGATTGGCAGACCACACGCGACCTCGCTTCATTGACGGGCCAAAAGAAATCCTACGGCTGCTTGCACGCTGATAGTTGGGGCAGTATTTCATTTCCGCGCATGCCCAACGTGTCGCTCGAGCCAGGAAAAGACAACCGGACCATGGATGATCTGGTGGCGGACGTCGAGAAGGGAATTCTAATCTTTGGCGACGGCAGTTACTCGATTGATCAGCAGCGCTATAACTTCCAATTTGGCGGCCAGACATTTTGGGAGATCAAGAACGGCAAAGTCGGTCAGATGGTTCGAGACGTCGCCTATCAGTCGCGCACGACGGACTTTTGGAACTCCTGCGATGGTTTGGGAGGACAAGCGACATACGAACTCGGCGGCAGCTTCAACGATGGTAAAGGCGAGCCGGGCCAGTCGAATGCCGTTAGTCACGGGTGTCCCGTCGCGCGTTTTCGCCAGGTCAATGTTCTGAATACGGCGGCCCGGCCGTAATCATTTTCCGTTTATCATTTGAACCTGAACGTTGCGTGGCAAATGACAAAGGAAAAATGTCAAATGATAAGTGGAAAATGATTATGTGCCTTTGGTAGGGGTTCACCAGATCACAGACTAAAGTCTGTGCCACTTAGGAGACAGCGAATGTTAATGGATGAGAGAGAGGCACGAGAGCTTACGGAAAAGCTCCTCAGCTATGTCAAGGCCGACGATGCTGCTGTCAACGTGGGGAGCGAAAAGTATTCGCACCTGCGTTTCGCCGCGAACGCCTTCACCACCAGTGGCTCCCGCGAAAACACTACCGTTGGCGTCACGGTCTGGATTGATAAGAAGCGTGGTTCGTCATCGACCAATGAAGTGGACGATGAATCGCTTCGGGCCACAGTGGCCCAGGCCGAAAGTCTGGCTCGGATCTCTCCCGTGGATCGCGAATACCTGCCCACGCTCGGTGCCCAGACTTACAAACCAGTGAATGGTTACGCCGAAAGCACTTCAAATATTTCTCTCCAGGACCGGGCGAGGGCGATCCACGATGTGATTGCCAGCTGTGAAAAAGCCGGTGTTATCGGCGCGGGTTTTCACCAGGCGCGCGGCGCCGCCAACGCTTCGGCCACCAAGAATGGGAACTTCAATTACGCGCGCTCAAGCCTGGTTAGTCTTTCTACCACTGCCCGCACACCCGACGGAGGAAGTTCCGGTTACTTCCTCCGTAATCATTTTGATGTCGGTAAGCTTGATGCAAAAAGGGTAGCGGGAGAAGCCATTCGCAAAGCGCTGGAATCGCGGCAGCCAAGAACTTTGGAAGCGGGAGTTTATCCCGCGATTCTGGAGCCGCAAGCGGTTGCAGATCTGCTGTCGGGTATTTCTTTTGGTTTCGATGCACGCAGTGCCGATGAAGGCCGCAGTCTTTTTTCGGCTCCCGGAGGTAAGACAAAAGTGGGCCAGCAGATCTTTGACCCGCGAATAAATATTTACAGCGATCCGTGGAGTGCGGAGCTGCCAGGTTCTCAATCGGCACAAGGAGGAATCCCGGCTCAAAAGATTTATTTTGTTCGCGATGGCGTGCTGGAGAACCTGGTCTATTCGCGCTTCTGGGCGAAGCAAAAGGACAAAGAAGCCACTCCTGGACCGGTAAACACTATTCTGGAAAGCTCCCACCCACCCATACCAGTTGAAGACATGATCAAGGCTATGGATCGCGGTTTGTTGCTGGGACGTTTCTGGTACATACGTGGCGTGGATCCGCGCACAGCTTTGCAAACCGGGTTGACTCGTGACGGCATCTGGTACATCGAGAACGGCCGCATCCAGTATCCAGTGAAGAACTTTCGCTTCAATCAGAGCATCATGGAGTTGCTGGCGCCGGGCAATGTCGACATGATTGGAGCTTCCGAGCGTGTGGGCAGTGCGGAGGCGCAGGGTGGTAGCTCAGCACTTCTTCCAGCACTCAAGGTCAATAAGTTTCATTTTTCGTCGCAATCGGAAGCGGTGTGATGATAATTGCCAATTGCCAAGTGGCGACTGCTGTCTAGTTCCGGCCAACGAATCCCTGAAAAACGGCTTTGCCGCCTGCCCCGGTCTCAAGGTGGCCAGGCGTCAGGACTAGAGGAAACTATTCAAGTTTGAAGATCTCACAGGTCAGGAAGGTGGGCTTGCCCCCGCCTCAAGTTGCAACAGCCTTCACATCAGAAAGATCATTCAAGACTGAGAGTCTTCTAAAACCTTGAAGGCTCATCAAAGTTGAGCGGGGGCAATCCCACCTTCCCAACCGGTGAGACTTTTAGACTTGAGTAATCACTTGTGACCGGACTTCCCTTCCAACTTGAGGCGGATCATTTCGAGCGTTTGCCAGTTGGGCGCTTTGCCGAAGGCGAAGGTGATGGCGAGGCGGCCGCAGCCGGAGCTTCCGGTTGGATTGTCTCTTGATAAATATACTTTCCATCTTCCAGTTTTAGAATGGTCGCCGGCTTAACGGCATTTCGCTGTGAATCCATACTGATAATTCCGGTCACGCCGCCGAAGTTCTTCGTCGCCGCAAGCGCGTCTCGCACTTTCGCTCCTTCGGTGGTTCCTGCCTTTTGAATAGCCTCCACCAGAAATCGCATTGCGTCATACGCAAGAGCGGCATGCGCGTCCGGTGTTAGATTTCCGTAGTGACGCCTGAAGTCATGCACAAATTCCTGAGTTGCGGGCGCCGGATCTTCCACTGAATAGTGATTGGAGATGTAGGATCCGTTAAGTGAATCGCCACCTAACGACCAGAGTTCCGGCGCGTCCCAGCCATCGCCGCCAAGCAAAGCCTGGTCAATTCCAATCTGACGGGCCTGCTTGGCGATTTGCGCGATGTCGCCGTAGTATCCGGGAACGTAGATCACGTCGGGCTCAGCTGACTTGATAGAACTCAGTTGGCCCTTGTAGTCAGCATCGCCCTGAGTGTACGACTGCTTGTTGACGACTTGCCCGCCAAGCTTGGTGAAACTCAACTCAAAGAACTCCGTTAGGCCGCGGCTGTAAGGGGAATTGTAGTCGAGCAGGATGGCGGCCTTCTTCGCCTTCAGAGTGTTAGCCGCGAACTTCGCCATCACTTCGCCTTGAAAGGCATCAATGAAGCAGGCGCGAAAAATGTAATCGCCAATCTGGGTGACCGCGGGATTGGTTGATGAGGGCGAAATCATCGGTACCTTCGCCGATTGCGCAATTGGTCCAGCTGCAAGGCTGTTTCCTGAGGCGCCTCCGGCGATGAGAGCCACAACCTTGTCCTGCCCAATAAGTTTGTTTACTAACGTCGCCGCCCGCTCCGGGCTGCCTTGATCGTCTTCAAAAACGATGTCGATCATTCTCCCGTCTATTCCACCCGCTTGATTGATCTCTTCTGCTGCCATGAGGACGCCGTTTTTCGCCGATTGCCCGAAATTGAAGGTAGGACCTGAAAGATCGCCAAAATAGCCGATCTTGATTGCGCTGCGATCTTTGGTATCTATTGGTCCCTGTGTGCGCTCACAGGATGTTGCTATTGCGAACAGAGAAATAAGAGCGAAAAACGGAAGGGCGATCCTAACCGCTAATTTTGGTTTTATAGTTGAGAGTTTTTTCCGGAACACAGGCTGGATACGAATGTCAGATAATCTCGATCTATTCTCCAAGATAGGCTTCCTTGATTCGCGGATCAGCAGCAAGTTCTTTGGACGGACCTTCCATCACAATCCTGCCAGTTTCCAGGACGTAGGCCCGGTCAGAATGTCCGAGTGCGGCATGGGCGTTCTGCTCGACCAGAAGAATTGTCGTACCCTTGCCCCTGATCTCGTCGATGGCTTCAAAGATGGTATGGACCACAAGGGGAGCAAGTCCAAGTGAAGGCTCGTCAAGAAGCAATAGACGAGGGTTGGACATCAGCGCCCGTCCTATCGCCAGCATTTGCTGTTCACCGCCCGAGAGCGTCCCAGCCTTCTGTGATTCTCGCTCTTTGAGGCGCGGAAACATTTGAAAAGCACGGTCCATATCGGTGCTTATCTTTCGCTTGTCTTTGTTAAGGTAAGCGCCCATCTGCAGGTTCTCGCGGACGGAGAGGTTCGCAAACACTCCACGACCTTCAGGAGACATGGAGATTCCACGAGCAACTAACCTGTGCGTTGGTTTGCCGCTAATGTCTTCTCCCTCAAACATGATTCGTCCCTGCCGTGGCTCAAGCAGACCGGTAATAGTGCGCAGCGTTGTCGTCTTGCCCGCCCCATTGGCGCCGATAAGCGTTACCACCTCACCCTTTCCGACATGCAACGAGATGCCGGTCAGGGCTTCGATAGCGCCGTAGTTAACTGAGACGTCTTCTAATTTCAGCATAAAGCGTCAATTGTCTGTTGTCAGTAGTTTGTATTTACAACGGACTACGCACGACGGACTACTGACAATTAGTCTCCCAAATATGCTTCAATCACCTTGGGATCATTCTTAATTTCCTCCGGCAGGCCAAGAGCGATTGATTTCCCGTAGTCAACAACCTGGATTCTTTCGCAAACTCCCATCACCACTTTCATGTTGTGTTCGACGAGTAAAATCGTCAGACCAAAGCGATCGCGAATCTGCTGAATTAGTTTCATCAAGTCTTCCTGTTCCGAAGGGTTCATTCCGGCTGCTGGTTCGTCAAGAAGCAAGAGCTGAGGACGTGTGGCGAGCGCCCTCACAATTTCCAGCCGGCGCTGTTTTCCGTAGGGTAAACTTGTGCCTCCTTCTTCCTTCACCCGCGCCAGGTCAAAAATCTCGAGCAGTTCAATTGCAAACTCGCGATGCTCTTGCTCATCGCGTACGAAGCGCGGCAGGCGCAGCACGGCGTCAACCAGGTTCTGTTGGGCGTGCCGGTGGCAGGCGGTCATTACGTTTTCCAGAACAGACATGCTGGGAAACAAACGAATATTTTGAAACGTGCGCGAAACACCGCGGCGAGAGATCTCGTAGGACCTCAGGCCGTCAATACGCTGTCCTTGAAAATAAATCTCGCCTGACGTTGGCTTGTAGACGCCTGTCAGGAGATTAAAAATTGTGGTTTTGCCGGCTCCGTTTGGTCCAATAAGACCGTAGATCTCACCACGGCGTACGCTCATGTCGAGGTCACATACCGCTACCAGGCCGCCAAACTTGATTGTGCATTTGACGGTTTGCAGCGGGTGCTCACCATTAGAAGACTTCTGATCATGACGTCGGTGGGAGCGAGCAGCCTCGGCAATGACAGACTCTTCTTTGCTGGCTTTGATTGCGTCTTGCTCGGGAGTGCTGCTCATCTGTTCTCAGCCTCCTTTTTGCGATCAATCACTGACTTGCTTTGCTCCGCGATCGGGGCTCCTGTTGAGCCCACGGGCTTGTCTCCCTCCGGACGGCGCTGAGCACGCTTGAGCCAGGAAAGGCCAAATTCGCGCGTTCCCAGAATTCCCTGCGGTCGTGTGAGCATGATGATGATCAGCAAGGCCGAGTAGACAACCAGGCGATACTTGGAAAAATCTCCCGGCAGCTGCCGCAGGAGTTCGGGTAGAAGCGTAATGACAATGGCGCCGAAGACTGCTCCCGTGAGTGAGCCCATGCCACCGAGAACAATCATGATAATGATTTCAAACGAGCGAATGAACTGAAAGTCGTTCGTACTCAAGAACTGCGTGTAGTGCCCGAAGAGAACTCCCGCCATACCGGCGAGTGCTGAGCTGATGACGAAGGAAAGCACCTTGTAGCGCGTGGTGTTGATGCCCATTGCTTCCGCCGCCAACTCGTCTTCGCGGATCGAGACCAACGCGCGACCAATATCGGAATGAACAATGTTGTAGACGATGATGATGGTAATGATGGCAAACGCCCCAACCCAGAGAAAGTTTGTATAACCCGGCACCGTGAAACCGGTAGCGCCGCCGACGGCGTCGATATTGAGGATGACAATCCGTATGATTTCGGCAAAACCCAGTGTCACGATGGCGAGATAATCTCCGCGGAGCCGTAATGAAGGAATACCGACCAGCAAGCCGGCCAGGGCGGCGACGAGCGCTCCCACAACAATAGCGAGCAGGAAGATCACCGCATGAGCCACACTCGCGCCGATGACTGCGGAGAGTGAACGCTCCCAATCCTGCGCGTAGTAGACCGTGAGATAGGCAGAAGCGTACGCCCCGACGGCCATAAAGCCTGCGTGGCCGATAGAAAACTGACCGGTAAAACCGGTGATGAGATTTAGCGAAACGGCGAGGATGACATTGATGCCCGCCAGCATTATGACGCGCGCGTAATAAGGCGGTACCCCGAAGCCGAACAGCCCCTCATCGCTCATATAGGCGTTCATAGCAATAAGCAGGAGGACGATAATGAGCGCGGCAATGAGTCGTTTGACTAGAATGGGCATGAAGTTATTTACGATTGCCAATTGCCAATTGCCGAGTAAGGCGATGTGGCACGGGTTCCATCAATCGGAAATCGGCAATCGGAAATCTAAAATACCTAGACTTTTTCCTGGACCGTCGAGCCGAGCAAGCCCGTCGGACGAAATAGCAGCACTAAGATCAAAATCGCAAAAGCTACAGCATCACGGAAGGTAGTCGGCACGCCGATGTTTTGCCCGTAACCCACTACGAACGTTTCGGCGATGCCGATGAGCAAACCACCAAGCACCGCACCGGGTACATTGCCAATGCCTCCCAACACTGCGGCCACGAAAGCCTTCAGACCAGTAATAATCCCCATCAACGGATCGATTTGTGGATTGTATTGAGCTGTCAGCACACCGCCGGCGGCCGCAAGAGCCGATCCGAGCGCGAACGTAACGGAGATAATCACGTCAGTGTTGATACCCATTAACTTGGCGGAATTGAGATTAAACGACACTGCGCGCATGGCAGTGCCCACCTTGGTCTTGAAAATGATCCACTGTAGCAGGAGCATCAGGGCCACAGAGACGAGAAAAATCAGAATTTGCGATTTGGAGATTGCGGCATTGCCAAAAAGCGTATAGCTCTCCTCGCGCAGAAGCTGTGGGAAAGCTCGCGGCGCAGCGCCGAGCTTGGCAACAAAGAGATTCTCGATCAGCAGCGAAACGCCGATGGCCGTGATCAGCGTCGTCATGCGTGCATACTTTCTGATGGGACGATAGGCGAAGCGTTCGATCGCCATACCAACCAGCGCGGAAATTATCATCGAACCCACGAGCACCACTCCCAGCCCGACCAGAGTTGGACCGGCTGCAAAGCCAAGCTGGAATGCCAGGAAATAGCCCGCAAAAGCCCCCACCATGTAAATGTCGCCATGCGCGAAGTTAATCAGACGCAGGATGCCGTAAACCATCGTGTAGCCGAGCGCTATCAGCGCATAGATTGCGCCGACGGTCAGGCCGTTGATGAACTGCTGAACAAAGGTGTCCATTTGTTGAAGTCGCCTGTGGGTTTATTGGGGAGCTGCCTTAGTGGCTGTCGTAGGAGATCCGGCAGTAGGCGGCGTCGCGCCTGTTGCCGTTGAAGTACCGGCGGCGGGTTGGGTCGCCGCAGCAGTTCCGGCTGGAGTGTCCGGACTGATGGTCTCCTGATAGACGTATTTACCATCTTGCAGCTTGAGCACAACGGCAGGTTTCACGGCATTACGCTCAGCGTTTATGGTGATAACTCCAGTCACACCCGCGAAGTCTTTTGTCGTTGCGATGGCGTCACGCAGTTTGGAACCTTCTGAGGTGCCGGCGCGCTTTAGTGCATCACCCAAAACTCTCATCGCATCGTAGCCCAGGGCCGCCAGAGCATCCGGTACGATGTTGTAGCGTCCTTTGAAATCGGCGACAAACTTCTGAATCGCCGGCGACGGGTCTTCAACTGAATAGTGATTAGAGATGTAAGAACCGTTGAGCGCATCGCCTCCCAGCTCCCATAGTTGTGGAGCATCCCAACCGTCACCGCCCAACATAGGAGCTTTGATATCGAGTTGTTTGGCTTGCTTCGCAATCACGCCAACTTCTCCGTAATAGCCGGGCACGTAAATGATATCCGGATTCAAAGAGCGAATTGATGTGAGTTGACCCTTGTAATCGCGATCACCCTGCGTGTAAGACTGCTTACTTACTACGTGGCCGCCCAGCTTGGTGAAGCTCTTTTCGAAAAACTCCGTCAGGCCGCGACTGTATGGCGAGTTGAAGTCCAGCATGATCGCCGCGGTCTTGGCCTTAAGAGTGTTAGCTGCAAACTTGGCCATCACTTCGCCCTGGAATGGGTCTATGAAACAAACACGGAAAATGTAGTCGCCGACTTGCGTGACTGCGGGATTCGTCGAAGATGGCGAAATCATTGGCACATGCGCTGACTGTGCCTTTGGTGCGGCCGCCAAACTGTTTCCCGAAGCAACTTCGCCGAGCAAGGCAATAACGCGGTCCTGATCGATGAGTTTGGTTACTACTGTTGCGGCTTTTTCGGGACGTCCCTCGTCATCCTCTGAGAGGATCGTAATCTGGCGCCCGTTGATGCCTCCCGCCTTGTTGATCTCGTCTGCCGCCATCAGGACGCCATTTCTGGTTGACACACCGAAGTTTGAGGTCCGTCCGGTAAGGTCGCCATAGTAGCCAACGATAATTTGACCAGTTTCACCACCGGCGCCTGGCCCTCCCCTGCGTTCGCAGGCAAACGAGAAAAGGAATGCGGCAAGCAGCAAGAGCGAGATTAGTAAGCGTTTCATAGGATCCTCACAAGTGAACAATCTTTGATAGATCTTTAGCCTTTTGCTCAGGTTTTGTTGTCCGATTACTCCGACGCAAACTGAGATAAGCCGAGGCGCTCAACTTCGACGATTGATCAAATCGAGCTTGAATAATAGCTGCGACACTGGTCTTAAGCAAACTTCCTGTCGCGTTGCGGGGAGAATGTCCGCGGTCCTGAGCTCGCCTGCCTGAGGGCACCGCTGCTCGCGTATCGCTTAAGAAGGCGCGTAGATTATAGCCATTTCGTCGGTCCTGTCGAGGTAATCCACTGGGATGTGGTGTGCGGTTTGATGTCCGACAAGCTTAAAGCTTATCCGACATCAAACTGACCCACCACCGTTGCGACCGGTTCAGTTGCGCAATCAGTCAATGAAATATAGAGTTTCGCAAAACTATTCGAGGAGGACGTCAGGTGAACAAATCGGACGGAGGTTCAGGTGAGATTCCGCGGCGACCACTCGGGCGGACAGGCGTAGAGGTCTCGGCGCTGGCGCTCGGTGGATACAATCTGGGACTCGTGAAAACGAAACGTGAAGCGATCAGAATAGTCCAGGAAGCTTTTGATCAGGGCATTACTTTTATGGATAACGCCTGGGAATATCACGACGGCTTAAGCGAGGAGATCATGGGCAAGGCCCTCGTGGGCCGGCGGCATAACTCGTTTCTAATGACGAAAGTCTGCACCCATGGACGCGACCGCAAAGTGGCAATGAAACAGTTGCACGAATCTCTGAAACGGCTCAAGACGGATTACCTGGACCTCTGGCAAATTCATGAAGTTGTTTACGACAACGACCCCGAACTGCATTTCAGCAAGGACGGAGTCGTCGAAGCACTGGATCAAGCGAAACGCGAGGGGAAGGTGCGGTTCGTCGGCTTCACCGGACATAAGGATCCGGCAATTCACTTGAAGATGCTGAGCTACGATTATCCTTTCGACACGTGTCAGATGCCTCTGAACGTTCTCGACGGAACGTTTCGCAGCTTCGAGCAACAAGTTTTGCCGGAGTTGAATCGGCGGGGCATCGCCGCACTCGGAATGAAAAGCATGAGTGGCGAGGGCTCTCCTGTAAAGAAGAAAGTTGTTACACCGACGGAGGCTTTGACTTATGCGATGAGTCTTCCGGTGGCGGCGACAGTCAGCGGCATCGACTCTCTGAAAGTTCTGCGTCAAAACCTGCGCATCGCGCGCAACTTCAAGCCGCTGACCTCCGAGGAGATGCAAAAACTCCGCTCTCGCTGCGCGGCATGGGCTGCCGACGGAAGGTTAGAACTCTATAAAAC
>JBOGOU010000001.1:0-16312 GCA_050748205.1 Pyrinomonadaceae bacterium | reverse complement strand
TGGCGGTTCTCCTTCTTTGTTTATTTTGCCAACCCGATTCTAACCGAGTCGGCCAGGTGAACCGCCACCTAACTTTCAACTACGCCTGGGACAGCGCCCTTTAGTTAATTGAGCATAGCATCCGGTCGCTACCGCTCCCGGTTCCGTAACGTTCGTACGCCCCACGGTCGCGCAACCTTGATGAGAATTTCAAATTAGGGCACTACCAACAGTTTGCATTTCCTTGACAGCGTTCGCTGCGCCTCTCTATCATCGCACCCTCGATTCCGCGCATTTTAGGATTCCCTTCTCGGAATAGACGGAGGCTGAAGTCGTGATTAAACTGGATATCATCAACCGCGTAGCGGAAAAGACAGGGGTTCCCAAAATGAAGGCCGAACAGGCGGTTGACGCGCTTTTCCACTCGATGAAGGAAGCGCTGACACGCGGCGAGCGCATCGAACTGCGCGGCTTCGGCGTCTTTGTCGTAAAACCCAGGAAACGGGGCGTCGGCCGAAATCCGAGAACGGGCGAGGAGGTGGCTATACCTTCTGGCAAGACGATTCGATTTAAGCCGGGCAAGGAGTTGCAAGCTCACGAGGATGGCGAACTGATCGGCGAGGATTCCGAGGAGAGCGACTCAGACTTTTAGACAGAAGGAATGACGCAGCTGAGTTTCCTTAGGCTAGAGACTGGACGACAGGCATCCAGACTCTAGCCTTTAAACTCTAATCATCACTCAATGGCAGAATCGGTACAGGCAATCCCTCCATATGTTGAAGCTCCCGACCGTGCCACCTTTCGCGTGGCAGTAAAACCCAGTGGCCGCGAATGGGTACAACACACGGCACTCTTCCTGATCACAGCAATTACAACCACTGTAGCGGGAATAGTCACCGCTGCCCCACCCATCGATGTGCCGGCGCCTCCTCTGTCGAGCGCCATCGACTATCTCCTGTATGTGCCGCACTACTATGTCAAAAGCGTCGTCGCTCTGCTTGATTTCGCTATCTCGAATCCCTACCTTCTGAGAGAAGGCTTGCTCTTTTCTGGAGCGTTGTTGGCCATCCTCACTGCCCATGAGATGGGCCATTATGTAGCGTGTCGCCGTTACGGCGTGAGCGCAACGCTTCCTTTCTTCATTCCAGCACCGCCGTTGTTTCTGGCCGGAACTTTTGGCGCATTCATCAAGATCAAAGCACCCATTCCTTCTCGCCGCGCGCTTTTCGACATCGGCTTAGCGGGTCCATTGGCAGGCTTTGTAGTTACGGTGCCCGTAGCTTTAATGGGCCTTCTGAGCATGCGTCCCGCGTTGCCAGGCGGCGACTACGGAATCATATTTCATGACCCAATGCTCTTTCGCCTGATGGCGAAGGTCCTCGCCCAACCGTTGGATCCCTATGCTCCTACCAACCCCTACTACATGGCTGCGTGGATAGGACTGCTGGTTACGAGTTTGAATCTTATGCCGGTGGGACAACTGGACGGTGGACATGGGACCTTTGCCCTTTTCGGTCCGCGAGCGCATAAGGTGATCGGTCGAGTTGCGTTTGTAACGATGGTTATCCTGGCAGCATTGGGGTTCTTATGGCATGGCAGTCCCAGTGGATTTCTCTATACCGTTTTGCTGGCCATCATGCTGAAAGTGCGACATCCACAACCGGAATACATGGAGCCACTCGGAACGGCCCGCATTTGGATCGCAATCATTACACTCATCGTCTTTGCGCTATCTTTCTGGCCCTTCCCCATCACGATTGGTTGATAGTTCAGGCGTATATCGTTTCCCTTTATCAAGACGTAGCAGGCGCCGGCAGCAATCCCTTAATCTCACGCATAACGCGCGCAACCTCATCTTGATTGGCGAGCGCGATCATGAAAAACTTATAGCCTTGATGAAAGCAGATAATGCCGTTGGCAAAAAGCCAGACGCCGTCGAGAAAGGGATTGCCTCCCAGAAGCCAGCTAATCGGCGCCCCGGTAATGTGCCCCGGCTGTATGATCTGCGCAAACATTACCGCTCCAGCGGCACAACTGAATGCGCCAAGCAGGGGAGCGCCAACATACTTCGTAATATTGCGTTCAAACTCGACCCGTTTACGCTCGGCCTCAGTCAGCTTTCCCTGGTCAATTAATTCTTCTTGTTTTCGCAAATGGCTTTCAAACTTCTCGGTGAGCTTGTGAATGCCAAAAACGGGCAGCGCTGAGTGTGTCAGCCAGTGTGGATGTGAGCCCAACAGAACGGAATCCAGCCCAGGGAAAGAAGCTCCCATTCTCACTCCCAGCACCAACGAGAAGGAGACCAGCGCGGCCTTTCCCGGATTTTCTTTAATCCAATCGCGGGCTTTCAAGACGCCCACGGTAGCCGCGCTTGAGGCACGTGTGAACCTGGCTCCCGTATCATAAATCTTTGAAGCACGCTCGTAGTAGGCTTTGGCGTCATCCATAACTTCGCCGACTTTCTTACCGGCGTCGCCGGCGACACCTCGGAAAGCCTTACCAGCCTGCTTCGCCGTGCGCACAGCGTCTCCGGCTAATCGCTTCGCTGCATCGCCGACTTCGGCTTCGTCGGTCAGCCGTTCAGCTTCAACCCGTAATTTCTCGGCGCTGTTAGAAAAAGTTTCCGCACCGCGCTTGGCTGCCTCACCGGCAACACGGGAACCCTCCTCCACAAGATCAGAGATTGCATACTTCTCATCAAGCTCGCGGGCTTTGTGCCGTGCCGCTCGCTGCCATTCGTCAATCTTCTCTTTGTAATCAGCCATTGCTACCTCGTGTCTGAATTTCGGATTTCGGGATTTCGGATTTCGGATTTCAAGCTTCTCTTGGATTTCCTGGCCGTTACCTTAACACTTATCAGTTATCACTGGTCACCGCCTTACTGTACGTTTGCCGTTTCCGCGGAGTTCGATTCTCCTACCGGGGCGGGAGCCACCCTGTTCCGCCCTTGTCTCTTAGCTTCGTACAACGCGGCATCAGCCGCGGCCAAAAGCTCTCGGTCAGTTTGAGCCGAGGTGGGACACTCTGCAACTCCAAAACTCGCCGCAATTCGCCCCACAGTGGGTATTTCAAGCCCGTTAATGGCCAGTCGCAGACGCTCCGCGACTTCCATTGCACCGCCCAGACTCGTTTCCGTCAGAACAACCGCAAACTCCTCACCGCCGATGCGGGCCGCGAGATCAATACCGCGAGTGCCCTCCTGCAAGGCCTTCGCCAGGTATTTGATCGCCTCGTCGCCTGCCTCGTGGCCATGGTTGTCGTTGACCTGCTTGAAGCGATCTATGTCCAGCATCAGAAGACAAAATGGACGGCCATACCGCATCGTCCGGGCAACCTCACGTTCCAGGTGACGTTCAAAGCGGCGACGATTTGCGAGCCCGGTCAGGTGGTCCGTGAAGGCTTGTTCCTCACAGGTGTCCAGGTAAGCCTTGAAATCGAGCAATGTTCGAGCACGCGAGAGTAGCAGATCGAGATCCGTAGGATCTGTGAAATAGCCCAGCGCACCAACCTCCGAACCGAGGCGCTGGTCCTCAACCCTGTACCCGGCGGCCGTCTGCAAGATTATGGGGATGAACTTCGTCCGCGGGTTTTCGCGAATGCGACGGGCCAATTCATAGCCATCGACTCCTGGCATCATTATGTCGGAAATCACCAGGTCAGGCTCGAACGAAGCAACGGCCGCAAGGCCCTCTTCGCCGTCCCTGGCCGTCCGGACTTCGTAACCGGCCATGCTGAGGGTGACCTCCAGCAGGCTCAGCTTGTCAGGGTCGTCATCGACCACCAAAATGTGGAATTTCCCCACCATGGTCCAAAGATTTGGATGCTATATATAGTCCTTGCGCGGCCAAAGGCTTCGTGTTAAAGTTTGTCCATTCAGTAATTGTCCGTTTCGCTTTGTACACGCCCAATTATCCGATCCGTGCAATAACTGAAAGAGTTCACGACCTCGAGAAAAGTTCCCAGGGGTTTCCTTACATTTTCAGTACAGCTACATAACAAAGAGGATCGATAGATCGACGCTTTGTGCGGTCATCGAAATTTAACCGAGAGCCTTTAACTCAATCTCCCATGAGAGACAGGGACAAGATAGTCATGCAACCTAAGCGTGTCCATGCTCTGACGGCCGCAGATCTCGCCTCCCTAATCCGGCAGCTCGATTTTGGCCCAACCCTTAATGACCAAGTAGTGTCACATCTCGTGAATTGCTCGGTCGTGCTCGACCTCCGTCGTCGACGTTTCGTTTACCGCGCCGGGGACGCCGCTGACTCGTTGTATGCCATCGTACAAGGAAGAATCAAGCTCTGCCGCATAGACCACGACGGCGAGCGAGAAGCCGTGATTGACATACTTTCAGAGGGCTCCCTCTTCGGCGAGTCAGCGCTCTATTCAACAGCCGGACGGCGGGAAAACTCCGCTGTTGCCTATGCAAACTCACGACTATTAAGAATTCCTGCGGGGGACTTCCAAAGGGGCATGGCTGAGGACGACCGTCTTCATGATTACACTTTCCGTCTGATCGGTCAACGACTTGAACATGCAGAGCGGCGCCTCGCCGATTTTGCCCTCAATGCCATTCCCGCGCGGCTGGACCGGCTGCTTGCCGATTTTTCCGCCCGCTATGGCGTGCCCGAACGCGAAGGCGTGTTGATAGACATTCCCCTGCCTCATCGCGAAATTGCTTCCATCGTGGGATCCACGCGGGAGAGCGTCACCGTGCGCTTGAACGCCATGCGCCGGGAAGGTACGATTGAATTCGTCAACCGACGAATCCTGGTGAAGCGACCTGAATCGCTTGCGCGCGCTAGGGGGCTGGCAAACTGAAATAGTAGCTAATCCGCGTGCCCATTCCCTCCTATGAAGTGTCCAACCTGCGGTAAGCCTGTCGACGTAAAAGACAATCCTTCTCGTCCATTTTGTTCCGAACGCTGCAAAATGGTCGATCTGGGCCGTTGGGTAAGCGAGGAATATCGCGTGCCCGGCAAACCGGTTCCTACCGAGCACACAGACACTCACAGCCCGTCCAAGAATTCAACTGAAGACAACTCATAGTCTGGGCACTTAGTTGATCGAGCCGGTTCAAAATCACGGATTCCAACTCCTACCCCCTGGTGCACCGACGGTGCTCGTGATTCGTCGCCGGTCGTGTAGAATACTTTCACCGCAGGCAAAGCCCATGTCTATTTCTAGAAACGGCAAACCCAACACTCTGTCGCTTTGGCTGCTTGTGATTAGTGCGGTTCTATTTGCTGCCTGCAATCCGAAGGGAACAAACACTTCAAACGAAGCGACACCCATTCTGACCGGTGCGCCCAACACTACATATCCGATGCCTCCTGTTACTGCCGCCTCCAGCGCCGAGATGGGCTGGACGCTTCTTGACGGCCAGCGAGCGAGGCTCGCAGACTATCGCGGCAAGGTGTTGGTGCTCGATTTTTATGCTACCTGGTGCGCGCCTTGCCGTAAGAGCATTCCACATCTTGTCGAACTGCAGCAGGGCACGGGTGCGCAGGGCCTACAAGTTATAGGCCTGAATGTTGGCGGACCCGACGATCGTGTGAAGGTCGCGAGCTTTGCGAGTGAATTCCACATTTCGTACCCTTTGGGATTTCCAGATAAGCCTCTGAATGATCTCTTCCTCTCAGACAACGATACTATTCCGCAAACATTTGTATTCGATCGTAAGGGACAACTGGTAAGAAGAATTATTGGCTATGACGACTCGACAACCGGAAAGTTGGAGCAAGTAATTCGGTCCGAGCTCATTTCTGGTTCGCAGTGAAAATCCTGTTCGACTACCTCCCCGTTTGGAGCGAAGCATGTTTCGAGAACAACTGATCAGGAAGGCACAAACGGTGCTTGTTTGCGGGCATATTCCTCATTCGCAAAAAGCCGCAGTCGGTTCCCGACCAGAAGCGTGACCGCGCATCCATTCTCGGTGTTGTGCTCCAAGGTCTGTCATATGCAGTTGTCTGGTCTATGCGTCGTGCCCCTTTCACGGCCATTACATCAGTCAAGGCGCTAGAACTGGCAACGGGACTTGCTGTCAGCCACTGACTTGCTTTGATTGTGGCTCTGGTAATCTTCTTTGTTGGGACTGTGATTCGCATCAGGAGCGAAGAGCGCCTCTTAAGAGAAACGTTCGGACCGGAATTTGAATCCTATGCTCGAAGCGTGCCGGCGATAGTTCCAGGACTCTACTAGACAAAGACGAGAGGGACACTTAAAGCATGCGGCAAGCAAAAATCCTGGCAACACTTGGACCGGCATCGCGCACTCCGGCTGTCATGGAGGCCTTGATCTCCGCCGGTGCCAACGGCGTGCGCATAAATATGTCCCATGGCACGCAGGAAGAAAAAGCAGAAGACATTCGCAGAGCACGCGCCGCGGCGCTAAAACTCAAACGACCGCTTGCAGTGCTTGTGGATCTATCTGGGCCAAAAATACGTACCTCTCAGCTCAAAGACGGCCAGCCTGTCACGCTCGAGACGGGAGCTACGTTTACGATCACAACGCGCCCAGTGCCCGGTGATGCCAGCCAGGTTTCCACAAACTATCCTGACCTTCCCCGAGTAGTGCAGCCCGGCGCCAGGCTTCTTCTCGACGACGGCGCCATAGCGCTCGAGGTAGAGCGCACAACTGAAACCGACGTCGTTTGCCGTGTGATAAACGGCGGTATCCTGGGTGAGCGAAAGGGTATTAACCTGCCCGGCATACCTTTACCTATTGCCTCATTAACAGAAAAGGACATTGAAGACCTCAAGTGGGCGGTCGCGCAGGACGTTGACTACATTGCTCTCTCCTTTGTACGACGCGCCGAGGACTGCATTCTGGCGAAGAGCTTGATCAACAAAGCGGGCGGACGTGCCCCCTTGGTAGCAAAGATCGAAAAGGCTGAGGCGATTGCTCATCTCGATGAGATCATTGCCGCTACCGATGCAATCATGGTTGCGCGCGGAGATCTCGGCGTAGAAACCAGCGTGGAGCTGGTTCCGGTCTATCAGAAAAAGATCATTGAAAAGTCAGTGCGGGCTGGAAAAATGGTGATTACTGCGACCCAGATGTTGCAATCAATGGTTACCAATCCCAGGCCAACCCGCGCAGAGGCTTCCGACGTCGCCAACGCAGTCTGGGACGGGACCGACGCTCTCATGTTGTCAAACGAAACCGCTACGGGCCTCTATCCCGTTCCGGCTGTGGAGACTATGACCCGCATTATTGAATCTGCGGAATCAGGAAGGGAAAAGGATTCCGATAATGTGGCGAAGTGGGCCGGCAAACAATCAGGAAGAGTCAGCCGGGCGCTCTGCGAGGCCGCAGCATTTGCTGCTGAGGAGATGGGGACCAGGGTAACTGCTGTCTTAACAGAGTCGGGCCTGATGGCTCGGAGGCTTTCGGCTTTGCGTCCCGGGCAACGAATCATCGCGCTCACCAACTCCACCCACGTGCAGAACGAGCTCTCGCTGATTTGGGGAGTTGAGGCGTTGATCACACCGCCAGCGACGTCAACTGAAGAAATGTTGAAATGCGGAGAGAAGACTTTGCTTGAGGCGGGCGTCGTGGAGACTGGTGACATGATTGTGATCATGGCGGGCCGGCTATCGGGTCTCGGCCTTTCCAGTTCAGTAACACTCTTCACGGTCGGCGAAGCAATCTCGGCAACCCGTACGTGAGCTTGCAACTAAACATCTCTGCCGGGGAGTTTTTTGATCTAATTCGGCCGGTAGCCTTGGTCCTTTCCGCGCTCGCATCGATTTGGGTACTGGTAAGTGCACGACAGCGCCAGTTTTCTCTCTTTCATGCAACGGCCTGGGCCTTAGGAACACTGTTTTTCCCTCTCATTGTTCTTCCTCTCTATCTCGTCATCCGCTTCGTTCGGAAACGGCGCGGTTCAAACGCAGAGGGTGAAAATCGCGGGAGCAATGTTTCCAGCCTTGTCCCGAAGTGGCGAATTAGTGTGCCCCTGGCATACGCCGCTGTAGTACTTTCCTCGATTGCGCTCTATCTACACTGGGATTACCAGAGTATTGATGCGCACCTGGCCCGAGCGGCCCACGCCAAAATTAGCGGCCAACCGGGCAGGACGATTGATGAGTATCGTGCGGCGCTCTCGAAAGAAGACAATCCCCACACACATAAGCTGCTGGCAATCGAGCTTGTTGAGACCGGCGACTGGAGCGGGGCTTTGACGGAATTTCGCATGGCGGAAGAAGGCGGGGAAACAGATGACCTGATCGCCTTTCGCATCGCTACTCTGTTGGACCTAATCAACCACCCTAACGAGGCGAGACTCGAATACCAAAAGTTCCTTCAGACCAGGACCTGCACTCAGCCGTTGCCAGATAGTTTCTGCGCTACAGCCCGTGCGCGAGTAGCATTCGACGTAAACACCACCAGACAACAACAGAACCATTTGCGGTAGCCAATGGATCCTGAACTCAATGCAAACTTGGTTGAGAGTTCCTGTTTGAGTTGAGTTTAGGATCCATTGGCTACCGCAAATGGTTCCGAGTCAGTGTTGCGGAGAGAGGCACTGTCAGGGAAGGTTCACTCCACGCGAACCATCTCGCCAACTGTTTCTTTCTTCTCACGCTCCTGGGCCATTTGCGCCGGTGTCCTTTGGGGATCGCGCCAGTTGTCGAGAATGCCAACCTGGTGAACGCACTGCAACGTGCACGTTGGCGCGCACCACTTTTCCGTGTTGTATTCCCGATCGAAATCTTCCATCGTGTATTCTTCGAGGGGAATGCCCGGATAGCCCCGCTGCTGAGAGCACCAGTGGACCAGGCCGTCTTCGCAGATGTAAAGATAGCGTGCTCCGGCACGGCAGCGCCAGTTATATGGCTTACCTTCGGCGATATGGTCCTGAAACCAATTGAGGCGTGCGTGATCCTTATTTCCAAGTTTCTTGACTTGTTGGAAGATGTCCTTCTCTTTTGCTGAAAGTGGTTTTAACGTCCCGTCGCTATCGTGAATAACTCCGACGGTTGTCGAAAACCCCAAATCAACGGCACGGCGCGCAACCGTTAGCGCATCATCAGGTTTCTTAATTCCGCCGCCAATAACCGAATTAATGTTGACGTGGAAGTCGGCGTGCTCGGAGAGATACCGCAGTTTCTTATCCAGCACGCGCAGGCTCTTTCGCGAAACTTCATCCGGATCGACGTTGTCAATGCTTATCTGGAGATACTCAAGGCCCGCTTTGTTTAGCCGCTTGATTCTCTCAGGCGTGAAGTAGTAACCGTTTGAAATCAGACCGGCAATCATGCCTCGCATGCGAATGTGATGGATGATCTCGTCGAGCTCGGGATGCATCATCGGCTCGCCACCTGAAATGGTGATGATCGAAGTCCCCAGAGACGCAAGCTTGTCAATGCGGTTCTTGATGATCTGCAGCGCTACAGGCGATGAGGAATGGTCGTACTCATTACAGTAACCGCAAGCCAGGTTGCAGCGGCGCATGGGAATTAGATGAGCAAGGACGGGATGACGGCTGGAAAGTAGAGCCCGGCTGATAAAACTGGCCTCGCGCAGTTTGAGTTTAAGAAACTTGGTTTTTCTCATCTTCCAGAAAGACTAATGCACCCTCAGAAGCTATCAGCTGGGTCTTCGATTAGACGCGCAAGAATATGCGACTAATGCCGAGCAAAAGCAAGAGGGCCTCGCGCGCTAAATGCGAACTAAAGTCAAAGGGGCTCTGGTCTTCAACGACAGAGCCCCTTAGGTTATAAACCTTCGACGAGACCTTAGCCTTTTACAATTTTGACGTCCGAATCCAGCTTGAGGCTAAACTCTTCGGACGCGATCTTAGTGTTTTTTTCCATCGCCGTTAGCCGCATGGTTGTCGCATCGTCGTTCTTCTCGACGATCTTCGTTTGTACCGGCATCCCCGAAGAATCGACCCAGATCTCGGCATACTTAAAGCTTGCATTGCTCTTTGGCACAAGCTTCAAGTGGATAGTGCTAACTCCACCCCACAGGGTTTCCTCGCGAACGTCTTGCACGGGTTGGAAACGCGCCTCAAGTTGTTGACGCGACATGTACATCATTTCCAGGATTCCGCCAGCCTTGTTACGATTCGACGTTGAACTGCCGACATAAGCAACACGCAGGCGGGGTCGGAAAAGGGTGTACTTCCCGTTGTTTACGGCCAGGATCTCGTGCTGCGGACTGCGCCACTCAATACGCACTGACCCCTCGCGACCACTTGACGGCACATAGAGCACTATCCCGTTGTAACTGTCAGCATAGCCAAGCTGGGAGTTATATTTCTCCATGCTGATCCCAGCACGAAGCGATTTCAGACTCTGCCGATTCCGCTCCATGCGGTTCAATACCGAACTAACCAAACCCGCACTCTGTCCGGCAGTCTCTTTGGGGGCAGCAGCTATAAGCGCCGCTACCACCACTAGAATTGCGATAGCCGGAGGGATAAATCTCTTCATATGAACTCCTAAAATAATACTCTTCCCTCCCTGGTCCGAAAAAACCCTGCGATTATAGGGGAAGGCTAGCGTATGTCAACCTGATAGCCGAGCGTCCGTCCTTCCTTGTCCAATATCTTCCGTACCTCAACTATCTCGGCATCGACTCGACCGCTGAGAGCCCTGACCCGCTGCTTCAATTTGGTGTTATCTGATTCATTTTCAATAACTTCCGGCCCCACCAGCAGGGTTCCTGTGACCCGGTTTTGATGCGCCAGAGCAGACCGCCGTTTGCTACCTTCAAACCAGCTTTTCGGGGTCAGAAAAATAAAAACCAGAATGAGAGCACAAAGGACGTCCCACTGCCATGTATTCCTGGCATACCTCCAAAGGAAAATGTTCTTGATGGTACTCAGCAAATAGGCCTCTTCGGGCTCTCCGGCAAGAGTCTTAGCAAATCTCACGCCTCTCCGGCATAATAACCGTTTTGAGGTTTAACTGTCCTCAATTCCTCGTGAATCCAGTTGTTTACATCTGAACACTCGCCGCTGGCTCAAGAATATGACCGTCGCGCATTTGTACTATTCGTCGGCACATTGCTGCAGCTTCAGGGTTGTGGGTAATCATCACGATGGTTTGGTTAAAGCGGTAATTCAGCTCCTGAAACATGTTCAGCACCAGGGCTGAGTTCTCCGAGTCGAGGTTTCCTGTGGGTTCGTCTGCCAGAACGATGGCCGGCCTGGTGACGACCGCCCGAGCTAGTGCTACACGCTGTTGTTCTCCACCGGACAGCTCGAGCGGTTTATGATGCAGCTTGTCTTCCAACCCCAGCAGCCGCAGCACCTCGCGACGCCGTGCGGAATCTTCTCCACCGTTGCCGTGAATGCGTTCAGCCAAACGCAGATTTCCTTCGGCTGTTAAAGTGGGAAAAAGGTTGAACCGCTGAAAGACAAAACCGATTTTTCGACGTCGAATGTCAGTTCGCTTTGCATCGGAAGCGGCAGTCAAGTCTTCGGTATCAACGATTATCCGGCCGCTAGTGGGCGTTAGCAGCCCTCCCAGGAGGTGCAACATCGTAGATTTGCCACACCCCGAAGGTCCCATTATGGCTACGAACTCACCTTCCTGGACGTGAAGGGATACCCCACGCAGTGCCGGCACATCAACCTTGCCAACACGATAGACCTTAACGAGGTCCTCTGCCTGCAGAATCATTCTCATTAGAAGAATAGATGGATTCCGGGGAGCACTTTTAGCTACCAGGGAGTGCCGTACCCTCGGGTAGCGGCCGCATGCCCTAGATAAAAAAACGGATGCCAACGATTTAAGCGTCAAATGTTAATACAATCTGCCGCCTATATCTAGCACCCGGCAATCTGTTATTGACTAACTTTGGCCCTCTTGTTGTTTTGACGAGCGTCGAGATCAACCTCTGGCAACTGCCATCTGTTCTCCAGAACAAACGCTTCCGCCTTGTATTCCCGGTCGATGTCTATCGATTCAGGCGCCTGATAAGTAATGCTTAAACGGTAATGATCGTGCGGCCTTGTGATATCCACTCGCGATGGCAGCTTACGCCCGTCCCCTCCCACGGCCTTATCGTCCCAATAAGCGACATCGGTCACCAACTGACCTCGATCATCGTATGTCTGCAGCCTCGCCAGGCGAATGCCGCCAACGCGGTCAAACCAAAAGCGACGCTGCAAACGGATCTCATCCTCCGAGACTGGCGAGAACTCTTCTAGAAGGAAATAGCCGCGAACGACGCGTGAACTCTTGTTTGCCCGCGGCCGCATGTCGGGTTCCTCCTGAAAAAATTCGCTTTGCGAATAGATGAGACCTGACTGGCTGGATTCGCCGATGGGGCGGATCATAAAAGCCTCAGTCAAGTGTTGGGGACGCAGATTGGATAGCGCGCTTACTGTTTCCTTTCCGGTCATCGTCTTCTTCTTGCTTTTGCCGGCCTGAGTATCTGACCCATTCAATTCGAGTTTTTCATAAACCGCATTGTTGGTGCCTTTCACGAATCGACGGTATTTCTCTTCGCCCTGGAGCACCGCAACTCGAAAGCTCTCCCCATCTGAAGTCATTTGAGCTATATCGGTCGCGATAAAGGGTACTTGAATTATCAGGTAAACCTTGCCGGGCCGTTGAAGCGTAACCGTGCCATCAGCCTGACGGTATTTCTCGGCGATTCCCATATCCGCAAAGGAGGTGTCCTCAAACGTAATATCGACCCGTCCATGAATCGATTTTACGGCGGCCAGCCGATTCACTTCAGCTATGAGTTGCACCTTGTTTGCTTCCGCCAGAGGAGTAAGCAGCGGTGGCACCTGCACACTCTTGTGCGTGCCAAAGAGACCGCAGCCGGTCATAGCAAGCAGGCCTGAAATGAGCGTCAGGGATACGAGTAACCGAGAGAGAAAGCGATTAGGAGCAAGACTTGAATTGACCATTAACAAGAGCCTTTGGGCGCTTTACGAACAGCTCGTAGCGCCAGCTGTCTGAGACAGCGGTTCAACCTAACAAAGAGACTTTTCATTGTCAACGCACCGGCTTTTCGCCTGAAGCGCGGTCAGGCGCAGCATTTTCATTACAGGCGACGCAATCATTGCGTGAATGGAGCTGCCTCAAAAACGACGAAACGCCGACTCCAAAGGGGATTTAATCCACCTCAAGCGCCGGCTTGCCAAATCTGTGCCGTAATTTGTTTATGGCATTGAAAATCGTCGGTCGACTAACCAGCCGGCTCTCCAACCTGCGTTTGCCGGGGAAATCAAGCAACATTATTCCCAGCAAAATAGTTAGTAGGCCTTGGCCCGGAACTCCTGGAATAGACAAGACAATGCCGAGCAGAACCAGAACCACGCCCAGAAGGTTCTTTCCGACGATCGCGACCCAACGAATTGCCGGAGATCGAGCGCCGAGAAAATCCCTCTCATGAGATTCTTTAAAATACGTGGCTGGCAATTTCACGAGAACGACGGAAACGATTGCCAGGCTTATTCCCAGCGTTAATACGAAGATCAAAAACCCAACGAGGGCCCCTTGCAGCGTTATCGACCGGAAAAAGTCTGTTAGGAACTCAAACATGTATGTTTCCGAATAACAACCATCTAACCTAGTCTAGGTTCCGCGCAGCCTCGAGGGCGCGCAAGACTTCATTTACGATTTCCTTTGCCGGACCCTCAAGATGGAAGTCTCTGAATTCCAAAACTTCCCAAAATTCGTCCAGCCCCCTCGCGCCCGCACGTTCCAGCGCCAGCGCCTGCACCAGCAGATCGATTACGTCCGCGGCCTTAACCAACCGCGCCTCCAGGCTCTTGCGTTGCTCATAATCGTCATAAAGCTCCCGGTATCGCGACTCTGCCGCTCCTATTCCGCTAACGATGTCAGTAAAGGCAGTAGTTTCCGCGCGCTTCCTCACGGTGTCTCCAAAATAGGCGATCGCAGTTCGCGGCATGTCACCGACACGCGTCTCAGCCCAGTCGTGTAACAAGGCCATTCGCAAAACCCTTTCCGTATCAACCGGGCTCCCACGCTCCGCAAGCTCATCAGCCAGCATCATGGCAGTCACGCTGACTCCAAAGGAATGCGCGGCCACTGACTCGGTGCCATTCGGAAGGCCGCGCAGCGTCCAGCCAGTGCGATCCAGACGCTTCAGACGTTGCAGTTCAATAAGAATAGGGAGCATCTTCATGGTTCTCTACGTGTAAATTTCCGATTGATTATAAGGCAGGAGTGGAGAAATATCCGTGAGCAAAATCCGTGATCTCTTCCTTAGAGTCAGGAAAGCTGTTCTCAATGCACTCTGTGTCTCTGTGGTGAATAACGTCTTTTTCACCACGGAAAACCGGATTCCATCGGCTTGGCCAGCATGAACACAACAGAACGGCGACGCGCTTGAACGCGTCGCCGTCTTGTTGCTCGGGATTGCTGTTCCTATTATTGGTCTTTTGAGGTGCTCATGCTCGCGGACTGATTTACCACGAGATTGAATCTCGTTCCCTTCTCCAGACGAAGGTCTTCACCGCGAAGAGTCAACAGCGCTCCGCCGTCCGCTGTTGTGCTACTGGATTCACTGACTTGGATCCGGCCAAGCGAACGCCCCAGGCCCGACGCATTTCCGCCGGCGACGGCTGTCGTCGAGTCAACGGTGGCCCCTACGGAAGAGGTCGTACTGCCTACGACATTTCCCGTGGTATTCACCACTCCGCCCGCAGTGTTTGCTACACCGCCGAGCACACCACCGCCCGGCGCTGTTGACGTCGAGCGAGTAGACGTGGTTGAACTCGCACTTGCGTTAGTGGAAAAGAGATCATCGTCACTAACCCTAGCGTCTGCGCTGCCTCTCGTGATAGAGGAGATGGTTGCTGAAATTGGCACCTCCAGCGAACCGTTCTCCAAGCGATCAAACACAATGCCAATTCGCGATGCTCCGTTGGCCTTCGTCTTCTGCTCGACCTCGGTTACGTGGCCAATCAGCCGCGCACCCTTGTCGACCACGGTTCGGCCTTCAGATTTGATCGCCTTGGTAGTTTTCAGAATCACCTGATCTCCGACCTTAGCTCTGCGCACGTCTACGGTGTTTTGTAATTCCGCTGCCAAACGAGTGCCCGACTGAATGTCGATGCTCCGCCCAGCTTGTGTTGCAGATAAAGATGAGTTGCTGCTGCCTTGGGTTCGCGAACTCGTTCTAGTTTGCTGTGAGTAAGCGGTCAAAGTGCAGGTCATGGTCAGGCTTAACGCCAAGATGGTTCTCATAGTGTGTACCCCCAATAGTTTTGCCTCTCGAAAAGCCAAGAATTATCGAATGGACTCAAACAACGCCCGGAAAGTGAGCGCGCTGACTCGGCCGGCTTCCCGGCACTCCTCAGCTTTTGTTTGTCTTGGTTAAAAGATGAAGAAGATCCTAGTAGACGTTGCCGTCAGACAGGCGGCGGCAAGATTGCAATTTAGTTGCAAATCCTAATCAAACCGGTAGGGGGTCGCAGGGTATGGGAAAACTAAGCGAGAGTCTTTGAAACGCAGATATTTTCGGCCTGAGCGACCGAGGCTGATCGTTATTAGCGGCAGGCAGCGTGCTCACAACTGCAGCCGATCTCCAGCACACCGGTTTTTTCAGCCTCCTCGCAGTACTCGCCGCAATACTTGCTGCCTTCCTCGGGTGGGCAGTCGCATGCCGGATGCGCACACTTCTTCTTGTCCTGATTGTCTGCCATGTGAATACTCCTTGCCCCGCTAAATCACACTGTCGTTTTGCCGTTAATCCTAGAACTGCGCAATCATGCCGTCAAGTACTCTTACACTAAACAGACTATGGGCTTTGGCGAACAATGATAGTTCGCTGTCTCTCCCCCAAATTGAGAACCATCGGTTTATCCAATTGAATCGGATGCTCTTCTCCGTCAACGCTGATTATGAGGTTTGCGGGTCTGGCTATCGTTTCCACTCCAATCAGACCTGGCGACAGCCGGGGAAGTAGATTAGTGGCAACAATGCGCCAGCTTGCGGGTGCGCAACGCACGCGAATCCCTGGAGTGTCTGCCTCAAAGGACTCGCCCGGCAGCAGAGCATCAGCTCTGAACATACCTTCGCCGCAACGAATCTGAGCATTATCGTAGAAGGTAACCACACCCGATACGTAGCTGTAAGCCAGAGGGCTGACATTCTTGATAATGAGGTTGATGTTGGTGATGGGAGTGTCGGGCGCGCCATTCAAAGCCGTCGTGCGCAACCTTCCTTCTAGTGCCTGTGTGCCTTTGATATCAAGTGCAATTGCCGATTCTGTTAGAGGCACTTGCTGCTCGACGGGCGTTTGAACCGGCTGTTGCGCCGATACACAGAGGACACTAAACGAAAGCACCACTGCCCAGATCGCCATCACTCTGATTCTCACGTCTGCTCTCCTT